>JABSQA010000001.1 GCA_013213825.1 Henriciella sp.
CCGCCGATCCCTGGTCTCAGCGAAACACCTTAAATCACCAATGAGACAGTCTTCTCTTTGCCAGAGCAGCCCAAACACTTGGTAATTCTTGGCGGTGGCCCCATCGGGATGGAAATGGCGCAAGCGTTTCACCGGCTTGGCTCGGAAGTGACCGTTATCGAAATGGGTCGAGCGATGGCCCGTGCGGATGCCGATCATGCCAAAATTGCGGTGGATGCCATTCGCGAAGAGGGCGTCACAATTCTAGAGGGCCACAAGGCTGTAAAGGTGACCGGCGCAGACGGCGCGATTTCAGTGGACACTGAAAGCGATGACGGGACCAAGACCATTCAGGGCACGCATCTGCTCGTCGCGGTTGGTCGCCGGGCCATGCTGGACGGGCTAGAACTGGAAGCCGGTAAAGTCGATTTCGATCGTCGCGGTATTCAAGTTTCGGATAAGCTGCGTTCGGTTTCGAACCCGCGCGTCTGGGCCCTTGGCGATATTGCCGGTCAAGGCCAGTTTACCCACTTGGCGGGATGGCACGCTTCCGTGTTCACGCGTCGCGCGTTCTTTAAGCAAGGCAGCAAGGCGAGCGATCTTCCGCTTCCAGCGGTCACTTATGTGGCCCCTGAAGTTGCCCAAGTCGGTCTGACAGAAGCTGAAGCGCGCGAGCAGTTTGGCGACAGTGTCACCACATCGTCTTTCCCATTCCACGAAAATGATCGCGCGATCGCAGAAGGCAAAACCCTCGGTGAGGCCAAATTGGTCATCCGCAAAGGTAAAATTCTCGGTGCGTCTGTCGTTGGCGACGGAGCTGGAGATATCATCCAGATTGTGGGTTATGGGATGTCTAATAAGCTCGGTGTGCAATCACTGACCAATTTCATCTCGCCATATCCAACCCGGGCTGAAGTGGTGAAGCGCGCTGCAAGTGCGCACTTTACCCCTACTGTGTTTGGTAAGGCGTCTCGGACCCTTGTCGGGTTGCTGCAACGCATCCCATAAGCTACGTGCCGTGGGGTGAGTGAGTCTTCGGACATCGGCGCCACAAAGCGCAAGTTACGGTGGCGGGAAAGTCTGTCTTTCAGACTGTTCCTCATCGCGATTGCCAGTGTCCTCCTTGTCGAGGCACTGATTTTCGTGCCCAGCGCGACGAATTTCCGAAACAATTGGCTGGAAGCCCAAATTGATGCCGGGCGGTTGGCAGCCCTGTCGCTTGAGGCCGCGCCGAGCCGAATGGTTTCTGAGGAGCTTGAACAAGAGCTGCTCGAGAGTGCAATGGTTCTCGCGGTGGCAGAGCTCTATGATGAGCAGCGCGATATGATCCTCAATCCTGGGGAGGAGATTTGCTGCACACGAAAAATCATCCTGTTCGACGCCGAGCCAGATTTTTCCGAAGTGAGCGATACGCTTGCAACGTTCTTTGCACCGCGAGATCGATTCTTGGTTATCCGCGCCGCAGGGTCTCGCCCGGGCCGGGTGATTGAAATTGTCGTCGATGAGAAGGGGTTGCGGACAGAGCTCGAGACTTTTGGTCTGCGAATCTTGGGTCTATCGCTGCTCATCTCCGCATTTACCGGGGGTCTCATCTATCTCATGCTGCTGATGACCGTTGTCCGACCGGTGCGGCGGGTGACCCAAGCGGTTGAGCAGATTAAGGACGAGCCTGGCAGTTGGAAACGCCGTCTCGCCCCGACGCCGCGAGGCGATGAGATTGGTCGCGCCCAAAATGCGCTGTCGGATATGGAAGAGGCCGTTTCCAGCGCGTTCCGTCAGCAAGAGCGCTTGGCGCAGCTTGGCGAAGCCGTCGCGAAGATCAATCACGATCTGCGCAACTCGCTGGCCACGGCGCAACTGGTCTCGGACAGTCTTTCCCGCTCGGAGGACCCACGGGTGGCGAAAAGCCTGCCGCGTCTCGAACGAGCGCTTGAGCGCGCAATTAATCTCGCCAGCGACACTTTGAAATATGGTCGCTCCTCAACGCCAGACATCAAAATCAAGTCCGTACGACTGTATGACGTGGTCGCCGAAGCTGCGGCAGAGGCGCTCGCGTCGCACGGCGATGTGACGTTTGAAAATGAAGTGATCGAAGATGCGATGGTGGACATCGATCCAGATCACTTACACCGGATATGTGCCAATCTAATCCGCAACGCCGCAGAGGCGATGGAGGGGCGAGGGTCTATCTCAATCGGATATGATGGCTCAGCGTTGAGCGTTCTGGACTCTGGACCGGGCTTGCCAGCTCAGGCCCAGGCCAACCTATTTAAACCCTTTGCAGGGTCGACCCGTCGTGATGGTACCGGACTTGGTCTGGCATTGTCGCGCGACCTGGCGCGCGCCATGGGTGGTGACCTGGAACTTGGTGAGACAGGAGCGACCGGCACCCGGTTTGTGGTCTTCTTGCCTCAACGGGGCTAGGGGTAATGCTAAGAACGCTCGCTATTTTGCTGGGTGATTTTCTTTTCAAAGCTGCCGCGTTCTGTGTTTGCATATTCGGCACGATACTTCTTGGCGCTGTCTTTCTAACTCCTGAACACTTTTGGACGGCGTTGTTTTTGTTTTTGGTTTGGTGGCCATTTTTGGCGGTGGGCTGGTTCTTAATGCGGTTCGAAGAAGCGGTTGTAGATGACCGCGTCGATGAGTTTACTTGATCGCTGTGATTTTTGCCGCAACTCGAGACAATCATCGAGCTCTTTAGAAGTATTTGGCACGGGTGGCCTTTACGCGAAAAACTTGAGATGTTTTCGGGCGAACTACCCCACACTTACCGCGACGATCGCTCCGATAATCGCCAATATAAATCCCATCCATCCCCACCAAGGTGCGAAGCGTTCACGCGGCAGCGGGGCGGGTTCTGGTTTGTTTAATTGCGCTTCGAATTGATCCATCACCTCGGGCAGGCGTTTCAAACGATCAGCGACGTCTTTGACATTCTGCGAAATGATTTTCGCCGCACCGGCGGGCCCGAGGTTCTGAGTGATCCAGTCTTTGACAATGGGCTCTGCCGCGGCCCAAATGTCATGTCCGGGGTCAATCGCGCGGGCGACGCCTTCGACTTGCACCATCGTCTTTTGAAGCAGCACGAGGTCCGGTCGCAAACGCATGCCAAACGTGTGCGAGAAGTCGAGTAGTTGCAGCAGGAGCCGACCCATCGAAACATCGCTGGCCGACTTTCCGTGGATCGGCTCACCGACACTGCGCAAGGCTTGTGCGAAGTCGCCGACGGACTTATCGGCCGGGACATACCCCGCTTCAAAATGCACTTCGGCAACCCTGTAATAATCGCGGCGCAGAAAGCCCCACAAGATCTCTGCGAGAAACCGGCGTTCATTCATGCCGATACGCCCAATAATACCGAAATCGACCAAGGCTAAGCGACCGTCCGGGGTGATGATCATATTGCCTTCATGCATGTCAGCATGGAAGACCCCGTGATGGATGGCATGATCGAGAAACCCACGTGTGACCATATTTGCGAGGGTTGCTCGGTCGACAGAGAGCGTATCCAGTGCAGCTGGATCGGTGAGCGGTTTCCCTTCGACCCAATCTGTCGTCAGCACGCGCTTCCCGGAGCGTTCCCAATCCACTTCCGGAATGTGGAAATATCCGGCTTTGAAAGACAGCTCGCGCATTTCATCGGCGCCGCCGGCTTCCAGTCTGAGGTCCAATTCCTTTTCCATCGAGGCGGCGACCGTCTCCGTGAAAGCCACGGGCTCTAGCCGTCGACTCTCGACATTCACGCGCTCGACCGTTCGGGCGGCGCGTTTCATCGCCCGCAATTCGCGACCGATCATGTTCTCAACGCCAGGACGCAGAATTTTTATCGCTTTGGCGCCGTCTTCCGTCTGCAAGCGATGCACTTGCGCCAAGGAGGCGGCTGCAATGGGTTCAGAAAGGTCAGGGAATAGATCTCGGGCTTCATCCTCACCGAACTCTTCGGCCAGGGCTTTTTGCGCAGCCTTCATCGGAAAAGGCGGGATCTTGTCTTTGAGACGCGACAGGTCGGTCGTGGTTTCGACGCCAAACACATCCGGACGCGTCGCCAAGAATTGACCGAGTTTGATATAAGCCGGCCCAAGCTTTTCAAGGGCGGTTGCTAAGCGTTCGCCTTGGCGGCCTTTGGCGCCACCACCAAATAGACGCAGCGTTTTACCCGCGAGTTTTGCGGGAAATGGCAAGCGGCTGTGATATTCGCCTGGCAGGATCACATCATGCCGCGCGAGCGCCGTGCCCGCGCGCATCAATCGACCATAGTCCGCCAGCGCCTTGAACATGATTTAAATCGCCCAACCAAAATGCAGGGCAGCAATACCGCCAGAGAAATTGGTCACGGACACGTTCGAAAAACCAGCTGATTCAATTTCGGCTTTGAATGTCTCTTGGTCGGGAAACTGGCGGATGCTTTCGACGAGATATTGATAGCTGTCGCGATCGCCCGTGACGATTTTTCCGACTTCTGGGATGACCGAGAAACTATAGGCATCATAAGCCTGTTGCAGCATCGGCGCGGTCATTTGCGAGAATTCCAAGACCGCCAGACGCCCTCCGGTTTTCAAGACGCGGCGAAACTCTTTCAGCCCGGCGACTCGATCGGCGAAATTTCGGATACCGAAACTGATCGTCAGGGCGTCAAAGGTGCGTTTTGGATAAGGGAGCGCTGTGCCATCAGCGCATACCCAATTTAGCCGGTCGCTCCATTCCGCATTATCGCTGCGCGCTTTGCCCGCTTCCAGCATGGCATCGTTGATATCGCAAACAATGGCGGTGGCTTGACGCGTATCGCCGCGACGCTTTCCGGCCGCGTCGGCGAGGCTTAAAAATGCGCGGGCGAGTTCGCCTGTACCGCCCGCGACGTCGAGATGCGCTTCGCCAGGCTGGGGGTTGAGCCGGTTCATCGTGTCATGTTTCCAAAGTCGATGAATGCCGACCGACATGAAGTCATTCATCACGTCATATTTCGACGCCACAGATCGAAACACGCCTTTGACCCGGTCAACTTTCTCGTCCGGTGTCACGCGCTCGAAACCAAAAGAAACAGTGTCTTGTTCACTCATAAAGCCCATCTAAGCGGACAAGTCTTAAAGAGCTATAGGCACCGGTGTCGCGGCGGCGATTGAAAGCAGTTCGCAGCGCACGCGGTTCCATCTCATCTGGTGTTTGAATTCTGCGCGGAGATAATCGTGCTTAAGCTAGAACGTGCCCTAATTCGCACGCATTTGGTGTGTTCTATTATTCGTATGGGTGTGAGGACGAGAAGCGTAAGGCTGCTCAAAGCCGTCAATCAGGATGCCAGGCATTGGCAGATCCTGGCACTTTCTGGTCTGTTCTCAATCTCCTTAACCACCAGTGACTTTGGCGCGCGCCCCATGGCGCTCTTTGCGGCGATTGTCGGAGCGATGTTCGCGCAAGCGGCTGGAACGGTCTGGGTCAATGCCCGCAAAGCCCGCCGTTTGGCTGATACGGGCAGCCACTGGCGAGGCTCTAACCTCGCAGCTGGGTTTGTCGGGTGGTTCGCAGGCTTCCAATGGAAGTCGGCATTGATCACCTCTTTATCGCTCTCAATTCTATTGCGGGCCAATTCCTTATGGTTCTGGCTCGCGGCAGCCTTTATCGCGATTTCTGCGAAATTCCTCATCCGCTATCGCGGCAAACACCTCTTCAATCCGGCTTGCATTGGCATCGTCGTGGTGAGCTTGCTCGCCGGTAAAGCCGCTTGGGTGTCGCCGGGCCAATGGGGCCAAGCCCCCATCTTTGCCGCGTTTGCGATTGGTTTCGCGGCTTTAGTCCTCTCCAGTGCTAAGCGGCTCGATATCGCGCTGGGCTTTTTGGTTGCATTCGCGGCGATGTTGTTTGGTCGGGCGCTATATCTCGGTGATCCGATGGCGATCCCGATCCATCAGCTGCAATCTGGCGCGCTTCTGGTTTTTGCCTTTTTCATGATTACCGACCCCCGTTCGACGCCCGACTCTCGTCTTGCGCGCCTGCTATTCGCGATTGCAGTTGCCGCCGTCGCTGCCTGGTTGAGCTGGGAATATCATATTCGCGGCGCCATGCTGTTCGCTTTGGCAGGGCTGGCTGTTCTAACTCCACTTCTCGATCATTTGCTTCCGGCAAAGCGATTTCAGTGGACCCCTAAAAAGGAACCTTCCAATGATTCTCAGACACCTCGCGGGAGCGTGCGCGCTCGGCCTTACGTCGTTCGCGCTTAGCGCGCCGTCCGCCGCTGCGTTTTGCGGCTTCTATGTCGCCAAAGCAGATACAGACTTATTCAATGATGCCTCAAAAGTGGTGTTGGTCCGTGATCAAGACCGGACCGTCGTGACCATGGCGTCGGATTATCGCGGCGACGTGAATGAGTTCGCCATGGTGGTTCCCGTGGTGGATATCCCTGAACGCGAACAGATCAATGTCGCTAATCCGGCTTTGGTCGATCATTTGGATGAATATACGGCGCCGCGTTTGGTCGAATATTATGATGAGAACCCGTGTGAGGCGATACGCTACGAATTGAGAAGCATGGCAGGGGCACCACAAGCTGTCTTCGCTGAAGAGGCAGCGGAAATGGCGCCGGAAGATCTCGGCGTGACCATTGAGGCCGAGTATGAAGTGGGGGAGTATGACATCCTCATCCTGTCCGCTGAAGAAAGCGATGGTCTGATCACTTGGCTCAATCAGAATGATTATCGCATCCCTTACGGCGCTGAAGAGGTGGTTGGCGCCTATCTTAAACGCGGGATGAAGTTCTTCGTCGCGAAAGTGAATCTCGAACGTCATGATGGCTCATCCATGCTGCGCCCCATCCAGGTGGCATATGAGGATGAGGATTTCATGCTGCCCATTCGGCTCGGCACGGTGAATGCTGAGGGAAAACAGGAATTATTCGTCTTCGCCATTACCCGCGAAGGCCGGGTTGAGACGACCAATTATAAGACCGTCAAACTGCCCTCGAACATGGATGTCCCGATTTTCGTGAAAGACGAGTTTGGCGAGTTTTACAAAGCCATGTTCGAACACCAGACCGACAAGCAAAATGGCAAAGCGGTCTTCATGGAATATGCTTGGGATATGTCCTGGTGCGACCCATGCGCGGCCAATCCGCTATCCCGGTCGGAATTGCGCGAGTTGGGTGTGATGTGGCTGGACGAAGGCCCGCAAGGCAACGTGTCCCCCATGCCGACGCCAAGGCCTGGCATTCGGCCAGGGCCACAGCCGGTGGATGCTTTCGTGACCCGTTTGCATGTGCGCTATGATGGCCAGACTTTCCCTGAAGATCTGAATTTCCAAGTCACAGGCGACCGTGAGAATTACCAAGGCCGCTATGTGTTACGCCATCCTTGGCGCGGGGATTACGGGCAGTGTGAGGCCGCAGGTGAATATGCCGAGTCGCTCGTGTCCCGCTGGGATGAAGAAGCCAAAAGCTTGGCCAAACTGACCGGTTGGGAGCTCGAAGACATCCAAGGGAAAATGGCCGACGGTGGCTTTTCAGCAAGCGCCATAGGCGTGTCGGAACCAGCACCGAAACGCAAATGGTGGCAACGCCTTTGGGGGAATTGATCTGTGTGCGCACAGATGCGGCGTAAAAAAATCTGGTCGAACCAAATAAAAGTAGGTTTTGTGTAATCTATTTACAGTACACGCGCCCAAACGGGGGTGGTCTGGTGCTGACAAGACGCGACTTATTTTTGGGAAAATTGCGGGCGCAGAAGCGTTTGTCTTCCGAGCGCGCTGCAACAGCTACTGAGTATGCACTCTTGGCCGGCGTGACCGGAGTTGTTGCCGTCGCCACTTGGTCCAAAATGAAGCGGTGCCGCAGGCCATCAGATTAGCGCTGACAATTGCTGCAGAAAAAGGTCGACCGGCCGGATTGGACGAGGCGTTTAATCGGGCGGCCGCAGCTATCACACGGCGCGCCTTCCCGGTCATAGACGGAAAACTGCTTTTGAAAATATCCAAGCTCACCGCTGGCGCTGGCAAAGTCAGAAATGGATGACCCGCCGGCGGCAATCGCCTCGGCAATCACGTCATTAATGGCGGGCGCCAATCGTTCATTGCGTTTGCCGACCACGCTTTGGGCTTTGCGACGCGGGCTGATACCAGACCGGAATAGGGCCTCGCAGACATAGATATTGCCCAGCCCAGCGATCACCGATTGATCAAGCAAGGCGGCTTTGATCGGCGCCGTTTTGCCCCGCAATTCTTGATCTAGGTAGGCCGCATTGAAATGGTTTGACAAAGGCTCCGGCCCAAGATGCGCGACGCGCGGATACTTGGTCAGGTCTTCCAGCGGCCACAATTCCATAAAGCCAAACCGACGCGGATCATTATAGGTGACCGTGGTGCCATCCTGCATGTGAAACACGACATGGTCATGTGCTGGATTGGTGCCGGGATCATGATGAAACGCGGCCGTACCGGCATCATTGACCGTAAATCGCCCGGACATGCCAAGATGCATGATCAATGCTTCGCCGGTCGAGAGCTCGGTCACCAAGAATTTCGCGCGGCGCCCCATATGCGTAATCCTCGCCCCCTCGACCCGTTCGCGAAAACGATCAGGAAAGGGAAATCGCAAGTCCGGTCGATTAACGTCCAAACGCGCGATGCGCTTGCCTTGCATCGCAGGTGTCAGGCCACGTCGAACGGTTTCAACTTCGGGGAGTTCAGGCATGGTTAGCACCTAGGTGGCTTTTGGTCCGTCGACAAGGCACGCAACGATATCGATGCCTTGATCGCGGGCGCATGTGCGGATAACGGCAAGATGCGTCCCGCAGGCAATGTTCTCGCTTCAACGCATACACCGGCGCCCTCACCCCAACCCCTCTCCCGCGATCGGTAGAGGGGCTATGGTAAGCCGCGTTTCAAGGCCGAGGTTCCAGCCAGTCGCGCGTGGGCTATCAAGCGCAAAACCGGATCTAAATCGCTCTAAACCGTCACCACGACTTTCCCCAAAGCCTTGCGATCGATCAGATACTGGATCGCTTCGCCGCCGCGCTCTAGGGGGAAGGTATCTGAGACGTGCGGCTTGATTTTGCCCTCTTGATACATGGCAAACATCTCGGCCAGGTTGGCTTGATTGGCCGCGGGGTCGCGGGCGACAGCGGCCCCCCAGAACACGCCGCGAACGTCGCAAGATTTGAGCAGAGTCAGGTTGAGCGGCAGTTTGGGAATCCCTGCTGGGAACCCGATCACCAAGAACCGGCCCTCCCAATTCATCGCGCGGACAGCGGGTTCGGCATAGTCGCCACCGACTCCGTCATAAATGATGTCGACGCCACCGCCGCTAATCTCTTTGATGGCGTTGGAAAAAGCTTTTTGTTGGCCGCGGTCCAAGGGGCCGCGATCATAGACAAGGCCTTTATCTGCGCCCTTGGACAGACAGAAATCGACTTTCTCTTGGGTTGAGCAGGCCGCGATGACTTCCAAGCCCATGGCTTTGCCAAGCTCGACCGCGGCAATGCCAACACCGCCAGCCGCGCCGAGCACGAGCAGCTTCTCACCTGGCTTGGGATCCGCGCGATCTTTCAGCGCGTAGTATGAGGTGCCGTAAGTCATCACAAAGGCAGCGGCTTCGTCGAAAGGCACAGTGTCTGGAATTGGGATGCAGCGGCCCGCCTCGAGCGTCATTTCTTCGCGCATACCGCCCCAGCCGCAGGACCCGATCACGCGTTGACCGACTTGTAGATGCGTGACGCCTTCGCCGACTTCTTTGACCACACCGGAGACTTCACCGCCGGGGCTAAACGGGCGTTCGGGTTTGAACTGATACAGATCCTGAATAATCAACGTATCTGGGAAGTTCACACCAATCGCTTTGACTGAGATGACCACTTCACCTTTGCCGGCGGTCGGGCTTTCAATATCCTCTAGAACCAGCGTATCGGTGCCACCTGGGGCTTTGGAGAGCAGGGCTTTCATCTGACGTTTCCTCATCGCAGTCGTTGACGAGGCTTTGGTAGCCATGGCAACCGGCGCTGTGAAGGTCTGACGTAGCGGAGAGACAGTTTGGACAAGACAGTCCTGTTTTGGGTTTTGGTTGGCGGACTTGGCTTTGCCCTCGCCTTAGCGCTGCAAATGCGGGTGATCACGGCGCTTGTTCTGCGCCGAGCTCTGAAAGCCTGGCGAGAGGAGTTTGCGGATCGCGTCTCGGCCAATGCGGCTGTGGTGGCGGCAGCGAATAAGGCGCCGATTGCAGAAGCCTTAGAGCCATCCGCCCGCGAAGCGGCGCAGCATTTGCGGGATACTTATCCCAATCCGCTTGCGCATTTACGCACAGCGCGCCGCTACAGCATGATTTTACCGGTCTTATTACTGGGTGTTCTGGCCCTCGGCCGCTTGGTTTGGGGAGTGATCTGATGAAGGGCTATTTTGCCATTGGCGCGGAGGGTATCTCTAAGCCGATGAATCTCGGTGCATTGATGCGCACAGCCAATGCGTTTGGGGCGAGTTTTGTCTTCTCTGTCCAAGCCGCAGACCGTACGAAAATCGCCAATCTCTCAGACACCTCGCGGACGTTTAAGAACGTGCCCTATTATGCCTGGGAGTCGATGGACGAGATGGTGTTTCCCAAAGGCTGTCAGTTGGTCGGCATCGAACTCACCGATGACGCCGTCGAACTGCCCGAGTTTAAGCATCCGCGTATGGCGGCTTACGTGCTCGGGCCTGAACGCGGAAATCTCTCCGATGCCATGGTCGAGCGCTGCGATCATATCGTGAAGATCCCGACCAAGTTTTGCATCAATGTCAGTTTGGCGGGCGCTTTGGTCATGTATGACCGGGTGCGTAGTATGGGGGCCTGGCGCGATCGACCGATTATGCCGGGCGGGCCCAAGACTTAGTAAGTTTCGGGAGCCACATATGCGGCTCCCGAAAGATGGTTTTAGCCTGCAGAGTAAGGCAGAGACGAATGGTGCAGATTGATCTTCAGAGCGCCATTGTCATCCAGAACGTATCCAAACGTGTACTCAACTTTGGTTTCGCTTCCGTCTGGGCCCGTGAAGTAGTAGTTGCCCATGGCGGTGGCTGAGTCATCATCGGTGTAAATGCCGTTGCTTTCCCAGCGTACATTGGTCCAGCCTTTAATAGCAAAGCCAGAATCTTCAGTACCTTCTGTGCCGATAAAGTAAGACAGAGCTTCGTCGAATGTCTCACGGAACTGATCTTCCGCCGCCAAGGTTGGCTTAAACATGACGGCGGTATCGCCATATGCATAGAGCGTGTTGATATGCTCAGTAGCGCGTGCAGCAAAATCACCGCCTTCGCTGTGAACGCTGGCGATTGCTACGATGCCATTGCCCCATTCCGTTTGGGCGGCGATGACGTCTGCTTCCGTGATGCCGGTTGCTGTGTCCGCATTGTCAGCGACAGCGGTTGAAGCACAGGCCGCTAATGCCAAGGCTGCTGTGCCACCCATGACGGCCTTCATGCTAAGTCTCATCTCTCACATTCCTTTATTGCGTAGAGTTTGGTTGAAAGTCGGCGGGGGTCCGATGGACCCCCGCCTTGGAAGTGACACTTGCGTCTATTGAGCTACAAACGCTTATGTCTTGGCAGCACTAAACTTGGGAGATGTGCTGACCAATTCTGCTACAATCAAGTGCGAGAGAGATTGGTGACGGCGCCAGAATGGCGCCATCTTTGCCCGATTGGGGATTTCGACAAATGTCGAAGCTTAGGCAAATTTCAGAGATCATAGATTCCTTCATGACTCGCTCGAAAAATGACTATATAACATAACATCTATGTCAGCAATCATGCTCGGCAAGGAAAAAGCAAAATCGTATTTACCTATGAGTTGGATCGCGAAAACCTATGCTAAAACCTTCTCCTGATCGGCCTTCGCTATCAGATCATCGCACACGGGCATTGCCGATCTCAGTGATCGACGATTTGGCGGTTTCAAACGCACCGTTCGCGAACGGGTCTGATGCGGTGATTTGGCAACGCGACGTGCCTGCCCAAGTCACAGCTTGGCTCAATGCCCTATCGGTGGACGCGTTGCCACAAGATCGCGTGATTCTAAAATCTATGGACGTTTCGGCCTGCCTTAACGAGCAGTTTGAACACAAGGGGATTGCTTTGAATCCCGCATTGGCATGGCTCAGCCAGGATGTCACACGCCTGGCAAAATGGGTCGAAGAGACGGTCAATTCCTCATTCTTACGGATGCGAATGGAGGTCGTGACAGATGATGCATGCTCAAAATTTCATATCGACAATGTGGTTGCGCGTCTAATTTGCACCTATCGCGGGCCGGGAACGCAGCTAAACACCGCCTCCGCGCCGGATGAAGCGTGTTTGTCCCTCCCGACGGGCGACCCGGTATTGCTAAAGGGCAAACGCTGGCCACAATCATCTGATAGTCCTTTACGCCATCGCTCACCAGCGATCGCGGGAACCGGATTGACGCGTTGGTTGGTGGTCTTGGAAGGCTGTGATCGTGCCGAATGGATGCCAGAATATGACCGAACTTATCGTGACCTTAACTTGCCAGAGTCTAATTAGGCGCCATCTTTGCGGCCTTGAGTGAATCTGGACGGTCTGAATATGAATCGGCTTGTTATCTGCGGACTCGCCCTCGCATTATCTGCCTGCGGGGCAGCTGAAACGTCGACGAGTGAATCCAGTCGCGCGATTGCGCCGCCACCCATTCCTGAAGGTGTGGAAACAGTGGAATTTCAAGCGGCAACGATGTCACAAGCCGAAGCGGCGGCAGCCGCCATCGTGATTGATGAGCCAGCGCAAAGAGAGCCCGTCTATTGGGGCGTCAAAGAGGGCGAGGCGCTTACCATAATGTGGGAAGATCTGATGCCTGAAGGCAGCGAAGAAGCCCTCGCTGCAGAGTATGAGCAATTCTATGCGACGCTCGAAAAACGCTATGCTGCGAACACCACGACATTGGCAAATGCGGGTGATCCATATGCCGCCATTGCCGAAGGCTCGGAATTGGATTTCATGCCGCAATTGGGCGGGTTTGAGACGGTTGATGACCTAGACGGGGTCTTGGTGCGCATTCCCGGCTATGTCGTTCCGTTCGACTTTTCCTCTGACGCCCGACTGCCCGAATTCCTATTCGTGCCATATATGGGTGCATGTATTCACACACCGCCGCCGGCACCGAATCAGATTGTTTTCATACGCACGGAAGAGGCCGTGCGCGTTAAAGATATTTGGGCGCCTTATTGGATTGAAGGCACGCTTCGGACTGAACGGACGGACAATGAGCTCGGCAATACCGCTTACGCTTTGGAGATGAACGCGCTCGATCCCTACCCAATGCGTTGAAGCAATTGAATATTCTCCAAATCATCGCGCTCTGCTATGTTATAACAAAACAGAAATATCAATAAAAACAGTAACTTATGGACTTTTCGGCCAGCTGGTGCTATCGCTGCGTTCACATTGAACAGGATATTTCCATGCGCACTTTGCTCCTCGTAACGGCTTCCGTCACTTTGCTGTCCGCATGTGCGGGCGCCCCTGAATCGCACTCTGCGGACATACATACTGACCACGCTCATGTTCATGGCGATAATTGCGGACATGCCCGTGTCTGGCACGACGACCATTGGGACTATCTGCACGACGGGCATCTGCACTTCGTCCATGACGGTCACGTTGATGAGCATGTCTTAGGCGTAACGGCTGAGCACCCAGATGGCGAAGCGCCGCTTGATGCCAGCCTACATGCAGATCACATGCATGGCCCAGGTGATGGTCACCTGATGGTGCCCCATGGTGATCATATGGATTTTGTTCATGATGGCCGGCTGCACTATGTGCACGAGGACCATGTCGATGATCATGGGCCCGTCATGATCGAGGAAAACAGCTAAACGCGTTATTCTGCTTATAAAGTTTGCCGCGCCATAGGGGGCGGTCTGGCCTTCGCATGCGCCCCCCACCCAGCCTGCAAGGCCTGTTGAGCCCGTCAGATCTGCGTATCTGACGGGCTCACTTTATGGTCCATGGAGGCGCGGACCAATCAGGGAGTCGGTGAAAACTTATCCTGCGAAGAGCGGCGCGCTAGGTGCGAAAGCAACCATGAAAAGGGTTACGGCCGTGATCCCTGTGAAAACGACTGTTAAGCTGCGGGTAAAGATGTGGTTCGTGTTCATCGTCTTGCTTTCGTCTGCGGGCGATCTCGCCGTTATGTTTCGTTAACGACCAGATGGGGACGAATGTCCTTGATGAACACTGTGCATACAGAATAGGGGCTATGCGTGTTTCGAATAAGGCGATTTGATGGTTAACAAGTCTTAACGAATGAGACCCGCGGCCTTGGCGTCGCTGCGATAACTGCGCGAGACGGGTACTTCCGTGCCATTTGGCAAGATTAAGAGGCTGCGGCCATCGATGCGTTTCTCCTCGGTCACGCCGACTTTCGCCACCCACCAAGAGCGATGCACCCGCAGACCCTCAGCGCCCTGCAATTCGCGCACAGCGTCTGCTAAGCGCATCAGAATAAGCTCCTCACCCATATTGGTATGGACCCGTAAATAGTGGTCCTCAGAAGAGATCGCGTACAATTCTGACGTATGAAACTTAACCGGCAGGCGCTGCAAAAACGCCGCGACGGGATTTACGCTGGATTCGGGTGAGGATTTCGCCTCACTCACAGTTCTTAGCAAATAAGACGCGGATGTGATGATCAAAGAAATGACCAACACATAGCCATATTGCATGCTCAAATAGTAGAGGTTGGGTGGCGCTCGATTTAGCCAAAATACTAGTATGAGCGTCACTGGAATCGAGATGAGTGCCGCTGTGATGGCGATTTTGAACACGGCAGCGATATGTTCGAAACGCTTGCCCCATATGACCGGCTCGACCACCGCAAAACCGCCGGCGCCAGCCACCATTGTGGTGGTCCAAAACACGAATCGCTCCGGAAATGGGACGCGCGATGTGCCATAAACGCCGAGCCAGGCAAAGATCAGTCCCAACCCAGCGACGATCGCCACCCATCGCACAATTTCAACCGCGATACGCAAATTGCAATGCCCCTTCATTCACGTTTCGCGAATGACAATGGCTGCATTTCGCGAACGTTTCCAGTCCTTAGACGTAGTTCGTGCTGCAAGCCCCGAAAAGGTCTGACAATTTGCAATTCATCGCAGGACGACCTGCATAAATGAACTCAAATTTCGGAGCCCTAATATGACCCGTCTGACGTCTTTGACCGCCATTGTCGCCGTAGCCTGCATGATCACACCGGTAGCGAATGCCGCCGACTTGACAGTGAATGTTGAGAATATCGCCCAGACAAAGGGCACGATCATGCTCGGTCTATTTGATCAGGCGACTTATAATGGGGATGGCGCTGTGAACGGTGCGTCGCTGAAAGTCGAAGGCACCAGCGTGACCGCTGAATTCGAGGGCTTAGAACCGGGTGAATATGCCGTACGGCTTTATCACGATGTCAATGATGATGGCGAAATGAACACCAACCCGTTCGGTATGCCGACTGAGCCATTCGCGTTTTCCAATGATGCGAAAGGGCGTTTTGGTCCGGCCAAATGGGACGCCGCAAAATTTGTCGTCGAGGCAGATGGCACCACGCACACTATCACGATGAACTAATCCCTTCCAGCGCTTTTCAGAGGATAGACAAATGGACCTTTCACGTCGTCATTTCATCGAAGCCGGTATGGGCGCGAGTCTCGCCGGAGCCGTCGGGGTAAGTTTCGGGTTGAGCGCATCCGCAAAAGCGAACAGTATGCCAGCATGGCATCTCGGTTATGCCAATGCGCCCGCGGGAGGGTTTGATCCCGCGCCCATGAAGCTCGTCTTCGGGACACCGCCCTCGGATTTAAAAGGCAGCTTGTATCGCAACGGCCCGGCGCATTTTTCTTATGGCGATGAATATGCGAGCCATTGGTTCGATGGTGATGGTCTGATCCACAGAATTGCCATCGAAGACGGCCAAGCCGTGCACCAGGCGCGCTTTGTCGAGACCCGCAAACGTCGCGAAGAGCAGGCCGCTCAAACCTTCCTGGCCCCTGGTTTCGGGACGCTCGGCGATGAAAGCTATTATGTCGAAAGTGCCGATGACACGAATGCTGCGAATACGTCCGTATTGATGGTCGATGGCGAGTTGCTGGCGCTTTGGGAAGCGGGCTCCGCATTTTCTATGAACCCTGAGACGCTTGAGACCAAAGGACCAAAAACCTGGCGTGACGATCTAAAAGGCATGCCCTTCCTGGCGCATCCCAAAGTTGAGCCGGATGGACGAGTTTGGAATCTTGCGGTCGGTGGCTCTCGCGTCGGTATTTATCGCATCGGGACCAATGGTGCGCTGGAAGATTTCGGTCTGGTGAATATTGGTCGTGCGGCGTACATCCACGATTGGACGATGAGTGAGCGCCATTTGATCATTCTGGTTCAGCCCTGGATCAATGAAAGCCTACGTCCA
Organism: Henriciella sp.; assembly: GCA_013213825.1. Lineage (GTDB taxonomy): Bacteria > Pseudomonadota > Alphaproteobacteria > Caulobacterales > Hyphomonadaceae > Henriciella. The sequence continues at coordinate 16,397 of JABSQA010000001.1, forward strand.
CCTGTCGTTGCTGGGTTTGAATGGCAACCTCAACACGGTCTGCAAATGCTAATCGTGGACAAGGACGATTTCTCAAACCAGCGTTGGACCCAAGCGCCGGCGCGGATGTTCTTCCATACCGGCTCTGCCTGGGAAGAAAGCGATGGCACGATCAAGTTCGACGTGTCTTTCTACAAAGAACCCATTCTCGGTGTTGGGGGCGGCGCCGCAGAGATCCGTGGCGAGTGGGATCAAAGCTATTTCAGTGAGGAAGGCGTTTTAACCCTGGTCGAAATTCCACCTCAAGGCGACGCCAAGCTCATCGAAACCGGTATTATTGGTGAGTTCCCGCAGGTCGATCCGCGGTTCCGTGGTAAGTCTCGCAACCTGGTTGCTCTGGCCAGCGGCGCCTCCAATACGCGTCCGGGCAGCACGACATTGGCGGTTCATAACTGGACCAGCGGAGAGACCAAAGCGTTTGATTTTGGTGACAATCGGATCGTTGAGGAGTTTCTCTTTGTGCCAAAATCTGGCGGTCAATCTGACCTTGAGTCTTGGCTAGTGGGTCCGGTGCTAAACATCAAAGCAGGCGTTCGCGAAATCTGCGTTTTTGATGCGGCTCATGTCGATGATGGTCCGGTTTGTATTTGGCAAGCTGAGTATTCCTGGCCGCTCGGCTTCCACGGCACTTGGGCATGAGGATAGCGGCAATGACTGTAAAAACAGCGTTTCCTCCCAACCGCTTTCCTCATGCTCTGTTCCAGCGCGTTCCGGGCACCCTCTGGGTCGTCCTGGGCGCGTTGGTCATTTATGCGATTGTGAGTTCGCTCATCCTCGCGGCGCATCCTGAAGCGGAGCCGCGCTTCCGTCTTTCTCTGGACCCGATTCTCACGGCATCCTTAGCGATCCAAGTCCATGTCACAGCGGCGATCAGCGCCTTATTGATTGGTGCGCTTATTTTGCTGGCCCCGAAAGGTATAGGGTTTCACAAGACCATGGGCTGGGCCTGGGTCATCGCGATGGTGATCACCGCTATTTCCTCCTTCTTTTTGACCGGCTTGATGGGGAATTCTCTCAGCCCGATCCATGCGCTCTCGGCTTGGGCGATGATCAGTTTGCCATTCGGGATTGCCGCGATCCGGCGCCGCGACATCCGCCAACACCGGCAAAGTATGACCGGTATGTTTGTTGGTGCGCTGGTGATTGCTGGTCTGTTCTCTTTTCTTCCCGGACGTTTAATGTGGGAAATGCTATTTGCGACATAGGTCGCCATTTTTCCTGTTACAAACTTGTCGCGCTTCCCGCATAAGGAGACTCGAACAGTATTAGCGGGAGAACGAAATGAAGCGGATTTTAGTGGCTGGCGCGTGCCTGTTTGGACTGAGTGGTTGCGCGACGGAGCCGGGCGGGATCAGCATTTTTACGCCGAAACCTGAATCTGCTCAAGACGCACTCGAATATTATTACGACACCATTCCGGATTCTGCGTTGCCAAAAGCCCCTGCGGGTAAAGCGCTTCCGGCAAGCGATGCGGTGATTTCTAAAGTCCTTTTGGGATCTTGTTTGGATGAAGAGAAAGGTCCATCGGCGGCTTTGATGAGCCTCGCTTCGGAAGACGCTGATCTGTTCTTAATGGTTGGTGATAATGTCTATGGCGACCGTGACGGGCGCGCATATTCCGCCAATGAAGCAGACTTGGATGAGCTGCGAGAATCCTTTGCCGATCTCGCCGACCGTGAGGATTTCCAAGCTGTGCGCCAGAGTGTCCCGATGATGGTGGCGTGGGATGACCACGATTACGGGGCCAATGATTCCGGCAAAGAATTTCCGTTCCGCGGCTATGCGGAACGCATCCATGAAGTGTTTTGGGGGCTAGAGGACGAAGATGTCGGTCAATGGCCTGGCACCTATTATGCCCGGACATTTGGTCCAGAAGGCCAACGCACTCAGGTGATCATGCTCGACACACGGTTCTTTCGGTCCGGTCTAACACCCACGGACGAATGGGGCGTGAAGGGCAAAGAGCGCTATTTACCGGCGCCCGCTGGATCCATGCAGGATATGTTAGGCGCGGCGCAGTGGACGTGGTTGGAAAACCAATTGCAGCAACCGGCAGACATTCGCTTGATCGCATCATCGATCCAGGTCATGCCAACCGTGCATGGTTGGGAAGCCTGGTCGACCATGCCGGAAGAGCGCCAACGCCTATTTGATCTGATTGACAAGACGGACGCCACTGGCGTGGTTTTTCTGTCTGGGGACCGACACGCCGCCTATATCTATGAGCAAGATGGGGTTCTGCCCTATGCCGCAAACGAGCTGACCTCATCCTCGCTGAATGTGAGCTTTGCGACCGAGTTGGATGAGTTGGATGAACGCCAAATTGGTGCAGCTTTTCCACCTGAAAATTATGGCGCGGTTGAGATCGATTGGGAGGGTCGGACGATCACCTTGAAGGTCAATGATAATGCCGGTGCCACCACGCGAGAGAATACGATTGGTTTCGCTGAAATCGGCGTGAACTAGCGCTCGTTGCAATTGCAACAATCTTGATGCACGCCAGGCTGAGTTTTTCAGTTGAACTCAGCCTAGTCGAAAAGCGCGTATACCCGGTTGTCAGCAGGGATGGCGGTGTTATAAGCGGCGCCTCTTTCGCAGGTTCGCACCCGAATCTGTGCATGCTGACAGAGGCTGATTTCACATGAATATTCACGAATACCAAGCCAAGGCCGTTCTGAAAGAATTTGGCGCGCCGGTGGCGGATGGCGTCCCCATTTTAACGCTCGATGATGTGCAGACCGCCATCGACACACTCCCCGGGCCGCTTTGGGTCGTGAAAAGCCAAATCCACGCAGGTGGACGCGGTAAGGGCAAATTCGTTGAAGCTGCAGCCGGTGAAAAGGGCGGTGTTCGACTCGCCTTCTCTAAAGACGAAGTTATGGAGCATGCCAAAGCCATGCTCGGCAATCACTTGGTCACTGCGCAAACCAGCGCCGAAGGCAAGCAAGTGAACCGCCTTTATGTTGAGGACGGCGCCGATATTGCGACAGAACTCTATCTCTCGCTCCTGGTTGACCGCGAGACTGGCCGCCCGGCCTTCGTCGCATCGACCGAAGGCGGCATGGATATCGAAGCGGTTGCACACGACACGCCTGAAAAAATCCTGACCCTGCCCATCGACCCAGCAGAAGGCGTGACCGAGGCGGCCGCCGCTCAGCTTTGTGATGCATTGGCGCTGGATGGCGCGGCACGCGAAGATGGCATGAAGCTTTTCCCAATTCTCTACAAAGCCTTCACTGAGAAGGACATGTCGATGTTGGAGATCAACCCGTTGATCGTCATGGAGAGCGGAAATCTGCGCGTGCTCGACGCGAAGGTCAGCTTCGATGGTAACGCGCTCTTCCGTCACCCTGACATTATGGAATTGCGGGACACGACTGAAGAAGACGAGAAAGAGATCGAAGCCTCTGAATGGGATCTCGCTTATATTGCGCTGGACGGAACCATTGGCTGTATGGTCAACGGCGCGGGCCTCGCCATGGCGACCATGGACATTATCAAACTCTACGGCGAAGAGCCTGCCAACTTCTGTGACGTCGGCGGTGGCGCCAATGCGGAGAAAGTGGCTGCAGCGTTTAAAATCATTATGAAAGACCCGGCCGTGAAAGGCATTCTGGTCAACATCTTTGGCGGCATCATGAAATGCGATGTCATCGCTGAGGGTGTGATCCAGGCAGTGAAAGAGACGTCGCTGGCTGTGCCATTGGTGGTGCGCCTCGAGGGTACCAATGTTGAGAAGGGCAAAGCGATCCTCGCCGAGAGCGGGATGAATATCATTCCCGCCGATGACCTCGACGATGCCGCCCAAAAAATTGTTGCAGCCGTGAAAGGCGCCTAAGAGACATGTCTATTCTTATCGACTCAAACACAAAAGTTATCGTCCAAGGCCTGACCGGCAAAACCGGATCTTTCCACACCAATCAGGCACTTGAATATTTCGGCACGCAAATGGTCGCTGGGACGCATCCTCGCAAAGCCGGCGAAAACTGGACCGCCGACAATGGCGCGGCATTACCGATCTATGCCAATGCAGCCGACGCGAAAGACGCGACGGGCGCGAATGCGTCGGTTATCTATGTACCGCCTGCCGGTGCCGCTGCGGCTATTGAAGAAGCGATTGACGCTGAAATCCCGCTGATCGTTTGCATTACGGAAGGCGTGCCTGTCCTGGATATGGTTCGCGTCAAAGCCAAGCTGGACAAATCAAATTCGCGCCTGATCGGGCCGAACTGCCCGGGTCTTTTGACTCCTGAACAGTGCAAGATCGGCATTATGCCAGGAAAGATCTTTAAGAAGGGCTCTGTTGGCGTTGTCTCTCGCTCAGGCACGCTGACCTATGAAGCTGTGTATCAGACCTCTGTCGAAGGCCTTGGCCAGACCTCTGCGGTCGGCATTGGTGGCGACCCGGTCAAAGGCACAGAATTTATCGACGTGTTGGAAATGTTCCTCGCGGATGACGAGACAGAAAGCATCGTCATGATTGGTGAAATTGGCGGCTCTGCGGAAGAAGAAGCGGCGCAATTCCTGATCGATGAGGCCAAGAAAGGCCGCAAGAAACCCATGGTCGGGTTTATCGCCGGACGCACTGCACCAAAAGGCCGAACCATGGGCCATGCGGGTGCTATTGTTTCGGGCGGAAAAGGGGATGCTGAGTCCAAAGTTGCAGCTATGGAAGCCGCCGGAATCAAAGTATCTCCAAGTCCAGCCCGTTTGGGCAAGACCATGGTAGAGGTTTTGAAAGGTTAACGCCGCACTATATAAAGGCAAAGGGCGGCCAGACGAGGCCATTTTTGACCCCGCCGGGCCGTCCGAACTGAGGACGGTAGCTTATGGCAGATGACGGTTCCCCCGTTGACGGTGGCCGCAGCGCGCAAAACGCTGCGATGCTCGACACGTTGTTTTTGTACGGGGGCAGTGCGGTCTGGATCGAACAGATGCAGGCCAAGTTCGCAGCCAATCCAAACGCGGTGCCGGAAAGCTGGCGCTCGTTTTTCGAACAATTAGGCGACGGTGGCGCAGACGCGACCCGCAATGCCGATGGTGCCAGCTGGAAGCGCAAACAATGGCCCAAGCCGGACTCTCCGGAAGAGACTGCAGCCTTTGATGGCAATTGGGCCTTGCTTGAGCCCGTGCTTGAGAAAAAGATCAAAGCGGCGTCGCCAAACGCATCCGGCGCGGATGTTGAGCGCGCGGTAAAAGATTCCGTCCGCGCGATTATGATGATCCGCGCGTATCGCGTTCGCGGACATTTGCAGGCCCAATTGGACCCGCTTGGCTTAGATGTCCCAGAATATCAGCCCGAACTCGACCCGAAGAGCTATGGCTTTGAAGCCGCCGATATGGATCGAGAGATCTTTATCGATGGCGTGCTCGGCCTTGAGAACGCGACCGTTCAGCAAATCCTCGAAATCGTGCGCCGAACTTATTGTTCAACGCTCGGGATAGAATTCCAGCACATTTCCGACCCGGAAGAGAAAAGCTGGCTACAGGAACGGATAGAAGGTCCTGACAAGGGCGTGGCCTTTACCCCTGAAGGTAAGAAAGCCATTCTGTCGAAACTGATTGAGGCGGAAACATTCGAACGCTTCCTGCACAAACGCTATCCGGGCACAAAACGGTTTGGTCTGGACGGCGGTGAAGCAGCGGTCCCAGCCCTCGAACAAATCATTAAGCGCGGCGGCGCTCTCGGCGTTGACGAAATCGTCGTTGGCATGCCCCACCGTGGCCGTCTGAACATGCTCGCAGCTGTTATGGGCAAAGAGTACCAGAAGATCTTCCATGAATTTATGGGCGGGTCGACGCAAGGCGAGAGCGAGTTTGGCTCTGGCGATGTGAAATACCATCTCGGCGCCTCGTCTGACCGTGAATTTGACGGCAATAATGTTCACCTCACCATGAATGCGAACCCATCGCATTTGGAAGCGGTGAACCCCGTCGTTATGGGCCGGACACGCGCCAAGCAGTTCATGCAATATGAAGAAAAAGGCGCTCTGGATCGATCCAAGAAACTGCCCTTGCTCTTGCACGGGGATGCAGCCTTCGCGGGTCAGGGCGTTGTTGCTGAGTGTTTCGCATTGTCGGGACTGCAAGGGTATCGCACCGGCGGAACCATTCACTTCATTATCAATAACCAGATTGGTTTCACCACGAGCCCAATGTATTCGCGCTCATCGCCTTATCCATCGGACGTCGCTCTTATGGTGCAGGCGCCGATTTTTCACGTGAATGGCGATGATCCGGAAGCGGTGACCTATGCGGCGAAAGTGGCGACGGAGTATCGCCAGAAATTCGGTAAAGATGTCGTCATCGACATGTTCTGCTATCGCCGCTTTGGGCATAATGAGGGTGACGAGCCCATGTTCACCCAGCCGGTCATGTATACCAAGATTAAGGGTCACCGTTCGACGCGCGAGCTCTATGGCGAACGTTTGGTGGCAGAAGGGCTGGTATCTGCAGACGAGGTTGCCGCTGAAGTCAAAGCGTTCGAGGATTTTCTCGATAAAGCGTTTGAAGAAGGTAAGGACGCCGTCACCAGCAAGGCCGATTGGCTAGAAGGTGAATGGGAAGGCCTCGGCTTGCCCGAGGATGATGACCGCCGCGGTAAGACAGGCGTTTCAAAAGCCAAGCTGAAAGAGCTGGGCGAGACCCTCACCACAGTGCCGGAACATATCAATATTCACCGCACCCTTGGGCGCGTGATTAAAGGTCGCGCGGATGCGATTGGGTCGGGCAAAGGTCTCGACTGGGCGACCGCCGAACATCTCGCTTTCGCGACTCTATTGGATGAGGGCTTCCATGTTCGCTTGTCCGGACAGGATTGCGGCCGGGGAACTTTCTCGCAACGCCATAGCCACATGATCGATCAGCAATCTGGCGAGCGCTATACCGCGCTCAATCATTTGCGCGAGGGTCAGGCTGAGTATGAAGTCATCGACTCGCTGCTGTCTGAAGAAGCCGTGCTCGGCTATGAATATGGCTACTCGCTCGCAAATCCCAACGCATTGGTCATGTGGGAAGCGCAATTTGGTGACTTCTCGAATGGCGCTCAGGTCTTCTTTGACCAGTTCATCTCATCCGCGGAGCGGAAGTGGTTGCGTATGTCTGGACTGACCATGTTGCTTCCACATGGCTATGAAGGCCAAGGCCCGGAACACTCATCAGCCCGGCTTGAGCGCTTCTTGCAGATGTGTGCGGAAGACAATTGGCAAATCTGTAATCTGACCACGCCGGCCAACTATTTCCACGCGCTTCGCCGACAGATCCATCGTGATTTCCGGAAACCGCTGGTGATCATGACCCCGAAATCCTTGTTGCGTCACAAGCTCGCGACAAGTGCGCTTGAGGACATGAATACGAAGTCTTCATTCCACCGGGTACTTTGGGATGATGCCGAGACGCCTGGTCGTGAAGGCAAAGTGAAATTGGTTGCAGATAAGAAGATCCGCCGCGTCGTGTTATGCTCAGGCAAAGTCTATTATGACTTGTTTGAAGCCCGCGAAGAAAAAGGCACGGACGATATTTATCTGCTCCGCGTGGAACAATTCTACCCCGTCCCGCGTAAGGCTCTTATGGACGAGTTAAATCGCTTCCCGCAAGCCGAGCTCGTTTGGTGCCAAGAGGAACCGCGCTATATGGGGGGATGGACATTCATTCGCGATGAAATCGAGTGGGCGGCCAATCATGTCGGTAGCGAACATGCGCGTCCGAAATATACTGGTAGACCGCCCGCTGCAGCAACGGCGACGGGTCTCCTTTCCACGCACAATCGAGAGAAAGAGGCCTTCCTCTCATCGGCCCTCAGCGACAAGCCTGTAGAAGACAGCCTGGTCACCTAACCTGAACATATACGAAGACAAAGACAGAGACCAAATATGACCGATATCGTAGTCCCAACATTGGGAGAAAGCGTGACCGAGGCAACTGTTGGCAAATGGTTGAAAGCGGCAGGTGACGCGGTCAACAAAGACGACGTTCTGGTTGAACTTGAAACGGACAAAGTGGCGGTCGAAGTGTCTGCCGAAGCGGCTGGGACGCTGAGCGAGATTGTTGCCCAGGAAGGCGATACGGTCGAAATCGGCGCCCTACTTGGCCGCTTAGGTGGCGCGAATGGCGCTGCCAAAGCAACACCGGCTGCCGCTGCATCTGCCGCGGCCGCTCCGGCCGCAGCTGCCCCCGCCGCGACCGGTGGTGCGAGTGTCGACGTCACGGTCCCCAGCATGGGTGAGAGCGTGGCAGAGGGCACGATTGCCAGCTTTACAAAGCAAGTTGGTGACGCTGTGTCGAAAGACGAGACGATTGCGGAGATCGAAACCGATAAAGTCGCACTCGAAGTCCCTGCGACCGCAGATGGCGTGATCGCCGAATGGCTCGTCTCCGAAGGTGATGGCGTCACGCCTGGCGCCGTGATTGCTCGTATTTCTGCCGGGGCAGGGGCCGCCGTAGCCGCGCCGCAACCTGCCGCCGCAGCCCCCGCTGCCGCACCCGCCGCCAGCACCGGGGAACGCCCGGTTGCGCCGTCGGTTCGCCGGATTTCAGCTGAGGCCGGCGTCAATCCTGCTGACATTCCTGGCACAGGCCGCGATGGTCGCGCCACGAAGGCGGACGCTCTGGCCTATGTGAATGCGCCCAAGGCTGCTGCCGCTCCGGCTGCTGCGAAAGCGCCACGCGATATCGGTCCGCGCGAAGAGCGGGTACGGATGACTCGCTTGCGTCAAACCATTGCGCGTCGTCTGAAAGAGGCTCAAGACACCGCCGCCATGCTAACCACATTTAACGATGTGGATATGAGCGCGGTGATGCAATTGCGAAAAACCTACAAGGACGCCTTCCTCGAAAAGCATGGCGTAAAGCTCGGCTTTATGGGCTTTTTCACCAAAGCTGTTGTGGCCGCATTGAAAGAAATCCCCGCGGTGAATGCTGAGATTGATGGCACCGATATCATCTACAAGAATCACTATGATATCGGCATGGCGGTCGGCACCGAGCGCGGTTTGGTTGTGCCGGTGATCCGCGATTGTGATGAACTCTCACTCGCCGGCGTTGAAGCCGAGTTGGGCAATGTCGCCAAGAAAGCCCGTGACGGCACCTTGTCGATTGAAGATATGCAAGGCGGCACCTTCACCATTACCAATGGCGGTGTTTATGGGTCGCTGATGTCGACCCCGATTTTGAACCCACCGCAATCAGGCGTGCTTGGCATGCACCGAATCGAACAGCGCCCCGTTGCGATTGATGGCCAAGTGGTCATTCGTCCGATGATGTATCTGGCACTGTCCTATGATCACCGGATCGTCGACGGCAAGGAAGCAGTAACCTTTTTGGTCCGTGTCAAGCAGGCTTTGGAAGATCCAGAGCGCCTGCTCTTAGATGTCTAAATCACTAGAATTATAGCGGTTTATCAGGCGCTCCGGCGATTTTCTTCGGAGCGTCTTCGTTTCGACAATGTAAACTTAGGCGGGAAGATTTGCCGCTTCGACTCAATGCTTCTGTGGTCTTTGTCGCGTATTCTGAGCAGCGATCATGAATAGCAAGTTGGGTGGAACATGCTTATCAATGTGGCGCAGCCGTCTCAGGCAAAAGATCGTGGCAAGACACCATTAGATCTAATCCGTGCGCGCGAAATCGCGCTGGTGTCCCTCATCGCGCCGGTTCTGTTTATGGCCAGTCTGGTCAGCTCCGCGATATTGATGATCCGCGATACCGGTGAAAGCTGGTTGTTCCATTTCTGGCTGACCGGTCATGTCTTTCTCTGCGCCGCTCTGTTTCTGTATAGCACGCGTGAACGCACTGAATTGTTCAATGGGGATCGCGTCGCGGCGAGCCTGATTAAGGGATTTCCCTTCGTGATTCTCTCCGTCTGCTGGGCGGTGGTTCCCGGTGTTTTAGCGATCACGCATCCGTACAACCCACATATGGTCTTCGGCGCAATTTTGTCCGGTGGGATGCTCGCTGCGGCCGTGTTGCTACAATATATGCCACAATTCGGTCGCTTGCTCATCGCGGCGACAATTGGCGGTTTTCTCGCCAATGCGCTATTGCAGCCCGAACTCACCTCGGCCGTCACATCTTTGGTTATGTTGGCCTATTTTAGTGGCCTCGCGATCTGCACGAAATGGTATTTCTCCGCCTATAACAAGCAATTGACCGAGGCTGAGACCGCGGCCGAGCGCACACGGGAGATCAATAGCGTGTTGCGCGATGTTGGCTTTGCCACCGATACGCTGTTTTGGTCGACAACTGAGGATGGTCGGATCAGTGCCATCAATAATGATGAATTGCTCGGCGAGACGGCCCGCCACGCGCTTCTCGACCAAAATCTTCTGAACCTGTTCAAGGCTTCGTCAGAGCGCGAATTGTTGCGCGCCCGAATTTCCCGTGGATCTGAAATCGTTGCCTTGGAATTGGAACTCTCTGATACGATCGAAGCGGATGCGCGGTTCTGGAAGCTGTCTGCTCGTCCCGTATTCGAAGACGGGCGCTTTGTTGGTTATCGTGGCTCTGCGACAGATATCACGCAATTGCGGGTCAGCGAAAACCGGGCTGCATTCTTGACTGAATATGATTCACTGACTGGCCTGCTGAATAGGGCTTCGTTCAAAGAAGCTTTGAAATCTCACCTGCTCAGCGAAATCCGGATGTCGTCCGAAAGCGCGCTCATCTGGATCGATCTGGATAATTTCAAATGGATCAATGATACATTTGGCCATGGTGGCGGTGACGATGTGCTGAAATTGGTCGCGACGCGATTGGAATATTTGTGCGAGCCAATGGATCTCCTCTGTCGCTATGGCGGCGATGAGTTCGCGCTTCTGGTGTCGCGTCCGCTGACCGGCAGCCGGTTGTTGAAATTCGTTGAAGAAGTCACTGACGCGCTTCAGAAACCGTTCCATTATGCCAATACAGATGTCCAATGCGGGGCGAGTGTTGGGGTGCGCCGGATCGAGTCTCATGCTGCGGACGTCACCGCCTTGATGAAAGAAGCTGACTTGGCGCTGTTTGCCGCGAAAAGCAGCGGACGGGGCGTCTGGAAAGAATATTCAGAATCGTTCAAAGCGCGCGTCCGCGGACAACGTGAATTGGCAAGCGACCTCTCTGAAGCGATTGAATCTGACACGCTTAATCTACAATTCCAGCCAATTGTTGATGCTGTGACGGGGACCGTCACGGGCGTCGAAGCCTTGTCGCGTTGGTATCACCCTGTGCGCGGGACGGTGTCACCATCGGAGTTTATCCCGATAGCGGAAGACAATGGCATCATCATCTCTCTTGGTGACCGTGTCGTCGAAAACGCGATGAATGCGGCGCTGGACATGCCAGCCAACACCAAGGTCGGCATCAATGTCTCGCCGTTGCAATTGCATAGCAGCCGCTTGCTGTCTCTGATCATGCGTAAACTGGAAGAGACCCAAATCGATCCAAAACGGATCGAATTGGAGATCACCGAAAGCGTATTCTTGTCAGATAACGCGTTCATTCTCGACCGTTTGCGCAAGCTGAAAGACCTTGGCTTGCGGATCGCAATGGATGACTTTGGCACTGGTTTCTCTTCACTGGCCTATTTGCAGCGCTTCCCGTTCGATAAGTTGAAGCTGGACCAGACTTTTGTGCGCGGCATTGAGTCGAGTGATCAAAGCCGCGCAATTGCCCGCGCAACAATATCGATGGCGCATGCGCTCAATCTTATCGTGACAGCGGAGGGCGTTGAGAGTGAAGCACAAGCTCAATTCCTGCGTGACCATGGGTGTGATGAGCTTCAAGGCTACCTATTTAGCCGGCCGCAAGATCAAGCCGCCTTGATCCCGTATCTGCGGAGCATGGAATTGGTGCAAGACACGCGCATGCAAAGCGGCGCCAATGTCGTTAAGATGAAGCGAAACAGCTAATCCTGCCGCGTGGCGCTCAGCTCAGCTGTTCGCGGTAGATTTAGCTCAAAGGCGATATAGTGCTTTCAGGCCATCGAGACGCTGCGATCCCAAAGTGATTTGGGCTGCATAGCTTCCATTGGCTCATCGAGGAAATCGACAACTTCGCTGACCGTCTCTTCGGCTTGCGTGACCAGAAACAAGTGCCCCCCATCTTCTACGACGTGGAGGCGCGCATTCGGTAAAGCGAAATTGAGAATATGGGCATTGGCCAAGGGGACAATCGCATCGCGATCGCCCGCCATAACCAGCGTAGGCATGCGCAAAAAGCGGATAAAGGGCAGCGAAGACCAACCGAGGAAGGCCATCAATTGATAGACATAACCCATTGGGGCTGGCGGTTTGAGATTTTCAATATGCTGCCCGGCGCCTTCATCCGCGGCTTCACCGTATAAGCGCTGGAAATTCTCGCGCATATAATCCGGATCGGTATAGCGGCGCGCATCGGCCATTTTTGAAATCGCACTGATCTTACCAGGCACCATGGTCATCCCAGCCGTGGTGGCACAAAGGATCAGCTTGCCGACAGAGTTGCGATACTGAAAAGCATATTGTTGCGCCATGGCGCCGCCCCAGGAGACGCCCATGACGTCGACATCGCCCATGCCATAACGGTCACAGAGCTGGCGGGCGGCGCGCGCCATCATCCACGGTCGATACGGGAAACGGGCTGGTTCACTTTCGCCAACGCCAGGCATATCGAAGGTGATGATCTCGCGGTCACGGATCCACTCTCCTAAGCCAAAGGCCAATTCCATATTGGCCCCAATGCCGTTGAAGAACAGCAAGGGGCGTTTGTTCGAGGCGCGTTCAGCGGGCCAATAGCCCACCCGAAGCGTGTACGCCTCAACGGTTTCCATATTGATTTCGGGCAAACGCCGTTTTGCATTGCCGGCACGTTTTCTGGTGGCCATTCGGGCCTCCTTCTCCTGTCAGTGCCGCTCCAAGGTCTTCTTGCCTCTAGTCGAACACATATTTTCCGGGCGCATCATAGAGCGGTGGGAATTGCTCAGATCCGCCTTGTTTTGGCGCTGGTTTCATATCGCCAGCATGTTCATGCAACCATTCTGCCCAACGGGTCCACCATGATCCAGCGACTTCTTCAGCTCCAGCTGCCCATTCATCAGCAGTTGGTTCAATACTCGTATTACGAAAGTACTTCGCCTTTGGATTACCGGGTGGGTTGAGCAGCGATTGAATATGCCCGGAATTGGAAAGGATGAATTCCATATTTTTCGATCCGAACAGCTTGGTAGAGCGATAAGCCGCTTTCCAAGGGGTAATATGATCTGTGACGCCAGCGACCAAAAACAGGTCTACATCGACCTTGGTGAGGTCTGCCATATGACCTGCCACTTCGACTTGGCCTGGGTTTGAGAATGGCTTGTGGAGACCAAAATCAAGATAATCTGAATGCAATTGGGCCGGAAGATTGGTCGAATCATCGTTCCAGAACAAGACATTATAGGGCGGCGGGTCCTCGCCCATCAGGTAATTATTGACGACATAGTTCCACACTAGATCGTTAGGACGCATCCAAGCGAACATTCGCGCCAGGTCGTCACCTTTAAGGATGCCCTTTTGCCGGGAATAGCGCCGCGCAATCTCGAGACTGCGATCTGATACCATCTGCCCAAGCTCACTATCATCTTGTTCCGGGTCGAGGACGCAGACCTGCAAGGTGAGTGAGTTGATTCGGTCGTCGCCTGCCGCGGCGAGTAAGCTTGCAAATGTCGCTGTGGTGATCCCGCCTGAACAGGCGCCAGAGATATTGATTTTTTCGCAGTCAGTGATTTGCTTGATCACTTCCGTGCACTGGATCAGACTATCGACATAGTCGGATAGCCCCCACTCTCTGTGCTCCTTGGTCGGATTGCGCCAGGAAATAATATAAGTTTGGAAGCCATTCTTGAGCAAGAATTGCACGATGCTGGTGATCGGGTCCAAATCGCTCGCATAGAATTTATTGATCTGTGGCGGGATGTTGAGGAATGGGATCTCGCGCACTTCTTCGGTCACCGGCGTATATTGAATGAGCTCCATCATCTCATTCTTCCACACGACCTTGCCTGGTGTGATGGCGACATTCTCTCCGATCACAAACGGGCTCTTATCGACTCGGCTTGGCATGCCGCCATTTTTCGTGAGGTCTTCATAGGCATTTTGAAGACCTTTGATCAGCGATAAACCGCCACTATCGATGGCGCGTTTTTTGGCTGCCGGATTGGTGGCTAAAGCATTGGTGGGTGCCAAAGCAGCCGTGATCATATTCATCACAAACGTGGCCCGCGCGTGTTCCATTTCGCCAAGTTTCAGGTCACCGACCCAGTCTTCCAAATGCTCTTGCATGGCAAGATAGGTCTGCATTCCGCGCTTGTAGAACGGGTTGTTCGCCCAAGCTGCATCTTTAAAGCGCTTGTCCTTACGATCAGGCGCGCGTTCAGACTTACCCATAGCGATGTCATAAGACTCTTTCGCCATTTTCCCGGCAAACTTTGCATTAGCCATTGGCGAGATGCTGGTGCGGCGTAACATCATCGCCACGGACCCCAACAATTCCTGTCTATTCAACCCACCCAGAAGGGGATTGAGCGCATTCGTCGAATCCGCTGCTGCCTTGCCGATATAATCCGACGTCTCACTCATAGATGCCTCCGATTTCCTCCCAAAACGAGGAACGACCCCGTTCGGCACAAGGCTTGCTCTTATGGTTAAGAGTCTAAATTTGGATAACCTTGCACGATCAAATTCGTTCCATATTGACGTTTTACTGTCAAATAGAGGTGGGAAACAGGCAATTCAGCCAACGCGCGAACTGGGTGAGATGAAGACACGCGATCGTATTCTTGATGTTAGCTTAACGCTCTTCAATGCGGAGGGTGAAGCCAAGCAAACGGCTGTCGATATCGCCAATGCCTTGGATATGTCGCCGGGCAATCTGTATTACCACTTCAAAGGCAAAGAACCGATCATCGAAGCGCTGTTCGATCGCTTTGAAGAAGAGATGCAAATCATCTTAGGCGGCAGTCATGGCGCCGTCACATCGATCGAAGACAATTGGGTTTTCGTCTATATCGTTCTTGAAGAGATTTACGATTTCCGGTTCTTCTATCGCAATGTCGGCGACATGATGGAACGCTATCCTGGCCTGGCCCATCGTTTCCGTAAAATCTTGGCGATGAAGCGCAGCGCGATTGATATGGTGCTCCGTCAACTGGAAAAGCAAGATATTGTCGAAATCGATCGCCGACTTCGCGCCCCTCTGATTCAGCAAATGTTATCGACGCTGACCTTCTGGCTGAGTCATGATCTGATTGAAGGGCATGATCGCGAAGGCTCGGCGCTCATTCACGACACTGTGTTACAATTTATGCTCTTGGTTGTGCCTTATATGGGCGAGGCAGGTGCGGAAGCACTGGACGGCATGCTTGAACGCCACCGCGAATTGAGCGTCGCATAGCCCTTATTCTGGTAGATCGCTCACCGGCAGCCCAGTTTCTTTGCGGGTCGCGAACCGCTCTTCAAAGGCAACAATGAGGCAGGCGGCGATAATGATCGCCGCGCCGACCCAAGTTTGCCAACCTGGATATTCGGCAAAGAAGACAGATCCGAAAATCCCGCTCCAAATCAGCGCGGTGTATTCCAGCGGCGCCAATCGCTGCGCGGGCGCGCGGGCATAGGCGAGCGTCATCAAATACCACACGGCATAGCCGAGTGCGCCAAGGCATAAAAAGAGTGGAACATCATTCCAATCGACCAGGCCAAATCCGCCAAATGTGACTGGCAACAGAGCGATGGCGGGGACAACATTGGTGAACATCGCAATCGTGGTGGCGTCTTCCTTGGTGGCGCGCATGCGCAGCATGACCAGGATCAAAGCGTACAAGAACGCCGCGATGAAGCAGCTAATGGCGCCAAGGATCCAGTCCTCACTGACCTGCCCTGATTGCGGCCGCCCTGTAACTGCGAGCGCAGCGCCCGCGAATCCGATACCCGTCGCAATAAGCGCAACCGGCGACACGCGCTCTCCCATCAGCAACCAGGCCAGGAACGGCACCATTAAAGCGGCCGTAAATCCAATAATCGTGGCCACTGCTAGCGGGAGGTGCAGCAAAGCATAGAAGAATGTGAAAGCCCCGCCGAGTTGAATAAGACCCCGTAATGTGTGAAAGCGCACGGCTTCCCACGGCGGTGCAGGTCGCTTTTGAGCTCGAAAAACGGCGAGTGCGATGAGGCCGCCAAACAGAAATCGCCACGCCAATAGATGGTGCAGCCCAGCCCCTGGCGCGATACCTTTGACCAATGCATCTATGCCCGACCCCATCGCAATTGCGATCAAGGCAATGATCAATGGGAGAGACAAAGCGCGATCCATGACCGGCCTGTAACCGCATGCATAGATAAATACCAGGACAGAATTAGGGGTCTATTTGAGGGAGCTGGCCGATTCTGAAGGGGGGGTCGCGGCGGCATTGTTTGCGCTCTTCAAAGTCATCTCAAAACGACCGCTCATCTCATCGGGCCAACCGAAATACCATCGGCCTAGAATGCGTTGCCGGCACTCTGACAGTTCGCCTTCATAATAGCCGGGCTCGTGATCCACGCCTTTATAGGTTTTGAGAAACACGACTTCATCATCGGTCACGTGTCCGCGAATGGTAGATTCGTTTTCTGTGTGCTCGCACAGTCCAAACAGACTGGGTTCGAGGATCGATCCAGTGAGGCTGCCATTTTCCAGCGACAACCAGGCTGAAAATTGCACGCCTTCCGTGTCAGTCTCGCTGACCCAGTACCGACCTGACCAAACCCCGCTCAGGGTATGAGAGCTACGTATAATCCCCATCTTGACAGTATGCCAGAATATAAGACGTGGCGACAAGTCTCTGGAGGCAGATTTTGCAATATTGAGACAATATTCGTCCCCGCATCCTAGATTTTGCGTAAACCAGTTTACGGATCGGCGCGATTGCGCAATGTTTTTTCCCTCAGTCGCAGAGGGGAAGTGCAATGTCAGCACCAATCGTATTTTTCGACATCGCCGGACCGGATGAGTCGCAGCTTCGAACTTTCTATCAAACTGTATTTGATTGGCCGTGTGGGACTCCCGGGACGTTTGTCCCTGGCAATGCGCCGAATCTTGATGGCATGATCCGCGGCGACCCGAGTGAGAAGCTTCTCTATATCGGCGTGCCGGACATCAGCAAAACGCTTGAGAATATCGAAACGGCGGGCGGCAAGACCGACGTGCCACGTTTCGAAGTGCCAGGCGTCGCCGTTCTCGGCCTATTTTTCGATCCAGCTGGGAACCGTATGGGATTGGTCGAAATGAATGGCGATCAGCCAATCATTCCGTGACAAAATCCAGTCCGCCTTAGACGTCAACTTCAGCTTCGAGCGCATTGTCTTGGATGAATTGCCGACGGGGTTCGACAACATCGCCCATTAAGCGCGAGAACATGTCGCCAGCTTCCATGGCGTCGTCGACCTGCACTTGCAGCAAGGTCCGTGCATTTGCGTCCAGCGTGGTCTCCCAGAGCTGATCCGCATTCATCTCGCCAAGTCCCTTATAGCGTTGGATCGAGAGACCAGCGCGACCGGCCGTCAACACTGCTTCCAATAGACTGACGGGGCCCGTCACAGTGACCTCGCCCTCTTTTTCGTTTCGCAAAATAGAAGGCTCGACATAGATCGGGCGGATCGCTTGAGCGATGGCATTAAGGCGCGCAGCGTCGGAGCTTGCTAACATTTGCGCATCGATGACCGCTTTTTCTTCGACCCCGCGCACTTCGCGTGTGAGAATGAGATGGCCTTGATCAAATTGACCTGACCAAGTGTCTTCACCTTCTTCCGCGATGATGTTCAATCTGGCGGCGGCGCGCTCAGCTTCTTCGTTCGATGCGCCTGGTGCGAGTGCGCCAGCAATTGCCGCCTGTTCGACAATATCACCCGGTGCGCGCAAGCTGAGGCGCCACAAGGCTTGCTTGAATTGCGCCGCCATCCGCACGCGCTCGCGCAAGTCTTCGCCAGCAATCTGGGTGCTGTCTGCGAGGATCAGAACTTCGCCGTCCGTCCCGGCTTCGATCAAATAGGTATTGAGCTCGTCATCATCTTTCAGATAGCGCTCAGATTTCCCGCGTGTGACTTTGTAGAGCGGCGGTTGCGCAATGTAGAGATAGCCGTTTTCAATCACTTCCGGCATCTGACGATAGAAGAAGGTGAGCAACAGTGTGCGAATATGCGCGCCGTCAACATCGGCGTCCGTCATGATCACAATCTTGTGGTAACGGAGCTTTTCAATATTGAATTCTTCGCGGCCAATTCCCGCGCCCAGGGCCATGATCAGTGTTCCGACCTGGTCTGAGGACAGCATTTTATCAAACCGCGCGCGTTCAACGTTTAGGATTTTACCGCGCAATGGCAGAATCGCTTGGTTGGACCGATCCCGTCCTTGCTTGGCAGAGCCACCGGCTGAATCACCCTCGACGATGAAGATTTCTGACTTAGCCGGGTCTTTCTCCTGACAATCCGCCAGCTTGCCAGGCAGGGAGGTGATGTCCAACGCGGTCTTGCGGCGTGTGAGTTCGCGGGCCTTCCGGGCCGCTTCACGAGCAGCCGCAGCTTCGACGATTTTCGTCATCACTTGCTGGGCTTCTTTTGGATGCTCTTCAAACCATTCAGCGAGCTTTTCGTTGATCAAGCTCTCGACCACAGGACGCACTTCAGATGAAACCAGCTTGTCCTTGGTTTGCGAACTAAATTTTGGATCCGGAACTTTCACCGACAGCACGCATGTCAGGCCTTCGCGGGCATCATCGCCCGTAATATCGACTTTCTCTTTCTTCGCGGCGCCCGTCTCAGTTGCATATTTATTGATGATCCGGGTCAGTGCACCGCGGAATCCTGCCAAATGCGTGCCGCCATCGCGTTGAGGGATATTGTTGGTGAAGCAGAGCACGTTCTCGTGATAGGCATCGGTCCATTCCATCGCCGCTTCGACAGTAATGCCATCCTTCTCGCCTGTGACGAAAATCGTTTCAGGGATGAGGGCATTCTTGGTTTCGTTCAAATGCTGCACGAAGGCGGCCACGCCACCAGCATATTCGAGCACCGCTTCATAAGGTTCGGCTTCGCGCAAGTCTTTGAACACGATCCGAACACCTGAATTCAAGAACGCCAGTTCGCGTAAACGGTGTTCGAGCGTTTTGCGATTATAAACCGTCATCGTAAATGTCTCGGGGCTGGCCAAGAATCGTACAGCCGTCCCCGTATACGGCGCTCCGTCTGCTTTGGTCGGGCTGGTGCCAACCACTTTTAACGGCGCCTCCGTGCGGCCCCCGTCGACGAAGCGAACGCGATGTTCCGAGCCATCGCGATGAATGGTCAGGTCGAGCCAGACTGAAAGCGCATTGACCACAGACACGCCCACGCCGTGCAAGCCGCCTGAGACTTTGTATGAATTGCTATCAAACTTACCGCCGGCATGGAGCTCGGTCATGATGACCTCGGCAGCGGAGCGACCCTCAGTGGCGTGTTGGCCGACGGGAATACCGCGACCATTATCAGTGATTTCCGCAGATCCATCAGGGTGCAAGGTCACCGTCACTTCATCCGCATGACCGGCCAAAGCTTCGTCGATCGCATTGTCGACGACTTCATAAATCATGTGATGTAGACCCGAGCCGTCATCGGTGTCGCCGATATACATTCCTGGGCGTTTGCGAACCGCTTCTAGGCCCTTCAAGACTTTGATCGAGTCGGCCCCATATTCTGGGTTATTATCAACGTCGTCTGTCATTCGGGCCTATCCCTACATGTGATTCGAAATTTCCCTTCTTTTATAGGGGTTTTTGCCCGAAAAGGGAAATGAACAGCTGGTATTTTTTGGGTGTAAAAATTCAAAATATACAATGAGTTACAGGGTATTTTGAGTTGCGTGATTTGGGCGCTCGCTTTGCCCCTACGAAAACCGCATAAACTGCCGCAAAATCGGGCCAGATTGGGAGGTCAAATTGAAGTGGTTTTTGCGCATTTTTGCGTTCATTCTTTTGCTCATATTAGGGGCATATTTGCTCGCGGAAGCGCGGTTGAAACCGCTCAATGATGCCGCGCGCGCAGAAGCGCCTGGCAGTTTTGCAGCGCTCAGTCATGGCCAAATTCACTACCGATTAGAGGGTCCTGAAAACGGTCCACTCGTCGTTCTGGTCCATGGTTTCTCGACGCCAAATTTCATTTACCAGCAAAATGTCGAAGCGTTGAACGCAGCTGGGTTTCGGACATTGCGGTTCGACCATTATGGTCGAGGTTGGTCGGATCGTCCGTCGACCAAATATGATATCGACTTCTACGACACCGCTTTGGTTGAACTGCTTGCGCATGTTGGCATTGATGAACCGTTTGGATTGGTGGGGCTGTCCATGGGCGGTCCGATCGTCGCGGAATTCACGGCACGCTATCCAGAGCGCGTAGATCACTTAGTGTTGCTTGTGCCTGCGGGATTAGATTTGGCGTCTGCTGACAGCGCCTCTACGGCGCTGCTGAGCACGCCGCTTGTGGGCGATTGGATTTGGCGCATGTTTGGCAAGTCCATTCTGCTCGGTGACCCGCAATATGATGAAGCCGAACGGGACCCGGACTCCAAATTACAGGGTGATGTCGCAGAGCAATTCGAGTATCGCGGCTATTTGCAAGCGCTGCTCTCAAACTTTCGACACATGCCGATGAGTGGGCGAGAGGAGACGTTTTCGCGCCTAGCTGAGACCGGCGTTCCGGTACTGGCCATTTCTGGCGATGCGGATGAGACGGTGAATGTCTCCAGCGCCGACAAACTTGAAGCACGTATCCCGGCGGCGGATATTCGCATTGTTGAGGGTGGCGAGCACGGTCTAAATTATCAAGAACACAGCCTTGTAAGCCCTTGGCTGGTCGAGTGGTTTTCTCAATAAGCCTCAGCAATGAGCACCAAGGCGGCATCCATTTCTGGCGTTGCGGATCGCGTGCCGGGTGGGCGGTCATTGGCGATGATCGAGAAGAGAAGGCGCCGCCCACTGCGTGCTTCCAACACGCCCGCGAGCGCGTTGGCGCCATTCAGTGTGCCCGTCTTTGCGAAAATCTTGCCCTCAAGCGCGGTCCCTTTGAAGCGCCGCTCCAAGGACCCGTCGACGCCGCCAATGGGTTGATCCGCGAGCCAATCCTCGAACCAGGGCTGGCGCGCTGCGAAGGCGAGCAAGCGCACCACGCCGCGCGGGCTGATCCGATTATAGACGGACATGCCCGAGCCGCCCTCAAGGGACATGGCTATGTCTGAAACGCCAGCTTCAGCTAAAAAGTCTTTTAGCGCAGCACGACCAAAGTCGCGCGACCCGGTGCCATCGATCAGCCCCAAACGACGCAATGCGATTTCGGCGTGCATATTCTCGCTGTCTTTAGATATCCGCATCAAGCTCTCTCGCAGCGGGGATGCGGGCAGAGTGGCGATAAGCGTTCCGTTTGAAGGCAGGGTTTGTGAAACCAAACTTGCTCGATCTTCGCCTTCTTCGGGCGCTTCATCTTGGAGGCCTATGGGGCGGTGCCGTGTTTCAATGCGTTCGACGCTTATGCCGCGCGCTTCAAGCAAGTCTCTAAACCGGCTGGCAGCGAACCTTGCCGGATTGTCTAGGCCCAGTCCGAAACTTAATTGAGGTGAACCTGCGGTCAAGCTGCCATAGACGCGAACCGTTTCGCCCCCGGGGTGCCGTTGGACACGCAATGTCCGATCCGAGTCTTCTGCGCCGGTCACAAGTTCGTTCTCGAGCGCGTATAAAGCATCGCCCTCTTGCCAAGAAATGACCGTCGAGTCTCCCGCCGCTGCGCCAGGTGTGACATCGATCCAGACGAGATTGTCATTCACGCTCAGCGCAGAAACCGCTGTGCCATAATAGTATTGTAGATCTTCTATGCTCCAACCAATGCCCCAGCGATCGAATGGGAAGAATGTATCATCGCCGACGAGGGCTGAGACTTCGACGATCCCTGTCGCGGCGACAGCATCCGCCAATGCCGCCAAGCAGGTGCGCTCGCAATCTGAGGCGTCGCGAAGCATTGCATCTCCGCCGCCATAAAGGACCAAATCAGGCGCTGTGTCCGGTCCGGTTGATTCCAGATAAACGCGCGTCCCTGGGTTCAGGCGTGTATCTTCTAGCGCATCCAAATGATGATAGGTCGCCATCGTTGTAATGACTTTGGTGTTCGAGCCTGGCGTGAAACGATCTTCTGCACGGATGCTAATTTGCTCGGTACCGTCCATATCGGCGACGACCAGTCCCCAGCGAATACCGGTCTGTTCTGGATTTGTGAGCGCGTCGTCGAGTTGGGTCTGCAATGGGGTTTGGCAAGCGCTGAGAACAGCAAAAAAGCCTATTGCGAGCCTGATTAATCCATGACGCCGCATCGCACCGCTCCACCTTCTGCCGATCGGTAGCTTAATCAGGATTCGCCGTGATTTCGACCCGCTGTGCACGATCTCCGAACGCTTCGAATAAGAATTCCTCTGTCCCCGTGAGCCAGGCCTGTCCGCCAAGCTCGATCAATTCATCGAACAATGCCGCACGGCGATCGCGATCTAAATGCGCCGCGGCTTCGTCCAGCAAGATCAGAGGGCTTGGGCCATTGCCATCGGCATTGAGCGCACGCGCGCTGGCCAGGATCAGTCCAATCAGCAGCGCTTTTTGTTGACCGGTAGACGCATCGCCTGCGGCCGCCCCTGTTGGTCGGTGGATGACGGATAGATCGGTTCGATGCGGGCCAGACAGCGTTCGGCCAGCGGCTTGATCGCGATATCGGCCTTTGGCGAGCTGTTCGGCGATCAGGTCTTGCACATCAAACAAGCTGGCATCCTCACTGGCCAGCTTTTCGGCGTCACCCTCCAGCGCTAAGTCACCTTTTGGGAAGAAGCCTTCTGGTCGGTCATTGATCGCGTCTTGGAGGGCAATCAGAATGCGGGCGCGATTGCTTGCAATGATCGCCCCGGCTTCCGCCATCCGACCTTCAATCGCATCGGCCCATGCCGGGTCGACGCGTCCGCGTTCGAGCAAAGCGTTGCGCTCGCGCATCGCCTTTTCATACCGATTGGAGACGCTGCCATGGCTGGGAATATGTGCCATCACTTGGCGGTCGAAAAAGCGTCGCCGCTCGCTGGCGCCGCCGCGAAACACGCTATCCATAGCTGGCGTTAGCCAGACAATGCGAATGAGGTCCGCGAGATCTGTCGCGGTGGCGGGTGCCCCATCCAGGCGAACGACCCGCTTATTTCCATTACCGGTCGAGTCGAGCCCGACGCCCAATTTGCGATCCTCATCGAGCGTCGCGGAGATGGTCCAACCGGAGGTGGCGTCATGTCTGGTCATCTCGGGCAAAGCCGCTGCGCGCAGGCCGCGCCCTGGGCCGAGCTGGCTAATCGCTTCCAGGACATTGGTTTTGCCAGCGCCATTGCTGCCCCAGAGACAGACAGGTCTGGTATCGAGTTTTAAATCCAAACTCGCATGGCTGCGAAAATCCGTAAGGCGAAGGCGAGTAAGGGCGGTCACTAGACCCGTAATGGCATCAGCACATATTGCGCGCTCTCATCACCGGGATCGAGCACAAGGGCAGGGGAAGCAGGATCATTGAATAGGAAGCGCGCATCTTCCGCTTCAATTTGAGCAGTCACATCCAGCAAATATTTTGCGTTAAAGCCAATATCCATTTCGTCGGCTTGGTAATCACACTCAATCTCTTCGTGGCCCTGACCGGTCTCAGCACTGTTTACCGCTAATGTTAGACGGCCTTCGGCGAGTGACAATTTCACGGATCGTGAACGTTCGGCCGAAACCGTTGCGACGCGATCAACGGCCGCTTCAAACAGCTTATTGTCGATGATCATGGCTTTGGCATTCCCTTTCGGGATAACCCGCGCATAGTCCGGGAAGGATCCGTCAATCAATTTTGAGGTCAGCTGCGCTCTGCCTGACTTGAACACGACCTTCGTGTCCGAGACCGAAACCGAGACATCGCCATCTTCACTGTCGATCAGACGGCGCACTTCGCCGACCGCTTTGCGGGGAACGATGACGCCTTCCAAGGTCTCGGCGCCGCTCGGGGCATCCACTTCAGACAGCGCCAGGCGGTGTCCATCGGTTGCCACTGTGCGGAGCTTTTTGCCCGCATCTGTATCGGCGGTGTGTAAGTAGACCCCGTTCAAATAGTAGCGTGTCTCTTCGGTTGAAATCGCGAAACGAGTCTTATCAATCAAACGGCGCAAATCAGCGGCTTCCATCTCAAACTCGCTAGCATCCTCATCGGGCACCATGGTCTGGAAGTCGCCCGCTGGCAGGGTTGGAAGCGAGAATTTTGAACGGCCAGAGCGAATGGCGAGCTGACGGTTTTCACCATTCAGTTCCAACTCAATGTCGGCGCCCGCAGGCAGCTTTCGAACCACGTCAAACAAAGTGCCAGCGGGGGCGGTCACGGCGCCATCGGCGTCGATTTTCGCATCCGCATGATCAACGGCCTCGATATCAAGGTCCGTCGCCGTGAAGCGAACCGCGCCATCGGCCGCTTCGATCAGAATATTCGACAGAATGGGAATCGTGTTGCGACGTTCCACGACATTTTGGACATGTCCGAGCGCATTCAACAGCGCGCCGCGTTCGATCGTCAATTTCATATTATTTTCCCTTTGCCGGTCATCCGGTCTCGCCCATTCTCAGTCCGTTTTCAAACGAATCAGCCCGCTCCTTTTCGGGAGCGGGCCGCTAAAGTCACGAATTCCGCGTGAAATGCAAGTCTTTGTCAGACTTGGGCTGTGGATCAGGCCTGATCGTGGCCCGCCAACCGATCGAACACAGCGTTTTTGACCCGCTCAATCTCTTCGCTCATGTCGCGGTCACCTTTATCCAGTGCCTTCTTAATCTTGCGATAGGCGTGCAGCACGGTGGTGTGGTCTTTTTTCTTATAGGCCGTCGCGATTTGCGGGAAGGACTTGTCCGTCATCACGCGCGACAAATACATGGCGACTTGCCGCGGATGACAGATCGTGCGGACTTTACTGGCGCTTTCAATGTCGCTCTTGGAAATCCGATACAGATCCATACAGGTGCGCTTAATGTCATCCAGCGAAGGCGTACGCGGCTCTCCAGCAATCCGGCGAATGACCGTTTCGAGCATGTCTGGCGTTGGGGCGAGCTCGCCATAGCCTGTCTCAAGCTGCAAGCTCCAGAGCACGCCACACAATTCACGCCCGGCGCCGCGCACAGTCGCGACGATGCGCTCAATCATGGCTTCTGTCAGGATGAAATTTGGGGTGTCTTTCGCGATCAAGTCCACATGCCGACGAATGATCGCTTTGCGCATCTCATTGTCTGGCATGGCCACTTCGACAGATGCCGCGCCTTTGATTTCGCCGACCAGTTCTTTTGACAGGCCGACCATATCGCCTGGTGCAGCATCGGCGGTGATGATGACATGTCCGCCCATAGACGTCACCGCGCGCAAGGCGCCGAAGAAGGCTTTGTCAGTTTTTGCTTTGCCTGCGATCCAGTGCAGGTCATCAATCATCAATAGGTCATTCTTTTTGACATAAGCCTGCAGCGCGCTTGTATCCCCAGCTCGGGAGTCGCTGACAAATCGAGTCATAAACTCTTCGGCAGAAATATAAGCCAATCGGCGACTGTCATTGCGCAGGGCGGCTTCCGCCTCGATCGCTTTAAGAATGTGCGTTTTGCCAGTGCCTGGCTGACCATAAATCACAATCACGCCGGCGGGGATGGGGGCCCCACTGGCGACGCGCTTTCCAAGTCCAACCGCGCGCGCATTCGATGGCCCGGCAACCAGAGTTGCGAATGTCATGGAATGATCGAGATTGAGCGCCGCGTAATCCGGCTCACTGTCATCCAGTTCGACCGTGGATTGACCCGACTCACTCAGCCATGGGTCACCGACCATATCGCGCACATCTGAAGGGACGCGCGACCATAGCTCAAACTTCAGGCGTCGCTTTTTCGGATCAAGCTTCTGCCACGCTTGTTGAAGTGGGCGTGAAAAATCCGTAGAGACGCGATCCAGCGTCAACTGATCCGGTGCCGCGATCACGATCGAATTATTAATCTCGGCGACAAAGCGAATTGCTGTCAGCCATTGTTGTGAGTTATCGGGTTTCGCTTCGGCTTCAACCGCGCTGACAGATTGCGACCAAAGCGTCTTCGCACCAAACTGATTGTCCGTTGCTTTTGCCTCGGTTGTAGCTTTCTGCCCTTCAACCCCATACGTCAGCCCCATAAGATGCACCTTTCTTATTCTTGCGTTTTCTTCATCTTGGCGACCAACGGAAAACACACACGCCTCTATGATTGACCCGGTAAGGCCTACCCCAAAATTACGCTGTACACAGAGGACAATCCGTCGATGAAGATAGTTAATCAGGAACAGATTTTGGTTGCAACAGAAGAAACTTTACTTTGCCCGCACAAGGCCTGCTTGACTCCTGATTAGCCCTTGAAGATTCACGTGAAAATAAACTCAAAAAGTTACACTTGACAGGTTTGAGTGTTCCGACTGTTTGCCGTATTCAACCTTTGTTCTGTCAACGGCAAATTCGTCCATTCTCTGTGGATTTTTGTGCTTTGATACACTCCGTGTATTTCGAGCACATATACGCGAAAAAAGCCCGCATGCCGAGGCCAGCGGGCTATACAATTTTGTCAGTTTTCGGACGAGTTTAGAGCGCTTAGCTCATCGCCTTCACGCGCGCAGAAAGGCGAGACACTTTGCGTGCGGATGTGTTCTTATGAATGACGCCTTTTCCGGCGGCGCGCATGATTTCTGGCTGTGCAGCTTTCAGCGCTTCGCTGGCGGCAGACTTGTCGCCAGCCTCGATCGCTTCTTCAACTTTGCGGACATAAGTGCGCATGCGCGAGCGTCGGGCCTTATTCACTTCGGTGCGGGTCGCAATCTTGCGCACCATCTTTTTGGCTGATTTCGTGTTCGCCATCTAAAACTCCTTTGGTCGCCCTATCTGGCGAAGAGGCGGTAAGTACAGAAACCACCCGCTCGCGTCAACCGTTCCTGAGCGTGTCAGGTGAAGATTCTGCTGACTCTTATCCACACGTCCACGACGCGGATCGACTATTGATTTTTGAAGTGCGCTTGGCGTTTCTCAACAAACGCTTCCATGCCTTCCTTTTGATCCTCTGTCGCGAACAGAGAATGGAACAGGCGGCGTTCAAACATGACGCCCTGGCTCAGCGGTGTTTCATAGGCCGCATTGCCCATTTCTTTGGTCAACATGGCCGCCGCACGGGGCATGGATGCGATCTTCTTTGCCACCGCTTTCGCTTCGTCGACCAGGTCATCTACGGGCACGATACGAGACACTAATCCGCAGCTTTCAGCTTCTTTTGCATCCATCATCCGGCCGGTTAGGCACATTTCCATAGCTTTGGATTTTCCCGCAAAACGGGTGAGACGCTGGGTTCCACCGGCGCCAGGTGAAACCCCAATGGTGATTTCCGGTTGACCAAATTTCGCTTTCTCGCCGGCCAAAATGAAATCGCACATCATTGCCAGTTCACAGCCACCGCCCAGGGCATAGCCATTCACAGCAGCGATAAGCGGCTTCCGCGTCCGCGCCGCGCGCTCCCAATTGCGGGTGATGAAGTCGCTATAATAGGCCTGCATGTAAGATTGCTCGCGCATCTCTTTAATATCAGCGCCAGCGGCGAACGCCTTTTTTGACCCGGTGATAACGATACAGCCAATTTCTGAATCCTCATCAAACCGATCGAGGGCTGCAGTCAGTTCATCCATCAATTGATTGTTGAACGCATTGAGCGCGTCAGGTCGGTTCAAAGTGATAACGGCAACGCCGCCATCGACCTCGGTTAAGAGTGTTTCGTACGCCATGGCGTTCCCAGCTATCCTTGTCTTGCCTCAAGTTTGGCCGTCATCAGCAGCCTCTCCCATCACCTGAAACTGTAGATTATATCGGGACAGGCGTCGATAGCGTTCCTCAGGTCTTGTCCTTAAGTTTATAGATCAAATCGAGAGCCTCACGCGGCGTCAAACGATCAGGATCGAGGTTTTCGAGCAATTCTAGGACCGGGTGGGATGCGAGATCCAGGGTGTCTTCGACCTCTTCTGCAGCTGCGGCGAATAAAGGCAACGTCTCCACGGCATCCGGCGCGGCTTCTAGTTTTTTCAACACCTGCTCGGCGCGCTTGACGGCCCTCGACGGCATTCCAGCCAATCTCGCGACATGGACCCCATACGAACGATCCGCTGGACCCGCTTGGACATCATGCAAAAAGACCAAGTCGTCTTTCCATTCCTTCGCCCGCAAAGACAGGTTGCTGGCCGCAGGCAAATCCTCCGCCAGGCCCGTCAATTCATGATAATGAGTGGCAAACAAAGCGCGGCACTTATTGGTGTTGTGCAAATGCTCGACCGCGGACCAAGCGATAGCTAATCCATCATAGGTGGACGTGCCGCGCCCGACCTCGTCCAAAATGACGAAAGACTGTTCGGTGGCTTGCGTCAGAATGGTCGCTGTCTCAACCATTTCGACCATAAAGGTCGATCGACCGCGCGATAGATCATCGCTAGCGCCGACTCTTGAAAACACGCGATCAGCCAAACCTAAAGTCAACCGCCGCGCCGGCACATAAAGACCGGCCTGCGCCAAAATCACGGCCAGACAGGTTTGACGCAAATAAGTCGATTTACCCGCCATATTGGGGCCCGTGACCAAAGCGAGCCGTGGCGCCTGACCCCCTCGGGCGTCCAATTGGGTGTCATTCGCGGTAAAGCCATCGCCCTGTTTGCGCAGCGCGGCTTCAACGACGGGATGGCGAAGGCCTTCGGCGTCAAAAATGGGCTCATCCGCGAGGGTTGGTCGGACGGCCCCTGTCTCTTGGGCCCATTCTGCCCCCGCCGCCGCGGTGTCGAGTTCGGCCAGCGCATTCGCGGCCGCGCTCAGGGGGATGGATAAGCTTTCGACGCGCTCACAGAAAGATTCAAATATGGCCAGCTCGCGGCCTTTAGCGATGTCATCGGCGCGCGAGATCTTTCCGGCGAGCTCGGACAATTCGGCGGTCGAGAATCGCACGTTCGACGCCAATGTCTGACGATGAATGAACGTCTCCGCCAAAGGCGACTGCATCATTGGATCGGCATGGCGGGCTGGCACATCAATGAAATAGCCCAGCACATTGTTGAATTTAATCTTCAGCGCCGTGATGTTGGTTTGCGCACTATACCGTGTTTGCAGCTCAGCAATGATTTGGCGGCTATCGGATTTTAAGTCTCTGGCCTCGTCGAGGGCGACGTCCCAGCCGGGTGCGATAAACCCGCCATCGCGCGCCAAAGTCGGAAGCTCCTCGGCTAAGGCGTCCCGCAAGTCACGGGCTAAGGCGGCAAGATCCGGTTGGTGCGAAAGGGTGAGCGCGACCAAAGCTTGCTCTATTAGGTCAGGTGGATTGGTTTGTGCTTTGGTCACTTGCGCCACGGCCGTTTCGCCAGCCTTTAATGCGGCTGCGATCGCGGCCAGATCTCGCGGCCCGCCGCGGCCAAGACGAATGCGCGCGCGGGCGCGTTCGAGATCAGGCGATGCTTTCAAAGCGTTGCGGATGGATTGGCGCAAATGATCATTGGCGAGGAAATAGGCGATCGCATCATGGCGGGCTGAGATCGTTTGCGCATCTGTTTCCGGCCGGGCCAATCGTGCCGCAAGCAGCCGTGCGCCTGGGGATGTGAGCGTACGATCTATCGTTGCGAGCAAGCTGCCCTGCCGCGATCCATTCAGCGCGACATCTATTTCAAGGCTGGCGCGCGTCGCTGGATCAATGGCGAGAACTGTGCCGCTTGGTCCACGATGTGGCGGGTCGAGACGTATGTCGGCCCCAGCTTGGGTCAGGGTGAGATAGTCCAATAGCAAACCGATGGCGGCGAGCTCGGTTTTCGAGAACACACCAAACGAGTCCAGCGCGGCGATTTTGAAGGCGTCTTTGAGAAGACGTTCGCCGGATTTGGCGCTTGCGGCACTGTTTGGGCGATAGGTGATCGCTGGTCGCAGCGCTTCATTGGCCGCGCGCACCAAAGGGCGGTCGGCATCACGTTCGGTCAGCAGCAATTCTTTGATCGGCAAAGCACCGAGCGTTTCTGATAGGGATTCCGGCGCGAACGCGCGGACTTCCAAATAGCCGGTCGAGACATCGCACGCGGCAAACGCAGCATCCGTGCCTGCAGCTGAGAATGCCACGGCCGTTAAAACGTGTCCTTGGCGCGCTGAGAGCAAACTCTCTTCTGTAATCGTGCCGGGCGTCACGATGCGAACAATCTCACGATTAACGATAGCTTTCGAGCCGCGTTTCTTGGCCTCTGCCGGACTTTCCGTCTGTTCGCAGACGGCGACGCGCTCGCCGGCTTTAATTAATCGCGCGAGATAACCTTCAGCTGCATGGTAAGGGACGCCGGCCATTGGTATGGGCGCGCCATCATGTTCGCCGCGTGATGTCAGTGTGATATCGAGGATTTCCGCGGCCCGGACCGCGTCCTGGAAAAACAATTCATAAAAATCGCCCATGCGGAAGAAAAGCAGCGCGTCTTCATGCTCTGCCTTTATCGCCAAGTACTGCGCCATGAAGGGCGTCGGCGCCTTTGGTTTTTTTACAGGTCCAGCGGTATCGGCCAAAGTCTTGCGAATCCTTCGATCAAACTTCCGAATAAAGCATTCACAACGGCTTGTCCCCCCTTGCGGACACGCTTAAGAGGCGACACAAAATTCGCAAAGTCGCGAAAGGCGAACAGATTATGACCACCAAGCGTCCAAGCTTCACCGATCAAGAAGCGCTTGATTTCCACGCCGTTCCTACGCCCGGCAAAATCTCGATGATGCCGACCAAGCCGATGCAGACGCAGCGCGACCTGTCTCTGGCTTACAGTCCTGGTGTGGCCGTCCCGGTGGAAGCGATCGGTCGCGATCCAGATCTTGCGTATGACTACACGGCGAAAGGCAATATGGTGGCGGTGATTTCCAATGGCACCGCGATCCTTGGTCTTGGCGATCTCGGTGCGATGGCATCCAAGCCGGTCATGGAGGGCAAATCCGTCCTGTTCAAACGGTTTGCGGACATTGATAGTTTCGATGTCGAGGTCGAAACGAAAGACATTGATGAGTTCTGCACGGTCGTCCGCAATATTGGCGCGACTTGGGGTGGCATTAATCTCGAAGACATCGCTTCGCCAGAAGCCTTCATCATTGAGCAGCGTTTGCGCGAAGAGCTCGATATCCCGGTCTTTCACGATGATCAGCACGGCACAGCGATTATTGCCGCGGCTGGAATTATCAATGCCTGCGCCATTACCGAACGGCGTTTGGAAGATCTCACTGTCGCCGTCTCGGGCGCGGGGGCAGCGGG
Source organism: Henriciella sp. (assembly GCA_013213825.1). Taxonomy (GTDB): domain Bacteria; phylum Pseudomonadota; class Alphaproteobacteria; order Caulobacterales; family Hyphomonadaceae; genus Henriciella. The sequence continues at coordinate 47,781 of JABSQA010000001.1, forward strand.
CATTTCAGTCGCTGGCCTCATCCGCCATCTCGGGGTCAAAGCCGAAAACATCCTGATGTGTGACAGCCGCGGTGTGCTCTATGAAGGCCGCACGGAGAAAATGGACCAGTTCAAGTCTGCCTTTACGGTGAAAACCGATAAGCGGACTTTGGCTGAAGCTATGGATGGCGTCGATTGTTTCCTTGGCCTTTCGGTCAAAGGCGCGGTCAGCCAGGACATGGTCAAATCCATGGCTAAGAATCCTATCATATTTGCAATGGCCAATCCCGACCCGGAAATCACACCGGAAGAGATCAAAGCTGTTCGCGGCGACGCGATTATTGCCACCGGACGGTCTGATTATCCAAACCAAGTCAATAATGTGCTGGGCTTTCCATACATTTTCCGGGGCGCTTTGGACGTGCGCGCGCGGGGGATCAACGAAGAAATGAAAGTCGCTGCGGCGCGGGCGCTGGCGGAATTGGCGCGCGAGGATGTTCCTGACGAAGTTGCTGCCGCCTATCATGGTGCGCGCCCGCAATTTGGGCCAGATTATATCATCCCAACCCCATTCGATCCGCGACTGATCAGCTTTATTCCACCTTTTGTCGCTCAAGCCGCGATGGATACTGGCGTCGCCCGTAAGCCAATTGAGGATATGGAAGAATATCGTCACTCATTGGCCCGGCGGCTCGACCCGACGGCCGCCTTCTTGCAAGGGGTTCAGTCCGCGGTACGCCGCGCGCAAAAACGGATCGTGTTTGCTGAAGGGGAAGAACCACAAGTTGTTCGCGCAGCATGGACATTCAAACAGCAAGGACTCGGCCACCCCGTCTTGATTGGACGAGAAGCTCAAGTCGAGCGGACGATGAAGCAGATGGGTGTGCCTGAAGGTGCCTTGGAAATCATCAATGCGCGCCTGTCGGATCGCAACGCCGACTACACGGACTATCTTTATGAGCGCTTACAACGCCGCGGCTATCTCAAGCGAGACGCACAGCGTTTGGTCAATCAAGACCGGAACGTGTTTGGCAGCTGTATGCTGGCGCATGGTGATGCAGATGGCATGGTCACGGGTGTGACGCGGAATTACGATGTCTGCCTTACCGATGTTCGCCTCTCTTTAGACCCTCTGCCGGATTGCGACGTCATCGGCATGTCCATGGTGATCAATCGCGGAAAGACCATTTTTATCGCGGATACCAGTGTCAGCGAATTGCCAGATGGTGAGCAATTGGCCGGTATCGCTAAAGAGGCTGCAAAAGCGGTGAAGCGTCTTGGCTTCGTCCCGCGCATTGCCTTCTTGTCTTACTCCACCTTTGGTAACCCCATGGGGGAACGCGCTGAAAAAGTCCGCGACGCAGTGGAAATCCTAGACGCCTGCGATGATTGCGATTTTGAATATGAAGGGGACATTGCTGCAGATGTCGCGCTCAATCCGATGCATAAAGTGCTGTATCCATTCTCGCGCCTCTCAGGTGAAGCCAATGTGCTGATTATGCCTGCCATCCATTCAGCATCGATTTCGACCAAATTGTTGGAAGGCATGTCCCGCGCAACGATTATCGGACCGGTGCTGCTCGGCATGTCTAAATCAGTTCAAATCGCATCATTGGGGGCGACGGTGAACGATATCGTCAATCTCGCCACAGTGGCGGCGTTTGATATTGATCGGGTTGGGTCTTAGTCGGCTAGTTCTTTGCCGCGATTTGTTCATTGAGGATCAGGCTTTGCTGATCACTCGAAGAGCGAGTCTGTCGGATCCATTCCAAAATACAAAGAATAACTGCGATGCCGCCGAGCCAGAAGGTGAGGACGAAGACGTGATAGAAGCCTTGCGCTTCCATCAATTCTCCAAGCCATGCACGACCCAGCGTGCCCAGTAGCATGGTGAGCGAGACCAGAAGCGCATACTGCATGGCGGCATATCTTGGGTTCACGATGCTGGTGAGATAAGCTGTGATGGCCACGAGCGCCAAACCGCCCGCAATGTTCTCAGCAAAGATTGTTAGCATGAGGCGTGCCATGCGTTGCCCTTGATCGTCGGGAATTGAGACCGCCTCCGGTTGCATTGTCGCCGCCCATTCGGCGAAAGCAACGAGCGGAATATCCAAACGTGTGAGCGCCAAAAACGCGTCGACATTCGCGCCGCCGACGGCGAGATCTGCATAGAGCAGATTTGTCACGGCGGCGACAATCGCGCCAATGAACAAGATCGGCATGCGTCCGAGCAGCGTAATCAAGGTGGCACCCAAAAACGCGCCGAATATGGTGGCGATCACGCCAGAGAATTTGGACGCGATACCGACATCGTCCAAACTATGGCCGAGCGCGCCATAGTTCTCGCCAAGATAGAAGGCATAAGCCAGAGAGCCCCAAACTGCGTCCGTGAAGCGATACATCAGTGCAAGACCGAGCACCAAAATAATACCCCAGCGCAGCCGCTTTAATAGGTCCATCAATGGATCAAAGATCGCGCGGAACAAGACCCCGGTTATCGCGGTCTTTCTGTCTGGCGCGGCGCCTCCAACACGTATGGACGATTCCTCACCGCGTTCAATAAACACCAGCCAAGCCGAAGTTAGTGTCGGAACAATGACGGTTAGTGCGACGATCATCCAACCTTGGTTTCGAACGAACGTTCGCGCGCTGGATCCTTCGGGGTCATTGATAAACCCAATTAGAAAGCTTGCAATCATCGTAAAGGCGATCAGCCAGCTGCCAGCAACGATCCAGACCCCCATATCGACTTTTTGTGCGGGGAGGCTGGGTTGATAACTTACGTGCTCATAGGTGCCGTCTTCATCGGCCTCAGTCGCTTTGGGTTCCGGAGCTAAAAGGGTGCCGATGATGCAAAGCGCCATGAAAACAGCGATCATGACATAGACGCCGACCCAGCCTATTCTCGCGGCCAGAATCAAGGCGACAAAGCCACTAATGAAGCCGCCAAACTTGTACCCGAATTGGTACAAAGCGGACATCAGATCTTTGTCTTCCTCTGATTCCGCGACTTCGATCCGCCACGCGTCCAAAATCAGGTCATGCGTAGGCGAGAGCAGCGTCGTGATAAAGGCGAGTATTGTAACCAGCCCAATATTCTGAGCAGGATTAGAGAAGGCCAAAATCAAGAGCGCGATCGAAATGGCCAATTGAAGCGCCATTAGCCAAGACCTGCGGCCGCCAATCTTCAAGAAGGGCAATTCTCTCGCACGTTGGAAGGCTGGCGCCCAAAGGTATTTGAACGCGTACCCCATTGTACCGAGCCCAATGGCGCCAATAATGGCGGGGCCGATGCCCTCTTTCGTGAGCCAAGCTGTGAGAACACCCAAGACCGCGCCATAGGGCAAGCTGGCGGCGAATGATAGAATGACCATGGCGGCCATTTTGCGATCGTTTAGGGATCTAAAAGCCCGTAATAGGCGCGATTCATTCTGTGTCCCAGCTGTCGTCGCAGTGTCGCTCACGCTGCCCCCGCTTGCGATGGCAGATCGATCCACTTGAAGGCCAGCTGGCGTAGCGCTTCAGCCTCTAAGGGCTTAGCGGCAACGCCATTTGCGCCGACGAGGCGGGCGCGCTTTTCGATTTCGGGATTCATCTCAGCCGAGACTGCGATCACCGGAGTCTTATTGCCGCTGGCGCGCAGGCGTTTGGTTGCTTCAAAACCATCCATGATTGGCATGCGTAAATCCATCAAAATCAAGTCTGGACTGATTTGCTCGACGGCGTCGAGGGCTTCTCGTCCGGTTGATGCAACGGTGACGGCAAATCCTGACGATTCCAAGGCACGCCGCGCAATCAGCCCATTAATTGGATTGTCGTCGGCAATAAGAATGTGACCGCTGCCGGTTTCGGGCGTTTCAGTCTCGTTCGACTTACCGCCTGCGACGGCAAGACCTGCGCGTTCAATCACTGAGGCGGCGCGGAGCGGACGCACCAGCCACCCTGCAGCCCCAAAGGTTCGAAAGCGGGGCATTTCGGCCCGGTCTTCATGCCGGAGGACTATGAGCGTCGGTGCAATCTCGCACAGCGCTCTTAAGGTACGCTCAGGCAAGTCAGCGTTTGCGAGAAACAGTTTCGCCTTCGTGCGTAGAGCCGCATGCGGTGGCAACATATTGATGACGGTGGCCCCCACTTGCGCCAAGGTTGCGGAGGCCGAAAGCGCTGTACCGGTCGGAAGGCCGACCAGAACGATCCGACCTTCTATTGAGTCATTCGCCGGCAAGGGTTCGCGCGGCGCGACTTGCGGCAGGGGCAGGCGAACACGAAAACAGGTGCCGACGCCAATTTGGCTTGAGATCGAAATATCGCCGCTCATAGCATCGCAAATGCGCCGGACAATGGCGAGCCCAAGCCCCACGCCGCCATCTTTCTGCGCGTCTTCGTGGCTGACTTGTTGAAAAGCCTCAAATAGCGATTTCTGATCATCGTCAGAAATGCCGGGTCCTGTGTCGTATACATCCAGGCAAAGCGCCTCGTCTTGATAGTCCAGATCGACGAGGATGGAGCCAGACTCGGTAAATTTCAGCGCATTGCCGACCAGATTAAACAGGATTTGCCGTGTCTTACCGGAGTCACCGTTGAGCGTGAGCGATCGTTCAACTCGGCAGCGCAGCGCGATATCGAGGCCGCGGCTATGCGCGCGTGACGCTAGGAGCTCGACCACTTCGCGGGCCAGGGCAGAGGGGCGGAAAACTTCGTTTGAGAGGTCTATCGATCCCGAATCCAAGCGGGCAAAGTCGAGCACATTATTGAGCAGATCAAGCAGGCGTTCCCCCGAATTGCGGATCGCGCTGGCATATTCGCGTTGCGAGGGATTAAGCTCAGTTTCCAGCAATAGCGATACGGTGCCCAGAATGCCATTTAGCGGCGTTCGGATTTCGTGGCTGGCGGTGGCCAAGAAGGCTTGGTCCGCGCGCTGATCTGATTTTTTCTCGCTCATTCAATCCCCTATGCCACAAGGCGTTGAGGATTTGCTTAATGCGATGGTTAATAATTCAGGCGATCGCCCATGCTCATTTCAACACTTTCGGCGGGGCGACGGCGATAAGATAGAGCTTCCGCGATATGAATGCGGCGTACATTCTCCGAGGCCTCCAAATCCGCGATTGTCCGCGCCACCTTCAACACGCGATGATAGGCTCGCGCCGAAAGCGAAAGCTTTTTGGCGGCGTCTTGCAACAAGTCCTGACCGGCCGGGTCTGGTGCAGCATAGGTTTCGAGATCATTCACATCCGCATCGACATTCAGGTTACGCCGACGGGTGGGCGTATCAGACTGATAGCGTTGCGCCTGGAGGAGGCGGGCTTTTGCCACGCGCGCTGCAACGTCGCCCGACCCCTCATCGGGTGAGGGTGCGTGAAGGTCTTCAGCGGTCACGGCGGGAGTGTCGTAAAACAAGTCGATCCGATCAATAAAAGGCCCAGACAAGCGGGCTTGATATTGTTGTGCGCATCGCGGTCCTTTGCGGCAGAGGCCATTTTCTGACCCGCCGCCACAGCGACACGGGTTCATCGCGGCGATGAGTTGAAAGCGCGCTGGATATTTCACATGCCGGTTGGCTCTCGAAATGGTCACTTCGCCGTCTTCGAGGGGTTGCCGCAAACTGTCCAAAACTTGCGCGGTACACTCAGGCAGCTCGTCGAGAAAGAGAACCCCATGATGGGCGAGCGACACTTCCCCCGGTCGGGCGCGAATGCCGCCCCCCACCAAGGCTGCCATTGAGGCTGAATGGTGCGGCGCGCGAAAGGGGCGGGCATGTGATAATTGCCCGCGTTCCAGCAGACCAGAGACGGATTGAATTTGCGAGACTTCAAGCAATTCCTTCGCTGAAAGCGGTGGTAATAGGCCGGGCAAGCGCTTGGCCAGCATCGATTTTCCAGACCCAGGCGGGCCGCAGAATAGCAAATTGTGCCCGCCGGCTGCGGCGATTTCCAAAACGCGTTTGGCGCCATCTTGGCCTTTGACATCTTTCAAATCGACTGTGTCGCGGCGCTCGATGACCAAGCCGGGCGGTAGGCAGGATAATTGAGTGCGGCCGGTAAAATGATTGATCAGGCTCAGCAGATTAGGCGCCGCGAGATTGCCTTCACCCGCCCAGGCGGCTTCTGATCCACACACTTCAGGGCAGATCAAACGCATATCGAGTTCCAGGGCCTTTATCGCCGCGGGCAACACACCGAGCGTCGGACCCAGCTGTCCATCGAGCGAGAGCTCACCCAGCGCAGCGTGTCCGTCGAGCGCGTCTGCTGGTATGATCCCCATGACTGACATAATGCCAAGGGCGATCGCCAGATCATATTGGCTACCTTCTTTCGGCAGATCCGCAGGTGCGAGATTGACCGTTATGCGCTTAGGCGGCAGCGCCAACCCGATTGCGCTGAACGCGGCGCGGACGCGCTCTCTGCTCTCGCCGACGGCTTTATCGGGGAGGCCGACAACCATAAAGCGAGGCTGATTGCCGCCGGCCATGTGCACTTGAACATCGACGGGTGCCGCCTCAATGCCTTCAAATGCAAATGTTGTAAGTCTTGCAACCACGTAAATATACACCCTCTGAATACACAGTATCAGAAAGCATGGAACAAATAAAGAACGATTTTAAGCTTTATTCGAGGCGGATGATTGGCTCTTCATCATCGTCCGAGTCTTCGGACTCTTCGATGACTGCAGGCGCATCGATCTCAGGCAAGTCCGAAAGACCATTTGAGGCTGAAATTCCTGCGTTGAGATTGAAACCGTCCGTGCTTGCGGGCGCCGCGGCGGGAAGACCAAGATTGAAACTTCCCCCAACATTGGCGGCTGGAGCCTCGGTCGGTACGCCGAGATTAAAACTACCGCCGACATCAGCTGCAGCGGTTTCAGCTGCTTCGGTTTCTGCAACGTCCGTTGCTACAGCTTCTGTTTCCGCCTTTGCATCGTCCTGCGCAGCTTCTTGAGCTTGCGAGCATGCGGTGCCGGCAACGCCGAGCGCGAATATTGAAGCGACTGTAAGAGCTTTCATCATCATGGCTCCATTTTTGGCCATCTGGCTATTGATTGGCAAGCTTGTCTTGCACAACATTCCAGAACATCGCCGCTGGATCGCGTCCTGTAAAGTCACGAACCTGTTGAACGCCAGTGGGAGAGGTGTTGTTGACCTCAGTCAGGCGTCCGCCAATTACATCCAATCCCACTAATACTTGCCCACGGGCTTTGAGATCTGGCCCAATCGCGTGGCAAATTGCGAGATCGGCGTCACTCAGCTCGCTCGGCTCGGCCGTACCGCCGACGGCGAGATTGGACCTTGCATGGCCTTTGATCGGGATCCGATTAAAGCCGCCAACAACTTCACCATCAATCAGAATGATGCGCTTATCGCCATCCGACACCGCAGGCAAAAAAGCTTGCACAATCAGCGGTTCGCGTGTGCGGCCCAAGAATAAATCTATCAAAGGACTGAAATTGCTATCCTCAGGTTTGACTCGAAAAACATCGCCGCCACCAAATCCATAGAGCGGTTTCACGATCACATCCTTATGATCGGCTCGGAAGGCGGCCATCTCGTCTCGATCGCGCGAGATCAGGGTGGGGGGCATAAATTGAGGGTCAAGCAGCGGATATAGTTTTTCTGGTCCGGACCGGACATGTTCCGGATCATTCAAAACCAGCGTATCGGGCTTGAGCAGCTCGAGAATATGACAGGCGGTGATGTAAGCCATGTCGAAAGGTGGGTCTTGCCGCATGAGAACGACATCGACGTCTGCGCGCAGATCGAGCGTCACCCGATCTTTAAATAGAGCGGGCGTGCCCGTTACACGTTGGACTTTCATCGGCCGCGCAAAGGCAGTGATTTTGCCTTCGCGATAAGACAGGTTTTCTGGCTGATACTCATACAGCTGCGCGCCAATTTTTTGGGCCGCTTCAGCAATCGCGAATGTTGTATTCGAGTCGACATTCGCCGTCTCTAAGGGATCGGTTTGGATCGCAACGCGCAGGCTCATAACGGCTCCTCATTCTGGCAGCCGACTATATGAGGTGGATCACCTCAATTGCAAAGTCCTGAAGCGATAGAGATTTTAGCGACTATGTTTAGCTGCCAGGACCACCGAGCAGCTCGCCACTATCCTCGGTTTGTGGAACGCCGGGTTGATAAGCAACGATTTCTCCGCGGGCATTGCGTAGGCGCACATAGGAGACGACTTGATTGACGCCGCCGACAAGGCTCGCCTCTTCAGCGGCTTTTTCCAGCTCTTTCGCCGAGCGCGCGACGCCCAGCAGATAAACCGTGCCACCATAGGTTTCTACATTGAAATTGTTCACTTGTACCGTGGAGGACCCTAATAAACGGGCGCGCACGCGGGTCGAGATTAACTCATCTGAAGCATTGGCGAAAAAGCCGCCCGGCGATTCAATCTTGATCTCATTTGCGACATCGTCAGCGCGCTTAACAGACCATGCAATGCTCTCCGCTTTCAAGCGCAGTTCTGGCGTTTGCACCCGGCCCGAGAGCAGCACGAGGCCCGCGGCGACTTCCACATCAACTTCGCCCATCCCGCCATTGCGCAACAAACGGGTCTTGATCTCGTTGGATACAGCTGCGTCGTCTAAGGCTTCACCAAACGACCGCTCTTGCGTAGCGGTGACCGCGGTCGCCCCGGCAGCGCCAACAATCGCTGTGGCGCATCCACTCATAGCAGGAAGCAGGGCAATAAGGCTCAGACTGGCAAATAAACGGGTCATAAAACAAGAGCTCCTCGAATCAGGGCGGCGGCAGAATCACTGCGCGATTTAGAAGAGGGATTGGGCGAGATTACGGCATCAATCAAGGTCGCCAATAATCAATAAAATGTTTCGGAAATCCTTTCGCCGGAACCGCAATCAAATCAAATCGCCAATCCAGGGTTCGCAGAGCCGGATGTGTCGCCACCCAAATCTCTGCCGCTTGGGCAATGCGTTGCCATGTCCGCTCCGGCACAGCTTCTTGTGCGATCGCGAGCGTCGGACGTTGTTTAACTTCCACGAAAACAAGCGTTTGCCCGCGTCGCGCGATGATATCTATCTCGCCAACCGGGCGCTTAAATCGCTGCTCGAGGAGGCGATACCCCTTAAGACGAAGCCACGTTTGGGCCGTCCACTCGGCGCGTCTTCCGCGTCTCTCTGCGTCCCGACGTGCGCGGCTACCCATCCTTCAAAGCAAGCGCGCGTTGATAAACATTGCGTTTTGGTAATCCGAACATTTCAGCAATTTCGTTCGAAGCTTGTTTGACGGACTGAGACTTCATGGCTTCGATGAGCGCCGCGTCTATGGTCTCTTCATCCGCCTCTTTTTCGATGGGTGGACCGACCAACACGACAATCTCGCCTTTGGGAGGGCCGTGTTCCAGATAATGGCTGGCAAGCTCTGAAAGGGAGCCTCGCCGTGTCTCTTCAAACAATTTGGTCAGCTCTCGCGCGACCGCAGCCTCGCGCGTTCTGCCCAGCGTTTCGGCCAAATCTACGAGGCAATCTGCGAGTCGCGGTCCGCTTTCGTAAAAGACCAGAGTAGAGGGCACGGTCATCAAGGCACTGGCCGCCTTTCGACGCGCCCCAGATTTCGGTGGCAGAAAGCCACAAAACATGAACCGGTCGCTTGGCAAGCCGCTTGCGACCAGCCCGGCGAGCAGCGCCGACGCGCCGGGTAAAGGAATGACTTTGTATCCAGCATCCAAGGCGTCGCGACTGAGCTTCCAACCCGGATCTGATACCATTGGCGTCCCGGCATCGCTGACCAAAGCGATCGCAGCACCCTCACTCAGTTTTTGTAATATTTCCGGGCGCCGCTTCGCCCCATTATGGTCATGATAGGGGCTGAGTTTGGCGCGAATATTGTGGGCATCTAAAAGTCGCCGGGCGACCCGTGTGTCTTCAGCCAGGACTTCATCCACAGCGCGCAATGTCTCCAAGGCGCGAAGGGTTATGTCACCAAGGTTCCCGATCGGGGTGGCAATGATGTAAAGACCCGGTTCAAGCGCTTGCGCGGGATCGGTCCGAGATTTAGGTTCGCGGACAAGGCGATTCTGGTCGCGTCCGTCAGGTGCTGAGGAAGAAGGATTTTTTGATGACATTGCCGACAACATCGCGCGTCCGAGCGCCCCTGCCAATCCTCTTTTTTGCGGCTTTTCTGGCGCTGGCGGGCTGTGCGACCTCTTCGCCAGGCCCGGTCGGTCCGATCTCAACCGGTAATCCTCGCGTCGACCCCGTCCCTGGCGGAGAGACAGGCGATCTTAGCACTGAGCAAATTGGCGAAGAAGGCATGGGCGACATTGTTGAAGAGGTGCCAACCGGCCCCTACACACCGCCGCATATGGAAGGTCGGGAAATCATCCGTGCCGGAGTATTGTTACCATTTTCGCATCCAAACGAACGCGTCCGGCAACAAGCAGAAGGTATGCTTGCGGGGATCGAACTGGCGCTATTTGATTTCGGCAATGAGAATGTCGTGCTGCTCCCAAAGGATACAGGTGGCTCACAGAGCCAAGCTGTGACCGCTGCGGAAGACCTTCGTGAGAATGGCGCTGATGTCGTCCTCGGTCCGCTTTTTGGCGCGAATGTCCAGCAAGTCCGTGAGGCGCTGACACCGCCGCAGGAAACCGACTTTTTCGGATTCTCAACGCAACCCGCTGAAGCACCCAATCCGATCATCGCTTTCTCCAATGACAGGTCCGTCGCCAGTTATGGGGCTTGGCTGGCCTCCATCGCGCCGGAAGAGGAAGTCGACGCGATTGTCGAATACGCGGCTCAACGCGGCTATGACCAATTCGCCTTTTTCGGTCCGCAGAGTTCACTTGGTACGCGGATTGAGGCGGCCATGCAGCAAGCGGTGTTTGAGAATGGCGGATTTATGCTGACCACCGGTTTCTATCCGGCCTCTTCGACCAATCCGAATATCGAGGCCGAGTATTTTGCCCAAACCATTGCGCAAGCGGTCGAGCAGGGGGCGCGAATTGCCGTCTTGGTTCCGGAACGCGGCAATCGCTTGCGCCGTATCGCGCCGCTCCTCGCCTATTATGGGGTTGATACGAGACAAGTAAAAATGCTTGGCACCGGTGCTTGGAACGACCCCAATATCTGGCGCGAGCCAAGCTTAAGAGGGGCCTGGTTCCCAACGGCGCCATCGATCGACATTGCTGACTTCGAGCAGCGCTTCACACGCATGTATGGCGCCAAACCAAGCTCGCTGGCGGCGGTCGCCTATGATGCAGCGGCCTTGGTCATTGCCCTGTCCGCAGATGGAGAGCTGGCGACTGAAGAACTGATCAATCGCGACGGATTTCTCGGCGTGAATGGTCTGTTCCGGTTCCGCGATGATGGCACCGCAGAGCGGTCATTGGCAATTATGGAAATCGATCCGGATCATGTCGACGGCACCGGTGTGAAAGAAATCTTGCCGGTCTCGACCAGCTTTGATGCAACGATCGGTTAGGCGGTCGGGCGTTCGGGTAATCCCAGCAAACGCCGCGCGGCGATCCGGTGGGGCTCGCGGATATGGGCGCCGACGACCCCGAGCGCTGTCGCTAAGACTGTGGCATCATCGGTAAAGCCCAGACCAGTGACGACATCCGGCACCACGTCTACCGGCAAGACGAAATAGCCGAGCGCGGCGAACAGTACCAATTTCGCCTTCATCGGCGTTTCTGCATCGATGGCGCAATAATAGGCGGCGGCCAAGTCGTCGGCGAATGGAATGCGTCCTGCCACTCGCAAAAGCTTGGGGATAAGCTTTCGCCGCGTCCGTTTTTGCTGCCTTTCCGTTGGGATAGGGAGCTTTGTCGGCACGGATTCACCGTTTTCTATGATGATTTCCGTTGGGTCAGACATTGGCCGCTCGCGCTCTTCCTTCTACATCGCCTCCAAGGATATATTGGAGGATTTCTAATGGAACTCAACTCAAACATTTCAGCCGTGGTCACTGGTGGTGCGTCAGGCCTCGGCGCAGGGACCGCACGGCTACTGGCCAGCCATGGCGTTAAATGCGCACTTTTCGATCTAAATGAGGAAAAAGGCGAAGCCGTGGCGAGCGAAATCGGCGGCGTTTTTTGCAACGTCAATGTGACCTCCGAAGAGAGCGTTGATGCAGGCTTCGCCAAGTCTCGTGCTGCGATTGGCCAAGAGCGGATTTTGATCAATTGTGCGGGCACCGGCAACGCGATCAAAACGGCCAGCCGGAACAAAGAAACCGGCGAGATCACGCATTTCCCGCTCGATAAGTTTGACCTGATTATTCAGATCAATCTGGTTGGCACGTTCCGCTGCATCGCCAAATCCGCAGCAGGCATGATGACCTTGGACCCGATTGATGGTGAGCGGGGATCAATCGTCAATACGGCCTCTGTTGCGGCGGAAGACGGTCAGATCGGCCAAGCCTCGTACTCCGCCTCCAAAGGCGGTGTGGTTGGTATGACTCTGCCCATCGCACGCGACCTGTCTCGCGAACTGATCCGCGTCAACACGATTCTACCAGGCATTTTTAATACGCCACTGCTCGCCGCGGCGCCAGAGAACGTAAAACAAGCATTGGGCGCGCAAGTGCCGAACCCAGCCCGCCTTGGCCACCCCGAAGAGTACGCCTCGCTGGCCGTTGAAATGTGCAAGAACGGGTACTTCAATGGCGAAGATGTCCGCCTTGACGGTGCGATCCGGATGGCGCCGCGCTAAGCGGTCGCTACTCTATTCCAAAGCTCAAAAGCCAAAGCCCGCCAGAAAGGCGGGCTTTTTCCACTCTACGCACTCTACAGATACTCTACGCGATCCGGCCTATCCGTCTGGACGTACAATGCGACCGGATAAATTCATGAGTACCTCATCGGCGTTAAAAAAGGATGGATCATCAGGCGTCTCACCCCTTCCCATAATGATTTCTGAAGTCGCTTCATAGCGCACCACTTCGCGGACATCCCAATCATCATACCAGAATGGGTCGCGATAGCCAAATGGGCCATGGAACGCAGCGCGTCGGGCATACCATCCGCGTGGATATCCCGCTAAACGTCCGCGGCGACCATAGAAACGATAATCGCAGTGGAAATGCGAATAGAATGGATCGTAAAAGCCGGTTGCAACCAGGCGCCGATTCTCATCCGTTTCTCGCTGGACGACGCGAAAATAATCGTATCCTTCAAGGTCCGTCAGCTCCGCAGCGCGATAAAGCAAATAGGTCTCTACGGTTTTGCGATCGGTCAGGCTGTTTCCAGCAAAACTGATATTCCAACGATCGGATTCGATTTGTTGGTTGGCATAGCCTTTTGAACCGCTGGTTGCGGCTTGATAAGGCGTGGCCGTTGCGCACGCACCCAAGAGCGCCAAGGCGGCTAAGGCAGATGTGAATTTGAGTGTTGGCATGGGTCTCAACCTCCCGATCGCAGCATTCATATCACGTTAACATACGCAACCTGAACGCAAGATAAATCGAAAATCGTGACTTGTGTCACAGTCGATTCGAGCGCGATGCGCTTAAACAACGCCCGCGGGGGAACGTATGCGGAGGCGCATAGACTTATGCGTCCGCGACGCGCATGCCGGGGGGCTTTAGCTCTTGTCCCCCCGGCATTTTTTTTACTCGTCGCCTTTGAACAAGATCACTTTTTGATGTGGGAATGGAATTTCAATTCCGGCCTCATCCAAAGCTTTTTTGACCATTTCTGGCACCGTAAAGCGCACATCAAACCAGTGCTCGCCTTTCACGAACGGCCGAACCGCGAAATCGACCGAACTGTCATTCAGTGTTGAAATCACGACCACAGGTTCAGGGTCGTCCAAAATCAAAGGGTGATCGGCGAAGACCTTCTTGATCACGTCGCGGGCCTTATCGATATCAGTGTCATACGAGACACCAAAGGTTAGCTCAACACCGCGCACTTCATGATGGCTATGATTGATGATTTGCTCACCCCAGATTTTGCCATTTGGGATGATGATTTGCTGATGATCGAAGGTTCTCAACACAGTCGTGAAGAGCGTGATTTCTTCGACATTGCCGAAATTACCCGCGGCATCGATAAAATCGCCGACTTTGTAAGGGCGGAAAATCATCAACATTACACCCGCAGCCAGGTTCGACATGGCGCCCTGCAAAGCCAGGCCAACCGCGAGGCCAGCCGCACCGAGCAGCGCGACGATGGAGGTCGTCTCAACGCCAAACCGGTTCAGAACGGCGATGATGACGAAGGCAAGGACCGTATAGCGCGCTAGGCTTCCGAGAAAATTGAACAGCGTATCGTCAAGCTTTTCGTGCTGCTTCCCGATCCCGCGTACCACCGCGCCAACCCGGCCAGCGATCCAGAACCCGACAATGAGGATGACCAAAGCCAGCAACACATTCGTCGCTCCAGTAAGAATGCTGTCAGCCTGATCTTCCATGCCGAGCGGCGTTAATATCTGTTCTAAGAATTCCATGATGAACTCACCCCCTTTGTTTGTTCAATCTTGAACATTCGTAACGCACGAATGCCCCTTTATTGTGTAAGTTGAGCAACAACGCCAAATCAAGGGGAGGTTGCATGCCCATCATATCAAGAACCCTCTTGCTTTTTACGTGTCTGGTTTTGGCTGGCTGTGGCGGAAGCGGCGGTGGCAATGGTGTCACTCTGACCAATAGCGGCCCGGTTTTCAGCTCAACCGCGCAGATCAGCATTGAAGAGAATTCGGTTGGCGTGATCTATACGGCACAAGCCAATGACGCTGATGGGGACTCTGTAACGATCAGCATTGCAGGTGGGCCGGACGCAGGTTCAGTGAGCCTCGATGCATCCACCGGGGGCGTATCTTTCTTAATCGATCTCGATTTTGAAAATCCCGGCGACGCCAATGCCGATAATATCTATCAAATCACGCTAGAGGCACGCGATGGGCGTGGCGGTGTCGCGACCTTAGATCTTGAGATTGAGGTCACCGATCAAGTTGAAGCGATCTCGGTTCGACGGGTCGCCACAGGGCTTAATCAACCACTTGGTCTCGTGGCTCTGCCGGATGGCACGGGCCGGGTTCTGGTGCTCGAGAAAACGGGCCGGGTGCGGATCCTGACGCCGGATACAGGCGCGATCGACAGTGTTGATTTTCTTGATGTTTCTGCGTCGATCTCGACAGCGGGTGAACGCGGTTTGCTTGGTATGGCCTTATCGCCCAATTTTGCCAGCGATCGGCAGGTCTATGTCAATTTGATCAATCTCGCTGGCGATACGGAGCTACGCCGATTCCAGACCTTCGGCGGTACGCCTGACCAGGTGGACCCGGCGACGAGCGATGTCATCTTGACCTTCAGCCAACCCGATTCAAATCACAATGCCGGATGGATTGGCTTTGATGCGTCGGGATTTTTGATTTTCCCTACCGGAGATGGCGGCGGATCGGGTGACCCCAGCGATTTTGCGCAAAACCCACAATCACTGCTTGGCAAGGTGTTGCGCATAGACGTCTCTGGCGACGATTTTGCCGCCGACGATAGCCGCGATTATGCGATTCCGGCGGGCAATACGTTCACAAATCCAGCGGATGGCTTGCCTGAAATCTTTGCCATCGGTCTGCGCAATCCCTTCCAATCAAGCTTCGATCCAGATAGCGGGGACTTGCTGATAGGCGATGTCGGGCAGGGGGCGATTGAGGAGATTAGCCGCCTTCCAATGACCGATAATTCCCTGAATTTCGGCTGGGCCGTGCGCGAAGGAACCGCCTTTTTCAAAGGCAGCAACCAAGCTGAGTTTACCGATCCGGTGGCTGAATATTCTCACGGTGTCGGCCCGCGTGAAGGTCGCTCCATAACCGGCGGCGTGGTCTATCAGGGCCCTGTGGAAGCGCTCCAGAATACTTATATTTTTGCCGATTTCATCAGTGACAATGTTTGGGGCATTCCCACGACTGATCTCATCAATGGTCAAACGGTCGCCTCGAGTGAATTCATCTTACTCACGGATGATTTCACACCGGATGTCGGCAGCCTCGATTCAATCACGGCCTTCGGCACCGATGAGGTCGGCAATCTTTACATTGTCTCACTCGGCGGCGACGTCTTTCGGCTAGAGGCGCAGAACTAAAAAAGGGCAGACCTGAGGCCTGCCCTTTTTGATTAGAGTGGCGCGCTGCCTATGCTGCGGCGCCCATAACGGCTTTCACTTCGAGGAATTCCTCAAAGCCATGCTCGCCCCATTCGCGGCCATTGCCTGACTGTTTATAGCCACCAAATGGGGCTGAGAAATCAGGGCCTTGGCCATTGACTTGAATTTGACCCGCACGGATCCGATTGGCGACTTGTGCCGCTTCTGCCGGCTCACCTTGGACATAACCGGCAAGGCCGTATTCGGTGTCATTGGCCATCTCGACTGCTTCGTCGACGCTGTCATATGGGATCATGACCAAGACGGGGCCGAAAATCTCTTCCCGCGCAATCGTCATGTCGTTGGTCACGTCCGCAAACACGGTTGGACGCGCAAAATAGCCGCGATTAAGTCCTTCCGGACGGCCTGTGCCCCCGGCGACCAAAGTTGCGCCCTCATCAATGCCTTTTTGGATCAGGTCTTGAACCTTGGCATATTGGTTGCCGTTAGAGATCGGACCAATGGCGCCCTTGTCGGCTTCGCGTGGCATTTGCACTTTCACCGCTTCAGCCGCAGCTTTGGCGATGGCTTTAGCCTCTTCATTGCTTTCGCGCGGCACGAACATCCGGCTTGGTGCGTTACAGGATTGACCAGAATTGGTCATCATTTGCATGACGCCGCCGCCAACCGCTTTTTGCAGATCTGCGGAAGGCAGGACAATATTCGGTGACTTACCGCCAAGCTCTTGAGCCACCCGCTTCACCGTTGGTGCTGCGGCTTGCGCGACAAGGATCCCCGCGCGGGTCGAGCCTGTGAAACTCATCATGTCGACATCGGGGTGGCCAGAAAGGTGCGCACCCACGCTGGGGCCGTCGCCATTGACCAAGTTGAACACGCCTGCAGGGACACCGGCTTCGTGCATGACCTCGGTGAAGATCATTGCGTTTAGAGGCGAAATCTCAGATGGCTTGAGCACCATTGTGCAGCCCGCCGCGATGGCTGGCGCGACTTTACAGGTGATCTGGTTCAGTGGCCAATTCCACGGTGTGATGAAACCACATACGCCAATCGGCTCTTTGCGGAGCAGGGTGGTGCCGCGCTGCTCTTCGAACTCGTAATTGCGCAGAATTTGGCTCATCGTTGCGACATGGCCCATGCCAGCTGGCACTTGCGCCGCATTGGCCAGCCACATGGGTGCACCCATCTCGTCGGAGATCGCCTCCGCCATGTCGCCCATGCGGGCTTGGATGCCTGCGGTGATTTTGTCGAGCAGATCCGCGCGATATTCAACACTTGTTTGAGAGAAGGCTGGGAATGCAGCTTTGGCGGCCGCAACCGCTTTGTCGACATCCGCGGATGAGCCGAGCGAGATGGTCGCGAAGGGTTCTTCGGTTGCCGGATTTTCAACATCAAGCGTACGCGGCTCAACGGGATCCACCCATTCACCATTAATGTAGAATTGAAGATACTCTTTCATGGCTTGCGCCTCCCGTAATCTGTTCATCTGCAGCTCGTGTTCAGCGACACACGAGCGTCTATGTTTATCTAAGCACAGCACTGTCTCTAGGGAAGCCTACACGCCGCGGAAACACCCGCGGCTTTCACGCGCTTGTGTTCCCCGGAGACACGAAATTGCGATATTAGAACGAGATGGAACGCATCCCGACAGACCATCTCGTCCGCGCTTGGCGTCAGGATTTCGGGATCAATGTGGCGCATTTATTCGCTGGCACAGAACACGTTGAAATGCGCGAAAACGCGGAAACGGGGCATGTCTCCTTCCTCCCGCCAATATTGGGAGATGCCGCGTTCTACCAGGCTTTGAGGCGATTTAAATGGTATCATCCGAAGCAGAAGCGTGAGCATGAATATGCGGCTGAGCTGGCGAAAAGCGGCGATCTTGTCCTTGATGTTGGAGCCGGGAATGGCGACTTCGCGAGGTATTTGAGCGGCGTCGAGTACCTCGGCTTAGAGAGCGATGGTGCTGCCGTCGCTGGGGCGCGCGCGCGTGGGCAAGATCTACGCGATTTGACGATGGACGCGTGGCAGGCGAGCGCCGAGTTTCGACCCGCCAATGTCGTCACTGCGTTTCAAGTGCTTGAACATGTTTCGGATCCCGAGGCGTTTTTGGCTGAGATGTGCGCCTGCTTGCATGAGGCGGGCGAAATGGTGATTGGGGTACCGGATGCTGAAAGCTACATCCGGTCCCTTCCTGATTTCATGCTCAATGCACCGCCCCATCATATCACATGGTGGACTGAAGCCGCGCTGACAAAGCTGATGGCGAAGGTCGGGCTTGAGGTCGTTGAAACCAAACGCTTCGCGGTTGAACCATGGGAATACCAATTGTGGTGGATGGCCAAGTTTGCCGGAGACGTAACCCAATCGAACCGATCCTTCTTCGGGCCGCACCTACGTTTGAGAAAGATCTGGTCCTTCTGCCTATCCTGGCCATTGCAATGGCTCGCCCCGCCAAAATCGGCCCTTGGGTCGACCCTGGTTGTGCGGGCTCGACAGGCGGGGCGGTAGAGGCTTGAGATCCTCACCCCCCACGCGTGTCGCTATTCAATCTATGCGTCGCGCTTTCGCCGGCGCGTGATGATCCAAATGATGCCTAAACCAACCAGAGCGATCAGCAGCCAGAGCCACCAGGCGAAGCCGGACTGATCATCGTCTTGGCCATCAATTGGCCAGCGGATTTCAAGTGGCTTGGAGACGTTGCCATTCGCATCGATGGTGAACACAGAGAAAAAGCGCTCCATGCTCGTCTCTTCGATATCTTTGTAATGGAATGACCGATCGCTGCCGCGATAAAGTTCAACGCCATCGGAGAGGATTTCTGGCGCGCGCACCGCACCCTCAACCAGGACATATTGTGGGCCAGAGCCTTGCCATCCGATCCACAAACCATCGAAATCGAGGTCAATTGTTGGATCAGTTGGCGTTGATAAATCAACCGGGGTTACATCGACATCTATACTCAACAGGGTGGCTTCATCCCCATCCCAGGAGTCCACGAGAGCTTCCGCATATTGTAGAGGTGTGATGCGAATGGGTTGTGCCGAATATCCCGCCAGTAATGGTTGAATTTCAAGGAATTTCGCATTGTCCGGTACCTCGATTGTCAGGCGATTATCGTTGACAAAACCGGTTCCGAGATCTGTTCGTGTGCCATCTGGATATTGTAGCACCATCTGAACCTGTCGCAGCCCGTCTATGTCTGCCGGCAAGGTGAATTCGATATCAGAATTTTCCAGCGTCGGAATATTGTGACGCACCGTGTTTGAGCCGCGCTTGTGATAAAAGTCTGCGACGCCAATTTGCTCGCCCGTATCCCATTTGCCATTGCCATTGACGTCTGAAAAGAAGCGATGCGCGACGAATAGGGTGTCGACATCATCCAGTGGCGAGCCTGGCACGGTGCGTTGACCGCGCAACGGCCCCCGCACTTCTCGGTAAATGGACGGCACGTCTTTGATTTGGACGCGATTGATCACCGCCCACATTTGCGCATCGGTCAGGTCAATATAGTCTCCAGGATCGCGATTGCTGTCGAGCAGGTCCCAGAGCAGAGCAGCGACTTGAAACTCTTCTCTCATCACCGACTCGCCCTGTTCTTTGCCCTGAGCGTCGGTCATAATGGTTCCGCTGGCGTCGCGCTTAGGACGCCACATGTTCTGGAAATTATTCTCCAAATCCGTGGCTGCGCCCCAATTATAGACGGGGTCATTCTCGACCCAAATTGAGAAGAATTCAGCAAATCCTTCCAAAACGGAATCGACCGAACGGCCATTACTGATCCCGCCATGATTATGTTCGCCATCGATCCGACTGGTATAAGTATTTTCTCCACCCATGGCCGAGTCGGCCATCACATGATGACCAAATTCATGATACTCGCGATTATCTGGTGAGCTCGGGTTGCTGCGCTCACTCTGCCCTTTTGTGCCGCTAATTTCGATTTTTGACTCATTTCTGAAGTAAGTCGCCCCCGTCGATTCCGTGCTCCACAAGGTCGCATCAACGGGTAGGTTATGATCAAATCGCAAACCCAACTTATCGCGTGCAAACTTCATCGCTGTGTACGTATTGAAGTAGTATGTGCCACCATGCTCCACGGATTTTTTCTGCACGGCGTTTAACGAACCGGACAGACTGAGACTTCTTTGTTTCAGGAACAGACCCTTAAACACGCGCGGCTTATCAATGTCGAACCGCCTCGAGGGTACTCGCACCAATGCCCCGCCAAACCCGGCATTACTGCGGACGGTAAACTCGCCGCCTTTTGAGGCTAAGGTCGCTTCGAGTGTGTAGCTTGCCGGAGCTTTGTCATAATTGACCTTAAACATTCCCATATCGTCTGTATGGGTCTGGACGATGTGGCCATCGGAAAAGACCACACTGACTTTCACATCCCGCAGGTCCTCACCCTTATTCTTCTTATTCAGTGCCAAAACGAAGCCGGCCACTTCGACTGCGTCAAAATCCAGCTCGAGTTTGACTTTCGTCGTCTCGCCCGCTTCGACCGTCGCGCTCGCTTTGCGGGTTGCCTCCGACCAGCGTTCGTCCTCAAAGGCGACAACATACGTACCAGGCTCAATTCCAACAAAACTTGCTTTGCCCTTGCTGGTTTTGGAGAGCATTGTTTTGCCGACAGTCTGACCGGTTTCAGGATTGGTCACGCTGACATGTCTGAACCGTACGGACCTGCCCGTGCGTTTGTTGATAACTGTGACTTCAATCTCTCCAAGCTCGTCAGGCACCTCTTCAGGTTCCACGCCATCGCCACGTCTGAACTGAGAGCCAAAGGAAGAGTCGATCGCATTGACATCATTGACGGTCATCGTGATCGGGATCGTATAAATTGATGTGAACGGACCGCTTGAAACATAATGGACGCCCTGGATTGTGTTGCCAGAGAGCGTGCCTTCGAACGTCCGGTGACCTGCAGGTACACAATCGTCGCCGAGCGTCTTGGTGGCGACGATTTTTGGGCCAATGGCTTCAAAAATCATGCGCTGTGGCGGCGTAGGCGTTTCACAAAAGTAATTCAAACCAACCCATTCGCCTTCTAAGTCCTTGGCTGTAATGGGTGTTTCATCCGTTTGCGCCCCTGCGAAGAGTGTGCCGGACAGGCAAAAGAATAGACAAAGTATGGTGAATCCAACGCGGATCATGACGTCCCCCCAAACGATTGTTTTCTTTTCGTCCTAGCAGGAGATTTCTCGCTGACAAGTCAGCGTGCAGGAAAACCCGCGAGAGAAGTTTATTTATATCAGCGTGTTAAAGCGCGTTTAGCGCCGTCTTCCGCCGAGAATGCCGCGTAAGACATAATCTGTGACCCGGCGCGAAATCGTCCGCGTGGCGGTGTTGATTGCACGCTCTGTCGGGGTCATACGCGTCGAGCGTCTGCGGGTGGAGCGCGTCTTCTTTTCCCGCTCTTTCTTCTTCTCGAGCTCGCGCTGGGCGCGCTCTTCTTCTTTGGCGAGTTTTTCAGCTGCTTCGGCAGCTTCTTCTTCGCGCTTTAAAAGGATCTCATAGGCCGACTCACGGTCGATCGCCTCATCATAGATCCCGAGAACCGGACTGTTTTCCATCTCGGCTTTGCGTTCGGCCTCAGTGGCCGGGCCGAGCCGCGAACTTGGGGGACGAATGAGCGTCCGCTGAACCACACCGGGCGCCCCTTTTTCGTCCAAAGTCGATACCAATGCTTCGCCCACGCCCAGATCGGTGATGACCTCTTTCGCATCAAAAGCCGGGTTTTCACGGAACGATTCCGCGGCGGCTTTCACGCCTTTGCGTTCGGCCGGCGTGTAGGCGCGCAAGGCATGCTGAATGCGATTGCCGAGTTGGGCGAGGACACTGTCCGGCAAGTCTCGCGGGTTCTGCGTCACAAAGAAGACGCCAATGCCTTTTGACCGGATCAAGCGAACCACTTGTTCGATCTTTTCCAGCAAGGCCCGCGGCGCGTCATTGAAGAGCAAATGCGCCTCGTCGAAGAAAAAGACCATTTTTGGTTTCTCAGGGTCACCGACTTCCGGAAGCTCTTCAAACAGTTGCGAAAGCAGCCACAGCAAAAACGTCGAATACAATCGCGGACTGTTAATCAGCGTGGTGGAGTCGAGCACATTGACGATGCCGCGACCATCGCGCGTTGTACGCATAAAGTCTTTGAGATTGAGCGCAGGCTCGCCGAAGAATTGCTCAGCGCCTTCACGTTCTAGGACCAATAGACGTCTTTGAATGGCGCCGAGAGAGGCCGTCGCGACATTGCCATATTCGCGGCTAATGGCGTTGCGCACCTCTTTGTCGCCCATATGATTGAGCAGCTTGCGCAAATCCTTCATGTCGAGCAGCAGCATGCCTTCATCATCGGCATATTCAAACGCAACAGTGAGGACGCCTTCTTGGGTCTCCGACAAATCCATCAAGCGCGATAAGAGCAAAGGTCCCATATCGGAAATCGTCGTACGGACAGGGTGACCTTTCTCGCCAAACACATCCCAGAACACAGTTGGCGTCGCGCCATAATCATAGTCTTCGAAGCCGATCTTCTCAGCGCGTGAGATCAGCTTCGGATGCAGCTTGTGATCCGGGCTTCCAGAAACGCAAATCCCAGACAGATCGCCCTTCACGTCGGCGCAAAACACCGGAACGCCTTCACTCGCAAAGCCTTCCGCGAGAATTTGTAATGTGACCGTTTTGCCCGTTCCAGTCGCCCCAGCGACGATGCCGTGCCGGTTGGCCCGATTAAGCAGCAGAGTCTGGGCATCATTGGGCGTGCCCTCACCATCCATATCCGCCCCACCGATAAAGATCCTGTCGCCCATTTGTCATTGCTCCCTTTGTGCTGGGGCAAATTACTGCGTTTGCAGGGGGTAGCAAGGGCGGGCAGACAGATCCGTTCGCCCGTATTGAACCTGCGAATGGCCTAGGCGACGGCTTCCAATTCTGGTGTTGCCGAAACCAATTCTGGTTTGCCGAGCCAATATCCCTGGATCTCAGTCGCGCCGAGTTCGGCGACCCGCCTGGCGAGGCTTTCTTGTTCAATGCCTTCCACGCAGGATTCAAGCCCCAATTTGCGTGCCATTTGAAGGGCGATGTCGAGGATCGATTCCATGCGTTCATTGCAATCGGCTTCGACCACCAAGCTGCGATCAATCTTGAGCTTGTCCAAAGGCAGTTTTTCCACAATCGATAAGGATGAATAGCCTTTGCCAAAATCGTCCAAAGCGACGGTCATGCCATGCCGGCGCGCTTCGTTGAGCACTCTGACATTTTGCTCGACATTTCGAAATGCGACTTCCTCGGTAATCTCTAGAACCAGATTCTCGGCGGGGAAATTATGCGCCTTTAAGCCGCGTCTCAATCGCCAGATAAAGTCCGTGGCGACAATTTGGGCGGGTGAAATATTGATGGAAAGGAACTTACCACTCAGATCCGCCGTCGAGAGCGCTTCTTCGAGCGTGACGCGCAGCAATTGGTTGAGCAGGCCGAGTTTTTCCGCGATGGGGATGAATTGATCTGGTCGTGGATCCGTTCTTAACCCGCTGTCGACCCAACGCGATAGCAGCTCATATCCCTTGATTTCATGGCTCTGTGCACATGCGATCGGTTGTAGGGCAGCCCGAATATTCCCTGACTCTAAGGCTTGCTTGAAGGCCACTTCGAGTGCGGCAGTGGCCATTGTCGCATCGTCTTCTTGGACGTCATATCTCGCCCAACCCATTTTTGTAATTTTCGCCCGCCTCATCGAAATTTCCGCCGCTGGCAGAAGTAAAGAAGCGCAGTCGACATCACGTTTCGCCTGCACATAGCCAATCGACGTGCCAAAGGACAGAACATGTTCATTGAAAACAACGTCTTCCGTGATCATGGAGTGAATGCGCTTAACAGCGCGGTCGGCTTTTTTTCCGTTGATTCCACTATTTAGCACGAGGGCGAATTCATCACCGCCAATCCTGGCGGCAAATTGGACATCTTCATCAGATGAGAGACGGTCTGCAATTTCGTAGAGCAGTGCGTCGCCCGCGGCATGTCCAAACTGATCATTGATCGGCTTAAACCGATCCAAATCCATGAAGGCTAAGGTGAATTCGTCTGTGTCATTCCAGGTCCGCTCAAGCACATCGGACAAGGCACGACGATTGATCAGTCCCGTCAGGTGATCGGTCATAGACAGCACCCGCTTTTCTTCGATCACCCGCATGAACTTCTTGTCGTTCTTGTCGCGGATGCGTGCGGTTACGGCGGACATGAACAAGACCACGCAAGACATAGCCGCAAAGAGGACGCCCAAAATGACAATGTTTTGGTCTGTGAACTGGTCAGAGAAATATTCGTGCGCATAACGGGTCGATACAAAATATACCAATCCGAACTGGGCAGGTATGAGCATGAAGATCATTCGGTTTTTCATCAGAGACACGATGATAAGCGGAATGAACAGCATGAGCGCCAATTGATGCTGCTTGTAGGCGCCCGCCAATACTTCCCAGGTACCGATGCCCCAGACATTTGCATAGGTCGCCAATAGCGCGATCGATAGCACGCGCTTCACGGCGAAATTTAAGTAACAGCAAATGCCAACAATGGTGAGGGTAACAATCCCTATCAGCCCGCAGACCCAGACATAGAAAGACTCTTCGCCAAGCGCGACAATGATCGCGATGCAGAACATTGTGATCGGGATGCCAGCAAAGCACGCCGTATAGCCGTACAAGCGATGTCGATCGCTGACGTCTTCTTCGGTTTCCTGCGCATGCCAACCAGCATCATTCATAGGATCGCGTATACACCAACTTGGTTGGAATATATTTTGGCCGAACTAGTGATTTAAGCCACTCAACTTTAAGTAGTTTTAAGGAAGTGTGCGCCTCGATCACCATGCGGTAACGTTCTGTGAAACCCAAAAAAAGCCCCGGACCTCTGAGGCCCAGGGCATATCCTAGTCACCATTTTTAGTCTTAAGCGGCGTCCGCGCTGCCTTCGATCAGTTTCGGCTTGCCACCCTTGGTTGGGGCACCGATTTCGATCTTCCGAGGCTTCTTGGCCTCAGGCAATTCCCGCAGCAATTCGATGCGGAGCAGGCCGTTGCGCAGCTCTGCGCCGGTCACGATGACGTGATCTGCGAGCTGGAAGCGGCGGAGGAATCCGCGTTCGGCAATGCCGCGATGCAGGAATTCCCGCTCAGGGGCATCATCTGAAGGGGGTGTTTTGCAGCCAGCAACGGTCAGCAGACCGTCTTTCGTCTCAATATCGAGATCGTCTTCGCCAAAGCCGGCAACAGCAATCTCGATGGCGAATTCATCATCAGCCACCCGCTCGATATTGTAAGGGGGATAGCCCTGGGCGCCATCCAGGCGCGCGGCGCTATCAATCATGTTGGCCATGCGGTCAAAGCCAACCATTGTTCTGTATAGGGGGGTTAGATCAATCGTACTCATCGTACAGTCCTTTCACTAGCAACTGATCTCTCCGGCGATCTGAATAAGCCGAAAAGTGAGTTTGCGGAGCTTCTGTACATCCAGCCCGACCATCGGCACTGGCAGAATTTCCGGTCCCAACCTGCTTGGCAGCGCTGCGACTTAGGCTATGTGGAAACGCAGAAGCAGTGATTCAACCCCTTATGAGGATCGAAATGATGAAGACATATTGGATGTTAGGCGCCAGCGCCGTGATTCTGGCGGCCTGTTCAGGCGGCAATGAAGCGCCGACAGAGACCGTCGAAGCCGAAACGCCGCCGGTTGAAGTGGTCGAATCTGGCCCAATCACGCTGGCTGATGCAGTTGCTGGCGATTGGCGCAGCGATGAGGAGAAGGCCCGCGATGGTTGGCGTAATCCTGCAGAAACACTCGAATTCTTCGAAGTTTCAGCCAGTGATACAGTTGTCGAAATTTGGCCTGGTGGTGGTAGGTACACGAATGTCCTGGCGCCTTATCTTGCGTCTGGCGATGGTCAACTGATTGCCGCGGTATGGGATGTAAACGTCTTTGAAGGCGAGCGTCTGGCCCGGATCGAGCAGCGCATCGATGATTTCAAAGCGGTTTATGAAGCCGATGCGGATCTATTCGGCACACTCGAATATAGCGCTTTCTCAGCCCAATCTGGCCCACTGGCGGCGCCTGAATCTGTGGATGCTGTGCTTACCTTCCGCAATGTCCACAATTGGATGGGCGGGGATTACTCTCCGAAGTTCTTTGATGATGCCTTTGCGGCATTGAAACCTGGCGGTGTGCTGGGTGTCGTGGAGCACCGTTTGCCGTCAAGCGCCGAGCAAGACCCACGTGGGGCTACGGGCTATGTTCACGAAGACTTCGTGAAAGCCATGGCCGCCGCGTCAGGCTTTGAATTTGTGGCCGCCAGCGAAATCAACGCCAATCCCGCCGACAGCGCTGACCATCCATTCGGCGTTTGGACCTTGCCGCCGGTCAGCCGCACCACGGATCGTGAAGGCAATGCGCCGGAAGACTTTGACGCTGCCCGTTATGTAGAGATCGGAGAATCGGATCGGATGACGCTGAAATTTGTCAAACCCGCCGAAACCGCATCAGAACCGGTCGAGTAAGCGCTCGAGATACTCGCGCTCGTCTTCATCGACGGCTTCGTCATAGCGACGGCGCAATTCATCTAGGATGTCCTTGGCACGCTGGCGTTCAGCTTCGTCAGGGACATCCACGCTATTACTATCATCAATCGCGCCCGTTTGCCCGCGTCCAAACGGGTCCGCGCCCGCTTGTCCGCCGGTTTGTTGATCACCGAGCCGATCGGCACGGGCTTCATCGAGATCCTCTGCCAATCCTTCTGCGAGCTCCCGCAATTGGCGTGTCGCTTGTTCTTGATTTCGAATAGCGCGGCCTTGATTACCGTCCTCGAGGGCGTTACCAGCGCGGCGCTGAGAGCGCTCGATCGCCTCAAGCGTGTCTTCATCCAGACCGCCGCCACCTTCGCCTTCACCCTCTTCGCCACCACCCAATTGGTTTTCGGCGAGTTCTTCTATGCGATCTGCGAGCGATCTCTGGCGTTCGCTCAGTGAGCGTCCATCTTCGCCTTCCATCCAATCAGGGACGTCGCCTAATCCCTCACCGATTTGCGCATCGCCTTGCTCACCCGGTTGATCCTGACCCGCTTGTTGATCGCCAGACTGCCCCCGTTCACCGCGTTGTTCTGCGAGCGTTTCGTCATTCAATTCGCGCTGTTCGCGCAGCAAGTCAGACAGTTCTCGCATGGTTTCGGTCATTTCCCGCTCTTCTTCGGGCAGGTCTTCGTCACTCTCACCTTGTTCGCCTGGCATGCCAGGGAAACCCTCACCTGAGCCAGAGCCTTGCTGGAATTCCAGATTCTCCAACATATTGGTAATGTCAGCGAGCAATTGGCGTGCTTGATCCGTGGCGCCGGTTTCGGTCAAATCTTCCAGCGCATCGAGCATGTCGGAAAAGCCTTGGCCCCCGAGCCCGCTGCCACCCGGTCCTTCTGTACTGTCGCGATTGTCTGGCGGCGCGTCGAGCCCATTAGCCAGCGCTTCGGCCATTTTGGCGGCGATGTAACGCTGCGCGGCGTCTTTAAACGCGTCCATTAAGCGCCGAATTTCTTCTTCGCTGGCGCCATCTCGCAAGGCATCTTCAAGCGCCTTCTTGGCGGCCATCAGCGCCGCATATGCGTCTGCCGCTGAGCCATATTCCGCACGTAAGGCGAGGGACCAGAGCAGGGGTTCGGTGGATTTCGCTTCATCTGTCGAGATAGAGGCTTCCAGCGCATAGCGCGCCGTCTCCAAGCCAGAATAAACCAGGACGTCTCGGAAATAGCGGGGGGCCTCATAAGTCACCGCTTCCAGCATCACCGCGCCGCGTTGCACCCCTGGAGGCGCTTGTTGCAAACGCTGAGTCGCCGAGACGTAATAGGCATCGGCGCGCGTGGAATCGAGGGCTGGTTCAGCTTCTGAATAGGGATTGTCTTCCCGTAAGACCGTTACCCGAACATCTTGAATGGCTTTGGCGATGGGCTGTAAGAGCAGCTTCTCGGGGAGTTTGAACTCATACGGTTCGCTGTAGCCGACCTGACCTGCGCCATCGGTGGCTTTCAAACGCACTTCAACCCGGGCGCCAGCCCAGCGATTACGCGTTAGGTCGAGTTTTGCATCTTCTTCGGCCTCGCGCGGGTTAATGCCCCCGAGTTCAACGCCAACCAGGTCAGGCTCGCGCGCTTCAGCGACAGGTGCGATGGTCAGCTCGAGTTTCGCGACGCCATAATCGTCGCTGGCTTTCCAGCTAAACTCAGTCCGATCGCCCGCGCCGAGCACAGGCATTTCGACGAATTCGACTTCTGGAGGTGAATCGGGTGAGGCCAATACGGTCCATGCTTTGCGTTCTCCCCACCAGCGTACAGAGACCGTGCTATCGGCAGTAATCGTAGCGGTCGTTTCAAAGGCGCCATCCGGCGTGGCCTCGAACCGCTTGCTTTGCCGCCCATCTGCGCTTCGCACGCGCAATCTTGGCGCGGAAGGCGCTTGCGCGCGTAGCGTCATCACCGATCCCGCCGGAACGCGAATCTCGGATTGATCATCATTGATAAAGATGGGCGCGCGTCCGGTGTGTTCAGGCGGGGCAATCCAAGCTTCGATGCGAACGGTCTCAGCGCCAAACAAACTGCCATAATCCGGGTCGAGTGCGCTGGCGAAACGCGATGAAGCTTGGGTCCAATTCAATGCCAACGCTGCGAGCAGCAAAACCGGCAACGCAAACCGCAAATAAAGCGGGTCGATTCGTTTCCAGGTCTCACCAAAGTCCGGCACGCTGAGCCGCCTCACTTCGTCGGTCAGACGCGTTTCATGGGCGTGCCACAAGGTTACCGCATCGCGCTCAGGTCGAGCGGGACGGTCGGCTAGAGTTGAAAGAGGACGCAATTCCGATTGCGCATCCAGCTCTGAAATCGCTTCGTTTCGGGCCGGTGGGCGGTAGCGGTTCAGACCCCGCCAAACCGCAATCCCGCCTCCCAAAAAGGCGATCAAGGTCGCCAGAGCGGCCAATTGCGCGGGCGCCTGTTCAAAAACGCCCAGGAATACCGCAATCAGAAATACGCTGAGCAACGTGACGAACGGCCACCAAGCGCTCCAAAGCGCGATTTGCCGAAGTCTCGAAAAGGTTCGGTCAATCAGGCTTTTGGTGCCAGGAATGCGGTTCAGGTCAGCCAATCGGGCATTTGCTCCAATTCAATCATTTGTTCAAAGCTCGGACGCCGACGGACAATGGCATATTGGTCGCCATCGACAAGAACTTCCGCAACCAGCGGCCTTGCATTGTACTGACTTGAGAGCACAGCGCCATAGGCTCCAGATGACATAAACGCAATCCGATCACCCGGCGCGACACTCGGCATAGTCCGTTTGGCGGCAAATTTATCGGTCGATTCGCAGATCGGTCCGACGATATCATACTCAGTTGATACGCTGCTATCCGCGGGCTGTTTGAGTGGCAACACGTCGTGATGGGCCTGATAGAGCGCAGGGCGCATCAAATCATTCATGCCCGCATCAATGATCAAAAAGGTGCGATCCGGTGCAGGCTTGTGATAGAGCGCCTCACTCACCATCACACCCGCATTGCCGGCAATCACGCGTCCCGGTTCTAGAATGACTTGCAAACCTAGGCCCTCGGTCACGTCACGGATCATTTGAGCATAGTCTGATGGTGGGGCTGGTGTGTCGCTATTGCGATACGGAATGCCGAGGCCACCGCCCAGATCGATGCGCCGCAAATCATGACCAGCTTCTCTCAGAAACTTGACCAAACCGACGGTTTTTTCAAACGCCGCACGCATCGGAGCCAGTTCGCCGATTTGTGAGCCGATATGGACATCCACGCCCACGGCCTCGACTCCCGGAAGCGCTTTGATTTGGTGGTAAAGCTCGGGTGCCTCCGCCCATGGCACACCGAATTTGTCGCCCGCTTTGCCGGTAGAAATATTCGGGTGTCCACCGGCGGCGACGTCAGGGTTTACGCGCAATGCGACCGGAGCGACTTTGCCTAAACTCATCGCCACTTCAGACAGAGCAATGAGTTCCGCGCCGCTTTCAACATTGAATTGATGAATGCCGACTTCTAGGCCTAAGGCCATTTCGTCTCGCGTTTTGCCGACGCCGGAAAAGACGATGCGCTCAGCTGGAATACCCGCTGCGAGCGCGCGCCGAAGCTCACCGCCGCTGACCACATCGGCGCCGCAGCCTTCGCTGGCCAAGGTCTTTAAGACCGCCAGATTGCCATTGGCTTTGACCGAATACGCGATCAAGCAGTCCATGCCGTCAAATGCGGCTGCAATCACTTTCGCATGCCGTCGAAGCGTGGCGGTTGAATAGACATAGACGGGCGTGCCGACGGCGTCAGCAATCTCGTCCAAGGCCACACCTTCGCAGTGAAGGCGGCCATCTTCATAGTTAAAATGATGCACGCGCGACTATCAGCCGGGGCTGACCTCCCCCATGCTTTCTTCTTCCACGTCCACGTCGGGCGCAGGCTTTGGGATCTCGCCGCCTAAAGAGTTGTAATAGGTGGCGTTTTCGCGAATTTCGACGCCCGCAAATTGGGCAGGCGCGTCAACGGGTTGTTGCGCTTCTTCCGTCGGCGGTTCCGAAAAGATTGGCGACGGACGTTGCAAATCACCGCGTAAACCGCACGCGCCAAGGCTGGCCAGGGCGGAGAGCGCGAGCACTGTCTTTATGTGTTTCATCGTCAAGCGCTCCTATCCGAGGCGTTGTGTCCATTGTTCAACCTGCTCAGCAACACGCACTGGCGAGGTTCCACCATAACTCTGCCTGCTCATGGCAGAAGCTTCAACAGTCAGCACCGAAAATACGTCATTTGTTAGTCGGGGCTCAACGGATTGCATCTGTTCGAGGCTAAGTTCGGGCAGATCACAACCACTTTTCTCTGCCAAAGCCACGAGCGAGCCTGTGACATGGTGTGCATCACGGAATGGCATTTTGAGTTCGCGAACCAACCAGTCGGCTAAATCTGTTGCGGTTGAGAAGCCCTTTGCAGCGGCCGCGCGCATATTCTCTCGATTAAAAGTAATGGTTTCCATCATGCCAGCCATCGAAGCCGCACATAGGCTGAACGTATCAAAAGCCCCGAAGGTTAGCTGCTTGTCGTCCTGAAGGTCTTTCGCATAGGCGAGCGGTAGCGCTTTTACCGCGCCTTGTAAGGCTGCGAACTGACCCGTGATCAAGCTGGCTTTGGCGCGAACCAGTTCAGCCGCATCTGGGTTGCGTTTTTGCGGCATGATGGATGATCCCGTTGACCATCCGTCAGAGAGTTTCGCAAAGGCGAATTGAGCGCTCGTCCACAGCACGATTTCTTCTGCCAGGCGTGACAGGTGGGTGGCTGCGATGGACAGGGCCGATAGCGCTTCCAAAGCGAAGTCCCGGGCCGAAACAGCATCGAGCGAATTGGCCATTGGTCGGTAGAATCCGAGCGCTTCGGCGGTGGCGTCACGATCGATCGAAAAACCGGTGCCGGCCAAAGCTGCGGATCCGAGTGGGCTTTCATTTAAGCGACGGGCGCAATCATCCAAGCGGGAACGATCCCGCTCAATCATTTCAACATAAGCCAGCATGTGATGGCCGAGCGTCACCGGTTGCGCGGTTTGGAGGTGTGTGAAGCCTGGCATCACGGCGTCGGTGTGATCGCTCGCAATTTTGACCAGTGCGCGTTGCAATTGCTTCAAGCTGCGCCGGGCTTCTGTCAGCGCACCGCGGGTCCAGAGGCGAAAGTCCGTTACGACCTGATCATTCCGCGATCGCGCGGTATGAAGACGACCGGCAGGTTCGCCGATCAGTTCTTTCAACCGGGCTTCGACATTCATATGAATGTCTTCCAGCTCCACCCGATAGGGGAAGGTTCCGGCTTCGACTTCCGCAACAATCTGATCCAATCCGTCCTGGATGGCGTCATTGTCGGCTTCGGAAATGATCTCTTGTTCCGCCAACATATCGGCATGAGCGCGAGATCCGGCCACATCTTCACGGACCATACGCTTGTCGACATCAATCGAGGCATTGATGGATTGCATAATATCGCTTGGCTGTGCGGCGAAGCGTCCACCCCACATTTCCTGGCCTTTTGAGCGTTCTGTCGCCATATCGCTGTCTAGTCCTTAGTCTTGTTGAGGCCATCAGACCCCATGGATCGTTTTTTGCGCATTGCCATCCCAACCATGTTCGCTGGAATCGTCTTGGCGCTGCTTTACGCCGTCTTTAGCGCCAGTTCAAAGGGAAGTAACCGCGACCCTGTGGCCAGGTTGGCTGTGGGGGCTCTGTCTAAGCTGGACACAAGTGATCGTGGGGCCTCAGCGCCGTCCGCGGTGTTTGTTGATTCAGAAGGCAATTCAGTCACCTATCAAGACTTCCAAGGCCAGGCGATT
The DNA here is from genome assembly GCA_013213825.1 of Henriciella sp. Taxonomy (GTDB): domain Bacteria; phylum Pseudomonadota; class Alphaproteobacteria; order Caulobacterales; family Hyphomonadaceae; genus Henriciella. The sequence goes on from JABSQA010000001.1 coordinate 80,216, forward strand.
CTTGTGAATTTTTGGGCGACATGGTGTGGTCCTTGCGAGCGAGAGATGCCGTCCTTAGCGGCCTTGCAAACCTCCCGCGGTGACGAGAATTTCAAAGTCATCGCATTGACTGTGGATTCGCCAGAAGACCGCGATTACGCCCCGCAAAGACTGCGCGAATTGTCGGGCGGCGTTCTAGACTTTTACGCCCTGGCGGACGGCCCTGACGGCTGGAATGTGGTCTATGATAGTGGCGCAGGAGGTGGATTTCCCACCACCATTCTATACGACAAAGCCGGGCTGAAAATCGCCAAAGTTGAGGGCGAGGCGGATTGGGCGAGTTATGAAGCTGTTGCCTTGGTGGATTTGATCAAGAGCCAATAAATCCATCCCAGAGCAGTTTCAGCCCGACTGCGAAGATGAGTCCGTAAAGCACGCGATAGAAGAGTTGCTGATCGATCCGTTTGACCAACCACGCGCCAAGCAAAACGCCAAATGGCGCAATAGGAATGAGGATAAGCGAGGTGGTCAAATTGGTTTGATCAAATTGTCCCAGCATGGCGTAAGGCAGGACTTTGACGAAATTGACGACAAAGAAAAACATCACGGCTGTGCCCGCAAAGACCTGTTTGTCGAGGTTTTGTGGGATCGTGTAGGCTTGATATGGGGGGCCACCCGCATGCGCGATGAAGCTGGTAAAGCCCGCAACGGTTCCCGAAATGAAGCCGAGTGGCCGGTTGTTCTTGATAAAGGCGTCGCCGCCGCGTGGCTTGAAAATGGCGTAGATCGGAAACAACACGGCGATTATGCCGACAAAAATTCGGACGACGCGATCATCCACATAACCGGCGAGCAAGCCTCCCGCCGCAATCCCGATTATGGCACCGGGTAAGATCAGCATCAGCAATTTGCGATCCCAGTGTTTGCGATACGTCCAAACCCCGACCCAATCCATCACGATCAAGATGGGCAGCATAATCCCTGCGGCTTGAATCGGAGAGATGACCAACGCCATCAAGGGCACGGCCAGCAGAGCCAACCCGCCAAATCCGCCTTTCGAAATGCCGGTAATCAGGACGGAGAAAACCGCTACGCCCCAAAAGATTGGATCATGCAACATGCGGCTCTATGGCCGGTTTATTCGATCAAATCCAGCGCCAGAAGCAATGTCCGCTGGTCGCGACTGAAATTGTCATCCGAAACCACCCAGATCCTGATACCGCCAGCGGGATTACGGCCGATCGCCACGCCCTCATAATTGTCTGCTGGTAAGCCCCCGTGCAAACGGGCTTGCGCGATGAGGCCTTCTGATGACTCCACTTTTACCAGTCCCCGGGCTCCGCGGATCGGGTCATATGCCCGGAAGAGTGTTGCCGAGAGGTCGAACGCTTGATCCATGCCGGTCAATAGAAAGAGGAGCGGTTGTTCGGTCCGGTACGTATCGGTGAAGCCGCCATCGATCTGGAGCGTCGCGATTGGAGAGCCTGTTATATTGCGCGTCTCAAACCCGATCTCTATCTCATCGCCATTAAACGCTAAGGCCTCACCGCCGCGATTGTTTTCGAGCACTTGCTCATCAACGACGCGATCAAGTTTGGTCAGCAAGGCACCATGTGCCGCTGCCCCGCAGGTCTCTAAATCATAGACTTGGATCCGGTGATCTTGCTCGAAACTGACAAAAGCAAGGCCATCGCGTAGCGCCAGGTCTTCTGAATCAGCGGCGCGTTTGTGTCGAAAGATGCGGCCTGTTTCGTCCCGCATATCGGCCATGGAGGCAAACCCGTCCGGCGTCCCAGTTGCTGCATCGATACCGATCCATACGAATTTGCCGTCATCAGTGACCAAGAGCAGCGAACCAGAGTCCAAGACGTCTATTCCTGACAGTCCGCCAAATTTCGACTCATTGGATTTCAGATGCCACGCGCCAACCAGGTCTAGGCCAGATAGATTTTGATTTCGGTCGTCTTCGCTGCCACGTTCTGCCTCTATAATGCGGAGCGATAACGGGTCTGCGCGTTGAAAGTCAGTGCCCTCTGGACAAGAACGTTTTCTGAGATCGTCGACCGCCGCTTGATAGGTCCATTTTTCGGCGCCGCTTGGGGTGTCTGCCGTAGAAACCGCAGTCGCCGCACACCCGGCGAGCATCACGCTCAAAGACAAGAAAATCGCGCGCATAGAATACCTCTTCAGGACCGTCTGATCGTAGCAATACGGCTATTTTGCGAACACATTACATCCGAGTGCGGCGCACGTCGCGGCCCGAGCCAACTTTTGGTCCGCCATAGCGCGGCGCGCCCGATGCGGCGCCACTGGTTGCACTTCCTGGGCGTACGGTTTCACGCGTCAGGGGCGGCACGGCCATGGCTTCAGGTTTTGGGGCCTCGCCATTCTCGTCAAATAGGCTCGCGAGCTGTTCGGTCATCGCGCCCCCCAATTGTTCAGCATCGACAATGGTGACAGCGCGTTTGTAGTAACGCGTGACATCGTGGCCGATGCCAATGGCGATCAGCTCGACCGGGCTGCGGGTCTCAATCTCTTCAATGACTTGGCGCAAGTGGCGTTCCAGATAATTGCCCACATTCACCGACAGAGTGGAATCATCCACGGGTGCGCCGTCAGAAATCACCATCATGATTTTGCGCTGTTCCGACCGGCCAAGCAGGCGGTCATGCGCCCAAAGCAAGGCTTCACCGTCAATATTCTCTTTCAACAAGCCTTCGCGCATCATCAGACCAAGATTACGGCGCGCACGACGCCACGGGGCATCGGCAGATTTATAGATGATGTGCCGCAAATCATTTAGGCGACCTGGACCCGCCGGTTTGCCTGCTTTGACCCAATCCTCACGGCTGAGCCCGCCTTTCCAGGCTTTCGTCGTAAAGCCAAGAATTTCAACTTTCACCCCGCACCGTTCAAGCGTCCGCGCGAGGATATCGGCGCACAAGGCTGCGACCATGATCGGACGTCCCCGCATGGACCCAGAATTGTCGAGCAGAAGGGTCACAACCGTATCGCGGAAATTGCTGTCGTCTTCTTGCTTAAAGCTCAGAGGCGCCGTCGGATCCGTAATGACGCGGGTCAATCGAGCCGTATCCAATACGCCTTCCTCAAGGTCGAAAGACCAAGACCGGTTTTGCTGGGCCATCAAACGACGCTGGAGTTTATTGGCGAGTTTTGAGACAGCGCCTTGCAAGCTCTCCAACTGATGGTCGAGATAGGCGCGAAGGCGGACCAGTTCTTCCGGGTCACAGAGATCTACCGCTTGGGCGACCTCATCATTGTCCTTGGTAAAGGCCTTGTACTGGAAGCGATCTGTTTCATCGCCATCGCGGAAATTGGGCCGCAAGGGTTTGGTGCCATCATCGGTGTCTTCGGGATTGTCTTCGGCGTCCATGTCGACATCAGCGTCGATTGAGACATTGGTCTCTTCGCCTTCCATGTCTTCTGTTTCGCCAGCCTCGACTTCCTCCATCGTGGCGCCTTGGGTCTCTTCGCCCGACTCGCCATCATCCGAAGAATTCTCTTGATTATTTTGTTCGGCTTCGTCTTCAGAAGCTTCATCCTGCTCGCCTTGGTCGTCGGCCACTTCGTCGCCTTTGGTAAAGGTGCGGACGATTTGCTGAACGGTTTCAGCGAATGCGGCTTGGTCGTCGATTTGCGAAATGAGCTGATCTCGCAACTCTTCAATCACGCCATCTAATGGCCGTTGACCGTCGGCCCCGACCTCTTGGCGCCAGAGATTGGCAAAGCCAGCGGCGGGTTTTGGCAGGTCTCGCCCCGTCAGGCGTTCACGCAATAAAAACTCGATCGCAGGCGCGAGCGGGGCATTTGTACGGTCGTCTATGCGGCTATATCCGGCCTTCTCGCATCGTAATGCCAGCGCGGCGTCGAGATTGTCGGCTGTGCCTTGCATCGCGCGCGCGCCGATGCTCTCAATGCGGGCGCGTTCAGCGGCTTCATAGACTTGCCGTCCGACTTCGCTGTCGGGTCGAAATTTGGCGTGTGCGATCGGGTCATGGTGGGCCATGCGCAAGGCTGTTGCATCTGCATCGCCGCGGGCTTGAGCCGCTTGTTCAGGGCTCAAATCTCTAGGCGGCGGGGGCAGGACGATCCGTTCAGCTTCAGCGCGCGGGCCATCGCCGGAATAGGACACTTCGACGTCGCGCGTTTGGCTCATCGCCTTGGCGGTCGTAGCCAAGGCTTGTTTGAACAATTCATAGGGCGCATCGTCGGTTTTAGACATTCCGATGACTTAGCGCGCGTGCTGAAGTTTGCGAAGCCTAAAAGCACCGCAAAGCCGAGTTGTCGCGGGGTGAAATCGGTTAAGAGCTTTGTTCGCGCTGCGGCAGGAAACGTTCGCGCGCCAATCGCAGCCATTCGGTAAACGGAAACAATAAGAGCTTGCCGATATTTTCCCCCGGATTTCCGGCAAATCCCGTGGGAAGCCCCTTCGCAGAGTGCGGGGAGTAATAAGTGCCGAATGCGAGATCGATAAATGGGAAAAAGAGCGCAAAATTCTTATTGTGGGCCTCAGCTTGATCGACATGGTGCCAACGATGAAATTGTGGGCTCGCCAGCACGTGGCGTAGAGGTCCGTGATCCCAGTCCAGTCGCGAATGGACGTAATATTGATGGGCTTCGCGCGCCAATCCAAGGAAGACAACGTCTGAAATTCCTAGGCCGCAAAAAAAGGCCACTGCGGCAGTGATGGGAAACACGACCACCCATTCCAAAATATGCGCCCGATTTGCTGATAGGAAATGCAGATCTGTATCTGAATGGTGCACGGCGTGCAGCGGCCACGACCAGGCATTCGAGTGCATCCATCGATGCAGCGCGTAATTCGTTAGATCAAACAATAAAAGCGCGATGAATGCACGAACCAGCCAGGGCGCATCGTTCCAAACCAGTGGTGAGAGGTGCGGCAAAGACTGAAGCAGATGAAGCGCATAAGCGGTTGCCGCGATCGGCAAAGTAATGGCGAGAGAATTCAGCGTAATGAGCCAGACATTGACCCAACCGCTCTTTTTCAGCGTTTCGTCCCAATGCAATTGTTTTCGGCCCGTCGCAAAAAACATCAGCACCGTGATCAGCCCGAAGAAGACGAACACAAATTGGAGCCGAAAGCTAAGGTTTGCTAACGCAGATTGAAGATAGTCCCACATGAGCGCAGTTTAGGCTGCGCTGCTGAAAACACCCTTAAACAATCCTAGGCAACTTTTACCATTAGGGCGCTTTCTGGTAATTCTTCGGCGAAGCAACGCTGATACATTTCAGCGACCAGCGGACGTTCGAGCTCATCACACTTGTTCAGGAATGTCATCCGGAACGCGTGGCCGAGATCTTTAAAAATGGCGTAGTTTTCCGCCCAAGTGATCACCGTCCGTGGACTCATCACAGTCGACAAATCACCATTCATGAACGCGTTCCGCGTCAAATCGGCCAAGGTGACCATGCGGCTCAGCGTTTCGGTATCAACATCGCCCGCTTTGGTCGCCACGATTTCAACTTCAGCGTCATGCTCGAGATAGTTCAGCGTGGTGACAATGCTCCACCGGTCCATTTGGCCTTGGTTGAGCTGCTGGGTGCCGTGATACAATCCAGTCGTATCGCCAAGTCCAACCGTATTGGTTGTGGCGAAGAGACGGAAATACGGATTCGGCTCGATCACACGGTTTTGGTCGAGTAAGGTCAGTTTACCGCTGGCTTCAAGCACACGCTGGATGACGAACATTACATCCGGACGACCGGCATCATATTCATCGAACGTGATGGCAACCGGGCGCTGAAGCGCCCATGGCAGAATGCCTTCACGAAATTCCGTGACTTGGGCGCCGTCTTTGAGAACAATTGCGTCTTTTCCGACCATATCACTCCGTGAGACATGACTGTCCAAATTGACCCGGATCATCGGCCAATTCAGGCGCGCCGCGATTTGCTCAATATGTGTCGACTTCCCCGTGCCGTGATAGCCTTGGACCATGACCCGGCGATTATGTTCGAACCCGGCCAAAAGCGCGATCGTCGTTTGCGGGTCAAATCGATAGGCTTCATCGATGGCCGGAACATATTCCGTCCGTTCCTTAAATCCCCGCACAACCATATCCGTGTCGAGGCCAAACACCTCGCGAACGTCGATCGTCTCGGTTGGCTCCATGCCTAAGAGGCTGTCGTTATCGCTCATCACAGTCATGCGGGTCGTCTTTCATCAAGTCTTATTCAGGGTCACCTAACACAACCGCGGCTCGCGCCAAGTGTGACATTGGGTGAAGCGCTGTGTTTGTGAGCTTTCGCCCTGGTTTTATTCAGTCGCTGCAACTAAGTCTTGTGCGGACTTCTCTGTAAAAAGGACGGAACATGCCGCACGTGACTGCTAATGGGATCGACCTCGCTTACGAAACGCATGGTGACGATCAGGCGCCACCGGTACTCATGATTATGGGGCTCGGGGGACAGCTGACCATGTGGCCGGACAAGCTGATTTCGGACCTGGTCGCCGGAGGCTACCGTGTGATCACGTTCGACAATCGCGATATTGGTTTGTCACATCATCACAAAGGCGAGAAAACGCCGCCCATTTTGCGCCAAATCCTGTTGCGGCGCCTGGGGATCAAATTGAAAACCCCTTACGCTTTGGCGGATATGGCGCGCGACACGATTGGGCTGATGGATGCGTTAGGGCTCGAGTATCCGCACATTGTCGGAATTTCGATGGGTGGTATGATCGCTCAACATGTAGCGGCGATGCAGCCCGAGCGCGTCGCCAGCCTCACCGCGATCATGACGACGACCGGCAATCCGAAATTACCGCGTCCATCCGGCAATGTCATGAAAGCGATGATCCGCCGTGGGCCACCGCCAACGACACGGGATGCGATTATAAATCAATCCGTCGACACGTTCGGTATCATCGGGACTCCAGGCGAGGATCAAAACACCAATGGCATGCGGGATCGGATCACCCGGTCCTATGATCGCAGTTACAACCCAACCGGGGTCGTGCGGCAAATGTCGGCCATTGTCGCTGCAGGTGATTTCCGCAAACACACCCGGTCAATCAAAGCTCCAACACTTGTCCTGCATGGCTCAGCCGATCCCTTAGTCCCGATCGAGGGTGGCCAAGACATCGCCAAGCTGGTGCGCGGCGCACGTTTCGAGGTCATGGAAGGGATGGGGCATGATGTCCCGCCGCGCTTCTTGCCGGACGTGACCAAGCATATGCTCGACCATTTTGCGGCGACGAAGGTCAATCCAATACCTGTTGACGCTTAGCGCCTTTCGTTACGAGACCGGGTTACGTTCCGGTCGTCTTCTGCTTTGATGCTGAAATGGACAGTATTGCGGAGGAAGAAAAATGGCGAACTATGAGCAAATCCTGACGGATGTCGAACATCAGGTTCTGACCATCACGCTCAATCGACCAGACCGGCTCAATGCCTGGACCGGGCAAATGCAGCTCGAGGTTGAAGACGCCATTGAAAAAGCCGGTAAAGATGACACGATCCGATGCATTGTCGTGACCGGGGCAGGGCGCGGATTTTGCGCGGGCGCAGACATGAATGGGTTGCAAGAAATCAAACCGGATAGTGAGGCCGCTGACGCTGCCGTGAGCGGTGCTTCGACGGCGGAGGCTGATCCAGCTGCGGATGACCTCGCTGCCCTGTATCCCGGCCGTTTCGGCTACATGTATGCTTGCCCGAAGCCGATTATCGCCGCCATAAACGGGCCTTGCGCGGGGATTGGCCTGATCTTCACGCTCTATGCAGATCTGCGCTTTGCCAATCAGGAGGCCAAATTCACCACGGCCTTCGCCCAACGCGGATTGATTGCAGAACATGGTATCGCTTGGCTGTTGCCGCGTCTTGTCGGCGAAGCGCAGGCCTTAGACCTGCTGTTCACAGCGCGCGTATTTAGGGGCGCTGAAGCGGCGAATATCGGCCTGGTCAATCAAGCCTTGCCAGCCAAAGAGCTTTTGCCACACGTTATGGAGACCGCCGTGTACCTGTCCAATCAGGCGTCTCCGCGCTCTCTCGCCATTATGAAGCGCCAAATCCGCGAAAGCTATTTCCAATCCTTCGCGCGCTCGCTCGAGGTCGCTGATCAGGAGATGCAGGCTAGCTTTGCAAGCTTCGACTTCAAAGAAGGTGTCGATAGCTTCGTCGAGAAGCGCCCTGCCAAATTTCAGGGACGCTAAGCCTCAATCAGCCTCAAAAACGATCTCGCCATGCACGACGGTCATGACGGTTTTAGCTTGCAATATTTCAGCTTCTGGAACGGTCATCAGATCGCGATCGAACACGCTGAAATCAGCCAGTTTACCGACTTCGATGCGGCCGAGATCGTCTTCCATAAACGCCGCATATGCTGGCGCCGACGTGAACAGCGCGAGTGCCTGCTGACGCGTTAGCGCCTCCTCTGGATACCAATCTTCGGTGCTGAAGCCTTCGACGTCTTTTCTCGCGACAGCAGCGTAAAACTCGATTTGAGGGGTGCCGATCTCAACCGGCGCATCCGAACCGCCGACGATGACGGCGTTCGTCCCCAGAAGACTCTGCCATGCGTAAGCCCCATACAGCCGGTTCGGGCCAAGACGGTCAGGCGCAAATTTCAGGTCGCCGATCGCATGACTAGGTTGCATTGAGGCGATCAGGCCGAGCGACCCAACGCGCGCAATGTCATCTGGATGCAGGATTTGGGTATGTTCGATGCGCCAGCGATTATCGGAATAGTTCGGAGAGGCGATAATCTCATCCAACTGGGAAAGATCCTCGAATTCGTCTAAGATCCGCCGATTGGCGAGGTCCCCAATGGCGTGAATGGCGAGCTGCACGTCCGCGGTCTCCGCACGCACCATCAGCTCTGACAGGGCTTCCGGCTCCATCAAAGACAGGCCACGCGTATCGGGACGATCAGAATACGGCTCGATCAGCAGTGCCCCACGTGAGCCAAGCGCACCATCCATATAGAGTTTGACGGAGCGATTGGTGATCGTGTCCGTCTCATGTTGTCGATTGGCCGCAATCTCAAATCCGGATTCATCATAGGCATTGTGCAGCCTTAAGGGCATGCGGCCTTCCAAATCCAGGCGCTCCATAAGGACCGCATGCGAAGGCGTCACGCTCATATTATGGACCCCGGTCCAACCGCGGGCAGAATAAGCTTGAGCGCCGACGACGAAGGCTCGAATATTGTCCTGTTCGCTTGGTGCAGACACGAGCGCAAAGATTTGGCCCATCGCATTATCGATGAAAATACCGGTCGCTTGGCCGGCATCATCCCGTTCGATTTTGCCGCCATCAACATCCGGCGTGTCATCGGTGACGCCAGCGGCAGTCATGGCAGCGCTGTTGGCAACCAATGCATGTCCATCAGCGCGGGTCAGGATGACCGGATGATCAGGGCTAATCGCGTCTAGATCAGAGGCATTTGGCATCCGATTCTCTGGCCAACCGGTTTCGATCCATCCACGGCCAAAAACCACTTGTCCGGCTGGAATGTTTTGTAGCTCCGCCTCTATCCGCGTGACCAATTCTCCGATCGAGGCGGTACCTTCCAAATTGAGCGTAAGCTCGCGCTGACCGATCCCGAGCAGATGGGCATGCCCGTCGGTGAAGCCGGGAAACATCACAGCGCCATCCAGGTCGACCAAATTGATCTCACCCTCGTCCCAATCCATCGACGTTGGTGGGCTAACAGCAATAATCCGTCCGTCCGCACCGACCGTCACCGCGTCGACTGTGTCCGTGCCGTTCCCGGTATAAATCGTGCCACCCGTAAACACGGTGAGCGGCTGCGACTCAGACGGTTGTGTTTGCGTTTCGGCTGATGGACCATCCTCAGCTTGCTGACATCCCGCCAACAAACATCCGATCGCCGCTGCGATCAGTATCCGCATCCGCTTCTCCCATAGCTTGTGCAGCCAACATCCTAAGTGGGTTTGAGAAAGGTGCAATCCAGGTAACACAAAATGCGCTCTGATGGCTCAGAGCGCGTTTAATAGGAGGTCCGTAAAGACAGCCGACGCGGTTTAGGCGTCTTCAGCGGCTTTCTTTTCGATATTCTTTTTGATTTTCAGCGCTTTTGCCGAAAGAACGTCGTCTTTAGCTTTCGCCAGGTAGGCGTCCAAACCGCCGAGCTTGTCGACCGTGCGGAGGGCTTTGGCTGCGACGCGCATTGAAAAGCGCTGGTCTAAAGCTTCCGAATGCAAGGTCACATTCACCAGGTTTGGCATAAACCGGCGCTTGGTTTTGATATTCGAGTGGCTGACATTGTGTCCGACCATAGGGCCTGTGCCAGTAAGTTCACATACGCGGGACATGGGTCGCTCGCTCATTGTCTAGATTGAAACCGAAGCGCGGCTATTACGCTTACAGAGAAAGCCCGTCAAGCACTGAGATGAGTCGATGTGCGGTGGCCTGAAATTCGCGTGTAACGCATTTGTAATCAGGGCGAAACAGTGGCGGCCTTGTTCAGGCTAGCTTTTGCTACACACATATATATCAAGTTCAATTCGTCTTCAGTAGAGGAAGCCCGATCATGATGAAAAAACTGCTCGCATCTGCGGCACTCGCGTCACTGACGTTTTCAAGCGTTTCTGGCGCCGATACGGCTTTGATTGAACCGCATATACTCAGCATGATTGAAGCGGGTCAGCCCATGGAGATGGAGTATAATATTAAGGCCAATGCCTGGGTCTTGATCCTCCCCATTACCGGAAAAGCCAATTTCCGTGTGACGCTGAACAAAGATACGTATGCGATCAAGAGTCATGTCAAAACCACCGGCCTGGCGGACATTTTGGTCAATTATGATTTGGAAATCGCTGCATCTGGCTACACTCATGCGGACGGATTAGACACGTATGCCTTCGTCTCTCAGAACAAGGATGGCAAAAAGAATCGCCGCGTGGATCTAAAATACCTTAAAGACGATTTCGAGATGACCGCGACTCCGCGATTTGGCAATCTTGGCGATCCCGCGGCCACCGTGGAACAAGCCCTTGAGGCGAAAGACCCCGTCACAGCACTCATTTCGTTTGCTCTGGAACCCCGTGCGGAAGGGGAAGATCCGTGCGGTGGGCCGCTGAAAATCTTTGATGGCCGTCAGCTAACCCATTTGCATTTGACCAATAATGGTATGACTGAGGTGAAATCCGAAGCTTGGTCCGGGCAAGCTTATGAATGCCATATCAAAATGGACAAAGTTGCAGGCTATAAAGCCGGGGAATCCGATAAGGACAATTTGTCTGGTATCGATGGGCCTTTGCGGATGTGGCTCGCGCCTTTGCCGAACGGTGCGCATGTCCCGGTCCGCATCGAGGCCAAGACAGAAGATATTGGAACGGTGACCCTGCAAGCGGCCAAACTCAAATTCACACCGCTTGAAAAATAAAGAAAAAACTTGCCGAGTGGTGTTGTTGAACTATTCTGCAACTCAGGCGAGTGTTCCTCCCATATGATGCTCGCCTAATTCACGCACACTAACCCAGACGTGTGAGCGCCCGAATGTCCCCAACATTCGGGCGCGTTGACGACTCAGCGCGGTCTGCCTAATCGAGCTGGATGACTTCAAATCACCTCAGACTCGTAAGTTGGAATATCAATTCGATCCGGCTTCGTTTGCCCAATGTCGAAGCCTTTGTGGCAGCGGAAAATCCGGACATCCTGTGTTTTCAGGAAATCAAATGCCAAACAGCCGAATTTCCGGAAAAGGCGTTTAAACAAATGGGGTTCCCGCACCTGAGTGTGCATGGCCAAAAAGGTGGGCATCATGGCGTGGCGATCGCCAGCAGGAGCCCGATTGAAACCTTAGAAACGCCGAAGCTTTGCCGAGAAGGGCATGCAAGGGTGAATGCGATACGGGTGAAGGGCCTTGAGTTGCACAATATTTATCTCCCCGCAGGTGGAGATACACCCGATCCTGATGAGAATCCGAAATTTGCCCATAAGCTTGATTTCGTGAAACGCCTTGGACGGCACTATGGCAAATTCGCTAGAGACGGCGTGCCACGCGTGCTGGTCGGGGATCTCAACATCGCCCCTCATCCGAATGATGTCTGGTCCCACAAACAGCTTCTGAAGATTGTCTCACACACGCCGATTGAGACCGAGTGGCTTGAAAAGGCTCGAAAAAAAGGTGGATTCACGGATATTGCGCGTCACGTACACGATGATGATCAGAGGCTTTATTCATGGTGGAGCTATCGCGCCAGGGACTGGGCCGCTTCAAACAAGGGGCGTCGGCTCGATCATATCTGGACGACCGAAGCCGCCACGGCGCTCACCGATCTTGAGAGCTATCAGGTGCATTTAGCCTGGCGCGGCGGGTGGAAACCATCCGACCATGCGCCGATTAGTATTGATATCGCAGCGCCTTAAGCGACCGCGCGCACATCGCGCGCGTCTGATGCGTTCAATCGGTTCATCATATCGCCCACGGTGACAATTTCGGCACCGAAGCACGCGATAGCGTCTAGCAAATGCTCATAATCTTGTGGGGTGACCCCCCATGGTGACGGTGTCTCGCGGACATCATGCGTGAAGATGATAAGCCAACCGTCCTGATGCTTGAGCGTTTCTAACTCTTCAATTGCACGCGCGGTTCCGCCCTCATTATCCTGCAACCCGCAGGCTTTGAGCATATTGAGGTCAATCGACCCGCGATTGGTTCCCGGTTTCACGCCACGTAGGGCCAGTCCAGTCTGGCTCATAACGCGCTTCGCAGCCAAATCGACGGCCCCAAAGGGGAAGGCGAATGACGATACCTCGGAAATCCCGTTTGCAGCTAAGAAAGCCGCACTTTTGCGCACTTGCGCGTGCAATTCCTTAGCGCTGGCTGTGCTGCAATCAATATGATCAAATGTATGACAGCCAAAATCATGTCCCTTGCGGCGTAGCGCGTACAAGTCTTCAGACGTGAACATTTGTCCGTACTCAGGCTCTGTTTCGCCCATAAAACCACCCGCCACATACCAAGTCGCGCGCCAATCGCGGCGTTCAATCATTGGCGCGGCGATCCGCGCCGCGGATTGTGGAAAATCGTCAAAGCAAAGGCTAACATAGCGTCCAGCCGGCAGGGTTACGGCGCGTTTGTCAAAAATCTCGCAGAGAATTTTATCAATTGCCCTGTCAATCTTCCGAGAAAGGTAACCAAGATCGGCCATAACGCATCCAAAGGTGGCGAAAACGTACGGGAAACTCACTGCAAGATGCGTGCCAGAGTTCAGTGTCTAAATTTCTCCGACTTAACCAAGACGGATCGCGCTGTATGGAGCAATTTCCAAGCGTCAGACCCAAGCCTGGCCAGCCCGTATTTTTCGTATAGCTACGCTGAAGCCGTTGAGGCCGTTCGCCCCGGCATTAAAGTGCTGCGATTTTATGAGCATGAGCGCCCGGCGGCGTACTGGCCGTTCCGAAAAGGGCCGTTCGGCACAGCGCGCCCGATCGCGGGCTCGATGGACGATTTGCACGGGATCATCGCGCATCCCACGGTACGGCTAGATCTGACCCATCCAGATGTGCGCAGAAATATGGGCGGATTTGCGTTTTCGGCGCTGCCATATCAGCAGCGTCGTCATGGACTTGAGGGGCAATTTGGTGATGGCAATCAGGTTATGGATCTGGACGCGGGGTTTGACGCCTGGCGCGCGGCGCGATCCGCTGAGAGCTCCAATTTCCGGCGCGAGTGGCGCAAAGCAGAGAAGCTCCTTTCCACACCCTCCACCACGCTCCGCCATGATGTGGTTGACCCTGTAAGTTTCGAACGTTTGATTGCGCTGAAGCGCGACGCTTATGCGCAAGCGGGCCATTTTGATCTGTTTCGCCTGGCCTGGTCGCGCGCTCTGCTACAGCAATTGCTCGAAAGCGGAGACGATCAAGCGCGTGGCATATTATCGACCTTGAGCATTGACGGCGACGTTGCTGCGATCTGTTACTGCATGCGCTCAGCGTCGGTTTTGCATTATTGGTTCCCGGCCTATGAGGCTAAATATGCAAAGCAAAAACCTGGTCTTGCTTTGCTCTTCTCATTGGCCAAGTGGGCGGCTTTAGAGGGGGTGTCAGAGCTCCATCTCGGCCTTGGAGATGTCCAATATAAAAGACAAATGGCCAGTTGGATGATGCCAGTCCGCGCGGGCGCCTTGGCTTTGTCGCCGATCCAGTCTTACGCCACGGGATTCACCGCTTGGGGGCATCGAATCGAAAATAGAAACAAGCTATCGGCGGTGCCAGCAAAATTTGCCCGAAAGTATGAGAGAATGGCACTTTCGGGCAGTTGGCGCGCCTAAAACTTAAGCATCGCTGCCTGTCATGAAAGATTCACCGGCGCGGGGACCGCTGAACCCCCAATAAAAGCGGCACGTCTTCATTTTCGCATATCTGCTTTTCCGAAAATTCCTTGTTCGGCCCGTGGTTTGCGCGAAGTGTTGCGGTGCAACATAAAAGTGAAAGGGCTAAGTCCGAGATCTGGCCGGACATTAAGAGGGCTCAAAAAAATCGAACATGTGTTGCGGGAGGAGTTTCTGGTCGGTCTTCGGGCCGTCGCTAACTCGAAAAGGAACTCTTACAATGCGTAAGACTGTTGCAACTCTAATCGCCGCGGCCGTTATGGTCGCTCCTTTTGCCCACGCTCAGGGCACTCCAATCACAGTACAACTCACCTATGATTCAAGCCTTCTCAGCTCCGAATCCGGCGCTAAGGCGGTGTTGAAGTCGATTAAAAAGCAGGCCACCGAAGCCTGCTCGTACAAAAAGCCAGTTTTCGGCACGCCAAGTTTCGATCGCGCATGTCGCGATGCCTTGGTCGAACAAGCTATTAGCGAAATCCGCCTGGCAGCCTTGGAAGAGGGGCAAGCGACCACATATGTTTTTGCGTCGCTAGACTAAAGGAAAACTGGCACGCTGCGGCGTGACAGGACGCATCTAGTTCAAATGGAAACGGGCGGAGAGAGAAGCTTTCCGCCCGTTTTCTATTCGTCTTTGAATGAAGCGCTGCGTCGCACTCATGCCAAAACGCCTAAGTAAAAAAGTCGAAAAATAATTACTAAATGATTTGCTTATCATTCAGTATTCTGTTAGAGGGATGTTGTGAAGCGGAGAAGAACGCTCAGTCTCGGACGAGTTTCGAGCTGCGATAAGAGCGAAAGAAAACTCTGCTTCACGCATCGTCCTCCCTGTCGGCCGTTTGGCCGTCGTTGCAATATATGGAATGTTCCAATGCATAAGAGTCTTGCCTCTCTCCTTGCTGTAGCTGCGTTTGCAACCCCTTTCGCTCAAGCTGAAACCAAAACTGTCACGGTTGATTTGACCTATGATCGAGCGCTCCTTGAGACCGAATCTGGTGTCGAAATTGTTCTGGCGTCACTCGAAGCACAAGCGATTGAAGCCTGTACATATGCTTCACCGCTCGTCGGCA
Source organism: Henriciella sp. (assembly GCA_013213825.1). Classification (GTDB taxonomy): domain Bacteria; phylum Pseudomonadota; class Alphaproteobacteria; order Caulobacterales; family Hyphomonadaceae; genus Henriciella. The sequence continues at coordinate 95,606 of JABSQA010000001.1, forward strand.
CACCGAAGCATGACAAAACGTGCCGCGATGAGATTCTCGAGAGCGCGATTGCTGAAATTCGCCGCGTTTCTTATGAAGAGGGCACAGTGGCGACATCGGTGTTCGCAAGCCTCGAAACGCCAATTGCCGTGCCTGCTCAATAAGTTTTCAGGCAGATCAGAAAAAAAGGGCGGTGATCTTATGATCGCCGCCCTTTGTCTTTGTATCCAGTCGCGTCTTACGCGATACGTTCCACCATCATATGTTTAATCTTAGCGATGGCCTTGGCTGGGTTCAGACCCTTCGGGCAAACCTGGGCACAATTCATGATCGTGTGGCACCGATAGAGTTTGAACGGATCTTCGAGATCGTCCAAACGCTCGCCGGTAGCTTCATCGCGGCTGTCAATTAACCAGCGATAGGCCTGCAAGAGCGCGGCTGGGCCAAGATACTTGTCGCCATTCCACCAATAGGATGGGCAAGAGGTCGAGCAGGAGGCGCACAGAATACACTCATACAAACCGTCCAAGTGCTCGCGCTCTTCTTCGGTCTGGTTCCACTCTTTCTCGGGTTCTGGTGTTTCCGTCTTCAAGAAAGGCTGCACATAAGCGTGCTGCGCATAGAAATTGGTGAGGTCTGGAATCAGATCTTTGACCACCGGCTGATGCGGCAGCGGTGCGATCGTAATGTGTGGACCGGCGATTTCATCCCAACCACGCGTACAGGCGATTGTGTTCTGGCCACCAATATTCATTGCACAAGAGCCGCAAACCCCTTCGCGACAAGACCGGCGGAAGGCCAGCGTCGAGTCGACATGGTTCTTGATGTAGATCAAAACGTCCAAGATCATTGGCCCGCATTTGTCCATGTCGACAAAGTAGGTGTCCCAGCGCGGATTGCCGCCTTCTTCAGGACTGTAGCGATAGATCTTAAATTTCTTGACGTTCTTCGCCCGTTCAGGCTTCGGCCAAGTCTTACCTTTTTTCGGCGCAGAGCCTTTTGGAAGTGTCAGCTGTACCATGCTTGGCTCCTAGTAGACCCGCTCTTTGGGTTTAATGTACTCAATCTCGTTCGACATCGTGTAATTGTGCACGGGGCGATAATCGATCTTCACTTCGCCCGCCTCGTTAGACCAGGCCAGCGTGTGCATCATCCAATTCTCATCATCGCGCTTGTCGAAATCCTCGCGCGCATGGGCGCCGCGGCTCTCTTTGCGGTTCGCCGCAGAGTTCACGGTGACTGTGGCTTGGCCGATGAGATTGTCGAATTCCAAGGCTTCCAGCAGGTCAGTGTTCCAGACCAGGCCGCGATCTTCAATCCGCATGCCTGGCGCCTTTTTGTTGATCGCTTCGATCTTCTCAACGCCTTCGTCGAGCACGTCGCCCGTACGGAACACCGCGCAATTGTCTTGCATTGCCCGCTGCATTTCGAGGCGTAAATCAGCGACTGTGTGGTCGCCATCGGCGTTTCGAATGCGGTCGAACCGGGCGAGATGTGCTTCGGTTTGAGACTCTTGGATGGTTGGCTGGCTAGCACCGGCTTCGAGTGTCGCGCCACAGCGCAGACCGGCTGCACGACCAAATACAACCAAGTCGATCAGCGAGTTAGAACCCAAACGGTTGGCGCCATGCACGGACACACACGCGGCTTCGCCCACGGCCATGAGGCCAGGTACGACGAAGCAGTTCCAAGGGTCAGCCTGTCACCCTCCAACCGAATCGTGCCGCTTGATATGCCCTGAGCAATGAAATTACCGGTTTCGACATCGAGATCGAGCTGACCTG
>JABSQA010000010.1:0-11111 GCA_013213825.1 Henriciella sp.
GGTCATTGTCGGAGGTGATTTGACCGAATTGCGTGACGCGAGTCAGTCCCATCGCCTCTCGCATATCATTATAGCCAGGCACGCCATGATCGCGTCCGCGCTGGATGTTCAGCGATGCCAAGTCAAAACCACCACTCCCCGGTTGTCCGAACAGGAAGTTGCGGATGTCATCCACCACGAGCGGGTCGATTTCCTGGTGTAATTGCGTCGCGAAGCCGCGCAAAATCGGATCGAGATCCTCCTCGCTGACCAAGCTCGTCGGCCCAGTGATGAAGGAGGATGTCAAATCCAACTGCCCGCCCGCAATCTCAGCACCCGTCGCGTCGAGGCGCAAAAGTTGTTCATTCAGCATCGAGTGGCCAAGTCGGAACGCGGCGACGCTGAATTCGTTAAAAATGGTTGGATTGATGTCGTCATCATAGCCCGAATAGGCGGGTATCGCGTCAGGTCCCAGCAAAACCGGGAGCCATTCTTGATACGTGATCACTTGGATTTTCGCGATCACCAGGCGTCGCGCCTGTTCATACACAGCTTCACTGTCGGCATCTGGATCATCATCAAGCAAGTTTTGGGCGATCCGATTATGCTCACGCACGAACAAAGTGTGCATGACCGTCAAACCGAGCTGCTCATTGGCGCGAATATCGCCGGCTAGGAAAAGCGCCGTGGGGTCGGTGATAAACCCATTCGCATTGGTCAAGCTGCCCTCATTGAAGGGCAGAAGATTGCCGGCACTGGTTTTCAAGAAGGGTGTTCCCGCTTCGCGCAAAGCGGCGTTACGTTCGACGCTCGAACCATATATCATAGAGCCATCGATCCAGCTGGTAATTTCGTTCTCTTGTTCGCGCGGGTTGCTAGCATCGGTGCCTGTAGCAGCATCGAAGAGAGCGCGGTTGAACGTGATGACTTGCGCGCCAGTGCTGTTTGGGTCGAAGAAAGCGTCACCTTCAGGTACTAAAATATCTGCAGACTCTTCGGCGCCATCGGTCAGGTCCAAATCATGGTCCATGAATTGGCCCTATTGCCAAACAAAGTCGGTACCATTGACGGCGTTTGGGATAGACGTGCCTTCGACTTGATCGGCAATCCCGTTTGAGACCGCGCGAGCAGAAGGGCGGTTTTCTCCCGCGAGTTCAGAGATACTGTCAGCATAGTCGGCATTGCCCAATCGTTGCAGGTGCTCAAACGTGGCGCCCCAAGTTGGATTGTCGACATTGTTGTTGCTGACATCATAAGTGCGGATTTCGCGACTATCGACCATGGGTCGATCATTGTTGCGATTATTGCGGGCCCGATCGCGACGATCCCTTCCATCATTCGGAATGCCTTGCGGCGACTCTCCATTTCGGGACGTATCATTCACTGTAATCGTTAGGTCTTGCGAGGTGCTCGATCCGCGCGAATCCGTGACGGTCAGGCGCAAAACAATATCAACGCTTTGATTAACATTCGGCGCTTCAAATTGTGGCGTGAGGCTACTGGTTGAGGTCAACGCGACATCCGGCCCGGAGATTTGTGACCAAGACATGGTCATTGGGTCGCCGTTTGGATCCGACGCCGTCGCGTTGATTTGGACGGTCGTGCCTTCAACCACAGCTTGAGCTGCGCCGACGCTGATAATGGGCGCAGCATTCATAAAGTCGTCGCCATTGCTACATGCAGCGAGTCCGAAAGCCGTGAGGCTGACGAAAAGGTACGTGTTTTTCATAAGAGCTTTTCCTAAATCCTCTGCAGCAATCGTTTCTGAATGTGTGATCACTGTCTAGTGTATTGATTTATAATTATTATTTACCGTTTTAATTTCGACGGAATAGCTCTGATGAATCGTTTAATGCCGTTTGCCCGCGCCTCCCACAAGTAGAATTTTTGTTAATCTTGTGGAGCGGCTGCGCTTCTGAAGCGCTGATTGCTTGCCGCCACCCCCGAGTCCCTGCCATAAGCTTTAACCATGAGCGATACGCCTGAAACCCCTGAAGAGAACGAACGCGATGATGCGACGTTTTCGATGTTTGGAGATGCCGAAATGGGCGCTCCGCAGGAAGAAGGCTATCAAGTTCTAGCGCGCAAATACCGTCCACGGCTCTTCTCTGATCTGATCGGCCAAGAAGCCATGGTGCGCACGCTCACCAACGCGTTTGAGACCGGGCGTGTGGCGCATGCCTTTATGCTGACGGGCGTGCGAGGGGTCGGCAAAACCACCACGGCGCGCTTGCTCGCGCGCGCATTGAACTATTCGCGCGAAGACCATGATTCGCCGAGCATGCAGCTTGATCCGCCTGGTGATTTCTGCGCCGCGATTATGGCTGGCAATCACCCTGATGTCTTAGAGTTGGATGCCGCGTCACGGACCGGCGTCGCGGATATGCGCGAGCTTTTGGACGGGGTGCGCTACTCGCCCGTTTCGGCCCGGCATAAAGTCTACATTATTGACGAAGTGCATATGCTCTCGACGGCATCATTCAATGCGCTTTTGAAGACACTGGAAGAACCGCCACCGCACGTGAAGTTCATTTTCGCGACCACTGAGATCCGCAAAGTGCCGATTACGGTCCTGTCGCGTTGCCAACGGTTTGATCTAAAGCGGTTAGACAGCGAGGCACTGGCCAAGCATCTGGCGAAAATCGCCGAAAAGGAAGGCGCGAATGTCTCTGAAGAAGGCTTGGCGCTGATCGCGCGGGCCGCGGAAGGATCGGTTCGTGATGGACTCTCCATTCTGGATCAAGCGATTGTCCAGGCGCTCGACGGTGATCAAGTCACTGGCGAACGCGTGCGTGACATGCTTGGTCTGGGCGATCGCTTACGCCTACTGGATGCGTTCGAGTTTGCGATTCAAGGCGAGGCGCAAAAAGCCGTCGATGAAGTTGCTGAACAAGTGCATGCGGGCGCGGACCCTCTCATCATCCTCAAAGACATGCTCGAAATCGCAGCGGATATCGCCACAGTTCAGGCGGCCGGCAACAATTATAGCTTGCCTGGGCCAGCCGATTGGACCCGCCGCACGCACGAATTGGCGACGGCGTTGACGCCTGCGCAGGCGCAACGCAATTGGCAGATTCTTTTGTCTGGCTATCGCGATACACAGACCGCACCAGAAGCCGATACGGCGTTGCGCATGGTCGTGTTGCGCCTGGTATCAGCAGCGCGTCTGCCAAGCCCAGAAGAGGCCGCCCGAATGTTGATATCGGGAGGGGCCACGGGCGCCGCGGGAAAGCCTGAGCCTGCCGGGAGTGCGCCAACGGGCGAAGGCCAGCTCTTGCAATTGGTGCAACCCAGCGCGCAGAAAATGGACAGTTTTCGAGACGTGCTCGATCATCTCGATTCTCGTAAAGAAGCCCGGCTCTGGGGTGAAGCTCGTAAGTATATTCGGGCTGAGAATTTCAAACCCGGCCGACTGGTTTGTGCGGTGGACCCGGGTGCGCCGCGCGATTTGTTGCGGCGTCTGACCGATTTCCTCGAGTACGAGACGGACATGGACTGGGATGTCATGCTCTCAGAATCCGGGGTCGAGACGCAAAAAGAAACAGAGACGCGGGAGCGACGTGAATTGCTGGAAGATGCCGCGAAGCATCCCGACATTGCGGCGGCTTTGGCGGCCATCCCAGGGGCTGAAGTCGTCGATGTTGAAAACAGCGCCCCTCTTGATCCGAACACGCTTACCGACAATGTCGTGCCTTTGAAACGCCATTCTTAGCTCCAGGATAATCTGCGATGACCGATCTGACGAAAATCATGCAACAGGCCCAGGAAATGCAGGCCAAAATGCAAGAAGCGCAATCCCAGATCGAACAGACAGAAGCGGAAGGCATTGCAGGTGCCGGGCTGGTCTCCGTCACGCTGAAAGGAAAAGGCGAATTGGTTTCGATCAAAATCGATCCATCACTGATGCAAGACGAAGCTGAGATTATCGAAGACCTGGTCAAAGCGGCCCACCGCGAGGCGCGCAAAAATCTCGACCAGGCGATGGAAAAAGCGATGAAAGATGCAACGGCGGGCTTTGGTGGCATGTTGCCAGGCTTTAAAATGCCGTTCTAATCGACTGACGTTTTTATATTTTCGTTCGCCATCAAATATTCTGTCTCACGTTCTGAGGCGATCAATGTGCGTACGGATTCATTGTCGTAGCCCATTTCTTCCAATGCCCGCGCAGACATTTGCAGGCCCGCCTCAATGGCGTCTGGAATCACGAACGAAGCGCCGGCTTTGTAAAGCAATTGCGCATGATCTGCATCTCGCGCACGGGCCAGTATGGGCATGTCCGGGCGGCGTTGACGTGCAGCCTTGACCATGAGTTCGGCGCTGATTTCATCATCCAATGTCACCACGACCATACTGGCATGGGCGAGCCCGGCTTTCTGCAAAACGTCTTCGCGACTGCCATCTCCGAAATAGACTTGGCGCCCGGTGACGCGTTGTTTGGCGACCGTTGATGGGTTCGTATCCAGGCCAACAATTTCAGCCTGTTCCTTCTCCAATATATGCGCCACGGCGCGGCCAACGCGTCCAAAGCCAGCCACAATGACATGGCCTTCACTGGCGCTGGCATCCACCGGAGGCGGGGCATCCGCCTCAGGCACGCTCAGTGCCCTTGCGAGCCAGCGTCCAAACCGCCAGCTGCCCGCGATGATCAGCATGGACAGAGCCACAACCGCCGTCGCAATCGTGGCATTGCCTGAGACAATCGACCCGGCGGCGACACCGGCCCCAAGAATGACAAACGCAAACTCGCCTGCTGGCGCGAGAAGTGATGCTGTTTCGATCGACACGGCGCGATTGCCCGAAAAGATGCGAATGGCGGCAAATGCGATGATGGCTTTGATCAGCAGCAATGCAGCCAAGCCACCGAGTACGATTTGCCAATTGTCGATCACGACAGTCAAATCAATGGCAAGGCCCACCGTCAAAAAGAACAGACCGAGCAGGAGACCCTTAAACGGCTCTAAGTCGATTTCTGTCTGATGTTTAAACTCGGTCTCGCCCAAGAGCAGACCTGCTAGGAAGGCGCCGAGGGCGAGTGATAGTCCCGCATTATAGGTAATGATCGAGGCGCCTACGACCGTCAGCAGCGTGATCGCCATGAGGAAGTCGCGTCCACCCGCATTGATCGCGAGACGAAACAGATGCCGCAATAAATACCGCCCGATCAAGAAGATCACGGCAAGCGCGGCCAATCCATTCAGCGTTGCTTGCGCGAGCACCGTGGCCAAGTCTGTCTCGCCGCGGCTGGCCGTGAAGCCGACAAAGATCAAGATGGGGGCAACCAAAATATCTTGGAATAACAAAACCCCCAGTGCGCTGCGGCCAACGGGGCTGGCCGCGCGTTTTTGTTCGACCAGAATTTGCATGACAATGGCGGTCGAGGATAGTGCCAGCGCCAGGGCGATAATCGCGGCCTCGGTCGCGGGCAGGCCGAGCAAGGTTAAGCCGTAGCCGATCAAGCATGCACTCAGAATTGCTTGTACCATGCCTGCACCAAACACGGTGCGTTTTAGGGCCCAGAGCTTTTGAAAGGAGAGTTCCAGGCCGAGTAAGAAGAGCAAGAAGAGGACGCCAAGCTCCGCGAAAGGCGCGGCGGCGGCTGGGTCCGAAATGGTCACATATTCCAAGATCGGCACTTGGTCGCTGAACGCGCTAAAACCGCTTGGTCCAAGCGCCAGGCCAGCGAGAATGAATCCCACGACAGCGGGAAGTTTCAGGGCTCTCAGAATCGGCACGACCAATCCAGCGGCCAGCAGGAAAACCAGCGCGTCTTTGATCAGCAATTCTTGGCCCGCATGTGCCATGATCGGAATCCAAACTGAGATATTTTCTATCTACAGTGTTATTCGGTTCGCGTCGTAGCGAAAGAGGGGAAGTCGTCGCGCTGTCAGATTTGCCGGTTAAGCCATTTCTTCTGACACATCCAAAGCGGCATTGAGCGCCGCACGCGCGGAGGATGTAAGCGCGCTGTCAAACAAAGTGAGTTGCTGCTCTATCGCCTGACGAACGGCACCTGAGCCAATATCGCTGTCCTCGCCGCGTTCGCGCAAATACTCCAAATGATAGCGCAAGATGATCACGCAATTCGTGGTCAAGGTTGGCAGACGCTCTGGCGCCACATCTAAATGACCCGCTTTGACCATCCCGTGCAGGAAGGCCTGAAACTGAGTATGTGTGTCGCGGTATATGCCGGGCAGGCGCTGTAATAGGCGATCCGTATGTTCGCCATAATCCGCTTGGTCGCGATACAAGAAACGGTAACGGCGGATCTCTGACATTAAGGCCATGAGCATGGCGGCATAGTCCTGCAGAATGGTGGCCGGATCGCTCGGCAGAATGGCGAGACGCACCTCGACGTCTTCCAGAAAGCCTTCAGTCAGCGCATCTAACAATGCGCGCTTATTCTTAAAATGGTACCAGAGGTTGCCTTCCGCAATCCCGCACGCGCGCGCGAGGTCTGCCGTCGTGACATTGCCAAAACGGTCAGCGTTGAACAGTTCGCGCGCGGTTTTTAAGATGCGGTCCCGGGTCTTCATGATGACTTGGCATGCACCACCACTGGGACATCCGTATATCCCATAACAAAATTGGACAGGACTCGGGTTGGTTCGCCGACAAGTTCGATGCGATCGAACCGGTTGAGGATCTCCTCCCACAAAATGCGCAATTGCATTTCGCCGACGCGATTGCCCATGCAGCGATGCACGCCGAATCCGAAGGAGAGATGGCGGCGGGCATTCGGGCGGTCAATCCAGAACCGGTCCGCGTCCTCGATTACGGTCTCGTCGCGATTGCCCGAAACGTACCACATCACGACCTTGTCGCCTTTCTTGATCTGCTTGCCGCCAAGCTCGATATCTTCCAGAGCGGTGCGGCGCATATGTGCGAGCGGGGTTTGATAGCGGATAATCTCGGACACCATGTTCGGAATCAGTGAAGGATTGGCCTTCAGCTTTGCGAACTCATCCGGATTGCGGTTGAGCTCAACCACGCCGGCACTGATCGAGTTGCGCGTCGTATCATTCCCGCCAACAATCAACAGCATGAGATTGCCGAGCAATTCCATCGGATCATTGATCATGTCTTTGGTTTTGGGATTGTGCGCCATCAAGGAAATGAAGTCGAACTTAGGTGGCTGCGCGGCGCGCTCCTGCCAAAGCCGCGCGAAATAGGCGAGGCACTCATGCAAGACCCGCTCGCGTTCTTTCATATCAACTTCGATGCCGACGGTTTCCGACGTCGTCGTCACGTCTGACCAATAGGGCAAGAGGTGGCGGTCCTCGAATGGGAAGTCGAATAAAGTTGCCAGCATCTGCGTGGTCAGTTCCTTGGAGACATGTTCGACCCAGTTGATCTCTTCGCCGACAGGCAGATCATCCAGAATATTGCACACACGCTGGCGGATCAGGGCTTCAATATCGGCCAGCTGAGATGGCGCGACGGCTGGTGACGCAGCTTTGCGCTGGTCGACATGTTTCTCACCATCCATGGCAATGAACATGGGCGTGGTGAAATCTGCGGGGGCATCACCGATGACAATATCGCGATGCGATGAGAAGACTTTATGGTTGGAATCTACTGCGACGATGTCGTGATACTTGGTGACCGACCAGTACGGACCGAACGGACTTTCAGGGCAATAATGTACAGGGTCTTCATTGCGCAGGCGGCGAAAATACTCGCCATGGACATTCGCCTCAAACAGTTCTGCCACGGAGACGTCGAGCGTTTCCAAAGGTAAGGTTTTAGGATCGGGTATTCCCGCTGTCTCAAAGCCGTGCGCTGTGTCTGCCAATGTTTCCTCCGCATATTTTGTTTTTAGGGTGATAACCCTAATTTCTGTTTCTGCAAAGCGAAATCGAATGAATTTGAGCGCGACGATGTTTGGAAAACGAAACACTCGGAACACGATTGAAGCGGTTTCATCGGTTATGACCGAGCCCCACTCAATCTCTCGGGTAGAGCTGACTACGGAGCAATACGATAGAAATGAGGAAGTGGTCATTCTTAGACCGATGGTCGTTGCGAATTCTTGGAGTCCTGCTGTGGTTGGCAAGTGGCGTGGTTTTCATGTTTGGCATCGCGTTGCTTCGAGGCACGCTCGATTCTACGATATTTTGGTTCTTGGTATTGATTTTCGGCATTCCCATAATCCTCAGCATCGGCGCGGGCATCGTCGGATTCTACTATGGCTGGCGTGTGTTCCTTTCCGCAGATGACACAGAATGACCCCGTATAATCAGATGATCTCTTGCCTCTGGCTCCGAGTCCCGCACATTAGCGGCTATGAGCAAATCGTCCGCTGGTCCTGAAATTCAACGTATGATCGATTTGATCGCGCGCCTGCCAGGCCTAGGCCCGCGTTCGGCCCGACGCGCGGCGTTGTTTTTGCTGAAACGCCAAGATGCGTTGCTGCGCCCCATGGCCGAAGCTTTGGCCGATGCGGCGGACAAAATTGAACAATGCCACGTCTGCGGAAACTATGACACGCTGCAGCCTTGCGCTGTCTGTCAGGCACCTGGTCGGGATGACGGCCTGATATGCGTTGTCGAGGATGTTCCGGACCTATGGGCCTTGGAGCGTGCCGCAGCGTTTCGCGGGCGCTATCATGTCCTCGGCGGGGTCATGAGCGCGCTTGATGGGGTAGGGCCGGATGACTTGACCATTGGCTTACTCGTCGACCGGGTCAAACAAGGCGGCATTCGCGAAGTGATCCTTGCCTTAAACGCCACCGTCGATGGTCAAACCACAGCGCATTATGTCGCTGAGCGGCTGGAAGGATTAGGCGTTGAAGTCACGCGCTTGGCCCATGGCGTGCCCGTGGGGGGCGAGTTAGACCATCTCGATGATGGCACACTCGCCACAGCCTTACGCTCTCGGCGCGGCGTTTAGCTCGCTTTTTCAACCCGGTAGACGACACCGTCCAACATATTGGTCGCGGCATAAATCGCGTCCGGCGTGGAGATCACGTCTCTGAACCCAGTTTGGAGGTCAGCCAATAGATCCTCAGTCGCACCGATAGAACCATCTTCGCCAATGTCGACGCGCACCAGTTTTTGGCCACTTGGTCCATCCATTGCGCCGATCAGCAAGTCTCCTGACCAATCTTCAAATCCAGCGGTCTGGACAATGGTCATGCCGGAAGGGGCGATTGAGGGGACCCATTTGACATCCGGTTGTTCCATACCTGGGGCTTCGGTCTCATCCGTGATGATCGTGCCGTCATAATTGATGCCATAAGTGATGGTCGGCCAGCCATAATTATTGCCAGGTTCAATCACGTTGAGCTCATCACCGCCTTTGGGGCCATGCTCGTGGGCAATCAGTAGGTCAGCACCGCTATGATAGACCAGGCCTTGCACATTGCGGTGACCATAAGACCAGACCGCCGGATTGCCGCTGCCATCGGCGAACGGATTATCGTCTGGCACAGAACCGTCCGGCATGATGCGGGCGATTTTACCGTGTAATAGAGACGGATCCTGTGCGTCTTGCATATAGCGATAGCCATCGCCGAGTGTGACGATCAAAGAGCCATCCGGTAGAAATGCCATGCGCGAGCCATAATGAAACGTTGTCGATCGCGTTTCGCCGAGGAAAATCTCGGTGACATCACTCAGCGCGCTGGCATCGTCAGAAAGCGTGGCTGAGATCACCGCGGTTGTATTGCCGTCGTCGAGGCCTTTGGAATAGCTGATATAGAGCTTGCGATTGGTGTCGAAATTGGGGTCGAGCAGGATGCCCAACAGGCCGCCTTGTCCTTCGACCAGAATATCGTCTGGTAGGCCCGTGACAGGCGCTTCCAAAAGCGCATCGCCGCGAATGACGCGCAGCCGACCTTCACGTTCAGTGACCAGCAGATCGCCATTAGGGAGCGCAGCCATGCCCCATGGAAATTCTAGGCCTTCAGCGATAGGGACGAGTTTCAATCCCGACTCAGAGAGGAGGGCACCCTCCGCATCTGGTTCTGGGGCGGCGGCTTGACCTGCGCAGGCGGTCAGAGCGGCAATAGCGACGACGGATAAGCTTGAACGCAGCACGGCGAATCTCCTGAACATTTCTTAGTCACGAACATAGTGTTTTTGGGCATAAAAGAAAGAAGGGCGACCCGTAGGATCGCCCTTCCCCTCTCTCCCCTCGCACGTCGCAAGGGCCCCTTGTGTAGCTACCAGCGTTTGGACACGCGGAAACCAAACTGCCGCGGCTCGAGCAAGAACACGTTCGTGAACAAGCCCGACGAGGCATCTGTCAGATACTGATTGGTCAGTTGATCTTCTTCAAGCAGGTTTTTCACGAACAGTTCGATTTCCATATTCGTGTCCTCATTGGTCAGCTGGATCGCCGCATTGGCGTTCTGGAAGCTGTCAATGCGGTCTGCCTCAAGATTAAAGATCCGGGTGAAGACTTCACCACGATGATAGAAGTCACCGCGAACCGATAGGTCCCAACTCTCATTCAAGTCGAAGACATATTCTGCGCCAAGCGAGAATGTGATTTCCGGTGCCAGTGGCAGTTTATTGCCAGACACATCAACCGGATTACCAATTGCACCGTCAAAGGTCGGGAGACCGGCTCCGGCGAGGGTTTGGTTCAGTGTTGCTCCACCGAGCGTGGCCTGCGGTGTGTTTGGATTACACAGGAACGCTGCCAATCCAGCGAATGCGCCACCGCCTGCGGTGAGGAGTGTATTCACATCCGCAATCGGTGCGACACAGTTTTGTGTCGTGCCAGCGTCTTTGACCACGACCAGGCTCGGATCACCGCCGGTTTGGTCATACGTATCCAGCAGAGGCGCTTGATCGGCCAGCTCTGAATTCAGAAGACCGATCGTTGAGTCGATGCGGAAATTGTCCGTGACTTGGTAATAGAACTCACCCTCAAAGCCGAGCACTTTCGCGTCGACATTCTCGTTCACCGAGGTCCGGTTCACGATGGAAGAGATCTGATAGCCTTCATAATCATAGTAGAAGGCTGCCAAGTTTAAGATACCCGCACCGCCAAATAGCGTGCTCTTAGAGCCGACTTCGAAGGCGTTGATGAATTCTGGGTCAAACGTATTGCTGACCGCAGCCAAGCCTTCTGATTGTGGTGGATTGATACCGCCGCCTTTATAGCCACGCGCAATGTTGGCATAG
>JABSQA010000010.1:11121-44282 GCA_013213825.1 Henriciella sp.
CAGGGTGTCATCGGTTGGGCCGAACGCACCGGCTTGGTAGTCGAAGCCAAAGCGACCGGTGATTTCCTCAAACTCCGCTTCTTGGGCTGGACCGCCTTGCGCGAAGCCATTCTGTTCGCCTGGGAACGCTGTGGCTGGCGCCAGAAGCAAGCTCGGCGTATTCTCTTGGCGCTTTTGGTCATTCGTATACCGAAGACCCAAGGTCCAAGTCAGATTGTCTGTGGCGTCCCAATAGGTTTCACCAAAAATACCGAGGGCATCGAGTTTATACGGGCTGCGGCTCAAGAAATATGTACGATCGCCTGGCAAGCTCGTCGCTGCCCCCAAGGCTTCCGCCGTGTTGAAGAAGACGAAATAATTCGTTTCCCCGATGGAATCCAATTTCAAAGCGCCGAGCGTGAAATTGAATGCGCCATCAAAGTCTGACTGAAGACGGGCCTCGAACGAGGTGGTCTCAAAATCGGAACTCGAATTGTCGGTCGCCAGCAAAGTATCCGCAGGTGCCCGTAGTCTTGTATCGACAGGGATTTGCAAGCCGAGCGCTGGCCCACCTGGGAAGTCGCCGTCACCGTCGCCATCAAGGTCTGGAGTCAGCGGTGTGATGTTAAACGGAACCGTACCGATGCCTTTATTATAGTCATCGGTGAAAAGACGGAAATTGTCATTATAGCTGCCCAACAGGGTCAGCGTCAGATCATTTTCGAACTCATACTGAACTTGTGCCTGAACCGTGTTAGATTCCGCCTCAAATGTTGGCACCAGGTTGGTTTCAAACTCGCGAAGATTGCTCGATGTTGTCGCGCCTGCATTACTGTCCGTACCGAAGGCCGAATAAAGGCCAAGGTTCGCGGCCAAGACACCACCCAAGGTACCAGCGGTGTTTACGGTCCCTAGGCCAGGACGCACTTGGATTGGATTGCCATTAGCGTCACGGGCATAGCCGAGACCTTCAATCTGATACGGCACACAGCCTTGATTGAATGGGAATGGACGGGTGTCCTTGGTACACAGCTGCTTGGTCGCCCGAGTCCGGGTCGAGTCTTCTTCATAATGCTCGCCCATCACCCAGAACGATAGCTGATCGGTCAGTTCACCGGCCAGCGTGCCGCGAATGGCCCAGAGATCCCGGCCATCAACATCTTGGGTGCTGCCATCTGGCAGAATGGCATCTGAATAGCCATCCCGCTTCAAATAGGTGCCCGCGACGCGCGCTGCGAAACGCTCACCGAGTGGCACATTTATGTGTCCAGACAGTTTTTGATTGTTGAATTCGCCATAGGTCAGTTCTGCACTGGCATTGAATTCTTCAAACACAGGTTTTGCGGTAATCGCGTTGACCACGCCGCCCGTCGCGTTGCGACCATAAAGTGTACCTTGCGGGCCACGGAGGATCTCGATGCGCTCTACGTCGTAGAACTCAGTCTCGAGCAAGGTTGAACCGGAAGAAGACACGCCATTGGTGTGGGTACCCACGGCCGCATCTGAAGATGCGCCAACCGCAGCGTTAATGATGCCGCGGATACTGATACCACCCGCGGAGAAGTTGCCCTGAGTTGAGCCGAAATTTGGAATATTGAACTGGAGATCCGAACCGGTCTCAATGTTCAAACGTTCCAATGCGTCAGGGTCGAAGGCCGAAACCGCGATCGGTACGTCTTGAATCGATTCGTCCCGTTTTTGCGTGGTCACGACGACTGTGCTGAGCGTCCGCGCTTCGGCGTCTTCCGTCGCATCTTGCGCAATAGCATGGGGGGCTGCTGCCGTAAGTGCGAGCGCCGAGGCGCCTGCCCAATAGATATAATTCGGGCGTCTTCTAACTTTCATGTGTATACTCCTCCCTCGATGCCTTTTTGTTAGGGTGGCATCTAAGTTTCACGTTTCCTCATGGGCTTCCCGTGTTGTCCGGGAATGCCTCGTGACTATGACAGGGTGAACCGCGACATTTTGTCAATGATTTACGTTGGGTGAGGCGCTGTGTTCTTTCAACCACTGCGATCAACTTCCCACATTCAATTTCGGCTTTTATTCCAGGTCACTAACGTCAAAAGGGCGCCTCATGCTGAGGCGCCCATTCGGTTTACAACCATATGGTGTTGTGCCGAGTTCGATTACCAGCGTTTCGAGATGGTCACGCCATAGGTCGATGGCTCATTCAGGAAGACATTGGTGAACAGGCCAGAGCTATCATCGGTCAGGTATGCACCCGTGATGACTTCTTCGTCGGTAATGTTCTTGCCGAAGATTTCGACGGACCAATCATTCTCTGTATTCATCAGCTGCAGAGACAAGTTGATATTGTCCCAGCTCTCCAGAACGTCACGCTGCGTGTTCCAGATGCGGCTGAAAGCCGACGCTTGGTAATAGTAGTCGCCGCGAAGACGGACATCCCAAGCATCGTTAAACACACCTTCCCATGTATATTCAGCACCGAAGTTGAACGTGGTGTCAGGCGTGCCAGGGAGGGCGTTGCCGTCCAAGTCCTTGGCGTCGCCATCGAAAGGCTCGAACGCTGTCGCCGTCTGAGCATTGCCATTGCCGTCTGTGTAGCTGACGGTCACGCCGCCCAATCCGAATGCGGCTTCCAGACCTTGCAATGCGCCTGAGCAAAGCCCCAGCGTATCGCCTGGATTGGCCAACCCGCCAGCGATTGCGCCCAATAGGGTCGCATAGCCTTGAGCGGAGACAACACAATTAGAGGCGTTCGCAAAATTCTTCAGCACCACCAAGTCGCTGCGACCATTGGTGCGGTCCAGTACAGCAACGCCAAACGTGTCGACCACTTGCGCGTCGAGCAAACCGAGGTTCGCATTGACGACGAAAGTCGATGCGGGATTCCAGATCGTCTCCAGTTCGAGACCTTTAATTTCGGCGTCGACATTGAAGTTCGCCGACGTCCGATTGACGATGGCGGAGATCTGGTAGCCTTCATAATTGTAGAAGAACCCGGTTGCGTTTAGCTGCATCGCGCCGCCTGCGAGCGTGTTCTTCGTCCCGACCTCGTAGGAGTCAATAAACTCCGGGTCGAAGGTTTGGGGCACACCTGACGTATTGTCTGCAGGCTGGGGTGGGTTAATCCCGCCACCTTTATAGCCGCGTGAGTAGAAGGCATAAATCAATGTGTCTTCCGACCAAGCAAAGTCCGGCGCCCAGTCAAATCCGAAACGGCCTGTGACCTCTTCGAACTGAGCGTTAAGTGTCCCGTCGCCGCCATTGTTTGCCGTTGCCCCCGGATTAGGGACAAAGACCAATGGATCAGGACGGCCAGCGTCCGCCGTTGCCAAGAAGGTTGGGATGTTCCCAACTTCCTTTTTATCGTCCGTGTAACGCAAGCCGAGGGTCAGTTGCAGATCATCGGTGACGTCAAAATAACCTTCACCGAACACCGCAAAACTATCGAGCTTATATGGCGTGATCGAACGGAAATAGTTGCGATCCGTTCCATTGCCGAGATTATCAAGCGCTGTCGCGCCTGCATTCGCTGGAGCGGCGATTGAGAAAATGTCGCCGCCAAGAAGGGCCTGACCGACCGCATTATTGGCTTGGACGAAGGCGGACCCGGTATTGAAGAAAACATAATAGCTTTCTTGCACCGCTGGTCCCTGATTGACTTCAAAATCGAGCTTAATCGCACCGACATTGAAATTGAACGGGCCATCAAAGTCTGATTGCAAACGGATTTCATGAGAGGTCTGTTCTGACTCCGAGCCCGAAATATCAGCCTGCTCTAAGAAGTTCGCTTGCCCAAGTTGTGGGTCGCTGACGACTCCGCCTGGAAAGAGCGCAGGAAAAGCCGCGGCGATGACAGGAGCTGAGTCACCATTCAACGCAATAAATGGGCCTGGCGTTGTATTGAACGTGAAGGCCGGCGCCGTCTCATTATAGTCTTCTTGCGAGATGTTCATCCGCTCATTGAATGACCCGAGATAGGTTGCCGTCAGATTGTCCGTGACGTCATACTCGGCCCGCAACATGTAGAATGTCTGCTCGGTTTCGAAGGTTGGATCGAAGGAACTCTCAATCGTCCGATAGTCTGGATTGTACGCGCCCGGCTCATTGATGTTGAACAGATTGCCATTCGCGTCCACGGCGCCAGTGACGCCTGCCAAGGCACCAAAGACACCGCCGCCCAAGGTCGATGCTTGGTTGATACCGCCAAGTGATGCGTTGCTTCGAACAGGCGCATCCACACACCCTTGTGAGGTGATGATCTGGTCGATGAAGGAAATCGGCGCCCCCCCGAACGAGGTCTTCGTTGGATCGGTGGCACAGAATTGCTTGCCCGACCGCAGACGAGAATCATCCTCGTTGAAATGCTCAACCATGACCAGGCCTCTCAGCCGGTCTGTCGGTTCGAATGCCAACGACGCCCGCAAGCTGTAAAGCTCGCGATCATCGATATCATTGCCAGTCGTCAAATTGTCGACATAGCCATCGCGGCTGAGATATGAGCCGGCCATGCGCAAAGCTGCGGTCTCTCCGATTGGCAGGTTCACCATGCCTTTGCCTTTGACCGTATTGTAATTGCCATAGGTCAAACGGGCATCCGCTTGGAACTCTTCAAGCACCGGTTTTGCGGTGATTAGATTGACCACACCGCCGGTGGCGTTTCGTCCGTAGAGCGTGCCTTGCGGACCCCGCAAAGTTTCAACACGCTCGACATCATAGAACTCAGCTTCGAACAAGCTGTTGGAAGTGAGTGGGACGTCGTTCAAGTGGACACCCACGCCAGCGTCAGCCGCGGTCGAAACCGCGTCCACGCCAATGCCGCGAATACGGAAGTTGAAGCCGCCAAAGTTGCCTTTGGTGAAATTCACGTTGGGGATGGCTTTCACAAGGTCAGGGCCACCCGCCAGCTGCATATCGTCCAAGGCGCCTTCATCAAACGCGGACACCGCGATCGGGACGTCTTGAATCGACTCTTCCGTTTTCTGTGTGGTGACGAGAACTGTACTGAGTGTGCGCGTATTATCCTCGTCTTGGTCTTGCGCAACCGCGACCGGGGTCGCGGCAGTGATGGCCAGTGCGGATGCGCCGGCTAATAAGACATAATTCGAACGTCGTGAGACTTTCATGTGCTTACTCCTCCCTCGTTGCCTTAAAAAATGGCACGAGTTTTCATTGCGTTTCCTCGAGGGCTTCCCATGTTGTCCGGGAATGCCGCATCACGCATGACGAGGATGTAGGGCGAGTTTGTCAATGAGTATCCGCGCGGAACGTTATATTGAGCAGTACACTGTGACAATTGGTACACGATATTGTGTCGTTTTGAGATACAGAGATAAGAACACTATTAGGAGTGGAAAATAATATGTCTGAGCGCTCCGCTCTCGTCCTCTTCTCTGGCGGACAAGATTCGACCATCTGCCTTGCCCACGCACTGGCGCATTATGACCGCGTGGAGACCGTTGGCTTTGATTATGGCCAACGGCATTCTGTTGAACTGGAATGCCGTCCTAAGATCATAAGCGCGATCAAAGCTGCGTTTCCGCAATGGGCGGATAAGTTAGGACAAGACCGGTTGTGCGATGTGTCTGTGCTCAGTGGGATTAGCGACACGGCGATGATCGCGGAGACTGAAATCGTCATCGCGGAAAACGGATTGCCGAATACATTTGTCCCCGGACGCAATCTTTTGTTCCTCACCTTGGCAGGGGCGATTGCGTGGCGGCGCGGCATTTCCAACTTGATCGGCGGCATGTGCGAAACTGACTATTCGGGCTACCCTGATTGTCGGCGTGGGACCCTGGATGCTCAAGCTTTGGCATTGTCGCGTGGCATGGATCGTCCATTCAATATCGAAACACCTCTGATGTGGCTTGATAAAGCAGAGACATGGGAATTGGCTCAGGAGCTGGGCGGGCAGAAGCTTGTCAATCTCGTCATCGAGGAGACCCATACCTGTTATCTCGGGGACCGGGAGCATCGCCATGAATGGGGCTATGGTTGCGGCACTTGCCCGGCCTGTGATCTGCGCGCCAAGGGCTATGAAACTTGGCGTGCTAAGGTCCCGGCATGAAGACCTATTCGGTCAAAGAAGCCTATGTGACCTTGCAAGGCGAGGGCGCGCAAACTGGGCGCGCCGCCGTCTTCTTGCGCTTTGCTGGCTGCAATCTCTGGTCAGGCTTGGAGCGAGATCGCGCAAGCGCGGTGTGCAATTTCTGCGATACGGATTTTGTCGGGACCGATGGGGACAATGGCGGTAAATTTATCGGCGCTGAAGCTCTGGCAGAGCACGTCCAAAATGTTTGGAACGCAGCTGCCCCGAACGGTGGCACGCCTTATGTTATCTGCACGGGCGGAGAGCCACTTTTACAACTCGATCCTGAGGCCATTGCGGCGCTCAAAGCCGCGGGTTTCGAAATTGGCATTGAAACCAATGGCACATTAAATGCCCCAACTGGTATCGATTGGATCTGCGTTAGCCCCAAGGCCAATGCTAAACTCCAACAGGTGACCGGCCAAGAATTGAAACTGGTCTTCCCTCAAGATCAGCCCGAGGCCCAACCGTCTCAATTTGAAAGCTTGCAGTTTGAACACTTTTTTCTGCAGCCTAAAGATGATACGGCGCACGCCCAGAACATCGCGGCAGCGGCCGCATATTGTATGAAGCATCCAAAATGGCGACTAAGCTTACAGACACACAAATTGATCGGTCTGCCGTGACCGTCCAAGGCCAAATGTTCGAGATCACCAAAGCGGTCTCGTTTGAAGCTGCGCATTTTATGGGCGGCAAGCCAGAAGGGCATCCCTATCGTAATGTCCATGGCCACTCGTTCACGCTGGAAGCCACTGTTGCCGGGACGGTGCAGCCCGGCGCGGAGTGGGTACAGGATTTTTCCGACCTGTCTGCCATTTTGTTGGAGACTGCCGACAAGCTCGATCACCGTTTGCTGAACGAGATTGACGGTCTCGATGTGCCGACGCTGGAACGCATCGCGGTTTGGGCCGCCAATGATCTCAAGCCAAAACTTCCGGGTCTGAAGCGCGTCGCCCTCGGGCGGCCAAGCTTGAACGAACGTTGTGTATTGGTGTTGAGTTAATCTCTCATTGAACGTGCTGGTCTCAGCGGTTTGTGATTTTGAACAAGCTGCCTATACGGAGAGATCTAGCTTGGGAGGCTCGTCATGACATCGCGATCTGGCTTAACTGGAATATGGGTGATCGCCACAGGCGTGATCATTGGTCTGCTTTATCTTGGCCGTGATATTCTCGCCCCGTTTGCGCTCGCCATCTTTCTATTTCTGATCATCGAGGGCTTCGCGCGGGCCATTCATGGTCGGTCCGCGATGTTGAAATTGGCCTGGTCGCGGGCGCTAGCAATACTCGTGGTGATAGGCGGGTTTGTAGGATTCTTGGCGATGATGGCGCGCGGGATCGCTGAGTTTGGTATTCAGGGAGACGCGTATTTGCAGCGCATCAATGCCTTGATCGAAGACGCTTACAGTTGGGTCCACCTCTCCGATGCGCCAACGCTGACCGAAATGGTGTTCAATGAATCTGGCCAAGCCTTTTTGGGGACGATTGCCTCAGCAACCAGCGGCTTAACCGGCGATTTGGTCTTGATCCTGATTTATGTCGCGTTTCTTTTTCTTGCCCAATCCGCATGGCCAAACAAACTGGACCGGATTTTTGTCGACGGCGATCAGCGCAAGCAAGTGAAAGAGGTTGGGGATGCGGCCCGCCGTGGCATTGAAACCTATCTTTGGACTCAGACCGTGATTAGCGCGCTGATTACTGGGCTCACCTATGTGACTTTGCTTTTGCTGGGCGTGGATAATGCGCTGTTTCTCTCGACGCTTATTTTCGTCCTCAATTATATCCCGACCATAGGGTCGATTGTGGCCGCTTTGGTGCCACCGCTCTTCGCCCTCGTACAACCGGAAATTGCGGCATGGATTCCCGGAGATGCGCCGAATGATAGCTATTTCTTTGCCCTAATGGTGTTTGCGGGGGTGAGTTTTTGGCAATTCTCGATCGGCAACTTCGTTCAACCGCGGATCATGGGCGATACGCTCAATCTATCCGCCCTGGTCGTTTTGCTCTCCCTGGCGATTTGGGGGGCGATTTGGGGTATTCCCGGCATGTTCTTGTCGGCGCCGTTAACTGTATTGATGATGATTTTATTTGCACAATCTGATTCTACGCGCTGGATGGCGGTCCTCTTGTCTGCGAATGGCGAGCCTTTGTCGCGCGATACCAGTACAAACGCGACGGAAGCTGTAGAATCAGTGTAATTGTTACAAAATCGGATGATTTTTTCACTTGGCTTTGAGGTGGGATCGCTCCATATACCTCCCGTTGGGACAAAATTGTCACAAATCGATATCTGGCCTCCGCGTGCGTCCCCCCACCCAGCCTGCGGATGAGGCCAGTAGGACCCACCGGACAGTCCCCGTTCGGTGGGTCCACTCGTTTTTGGTGTGTAGCTTACACGTCAGTGGCGTTTTGCATGAATTTGCGCACCGCGTCC
Source organism: Henriciella sp. (assembly GCA_013213825.1). Lineage (GTDB taxonomy): Bacteria > Pseudomonadota > Alphaproteobacteria > Caulobacterales > Hyphomonadaceae > Henriciella. The sequence continues at coordinate 19,592 of JABSQA010000010.1, forward strand.
GTGGCCAAAGCGAATTGAGCAAAGCTTGGCTTTGAACCTGTAAACGTTTTGATTTCACTCACGAGGTTTCGAATGTCTCCGCGATGCTGAGTCAGCCACGCTTTCGGAGACTCCATTGCCAACGCCATTTGCGCTGCGTCGGATTGCAATTGTTCAAGTTCGCGAATGAGCCCACGGGTCGCGAGGCGGTCCCAATAAGGCATGTCATTCAACGCCAAGTCGGCCGCCGCGCGCAAACGATCGAGCGATAGAGCGTCACCGACATTGCGATAGGTTTCAGCGGTTTGCGATGGCGGCGTTTGCGCGCGAGCCACCAGATGGCTCAGCACAGGCGCTCCGGCGATGAGCATGGTTTGAGCCACTGAGGTGACCAAGTCTGTCGGGACGCCATCCTTGGCATTCTGGCGGATGCGACGCTGCTGAAGCCCCCGCAAATAGGTCGGCAATTGATCCAAATCGGTGGCGCTTAGGGTGTCGGCGCAATCGCTCAAGGCCGCGATACGATCCGCTACTGGCAACCCAGTCCCAACTCCTAAGACCCCGTGTGTGAGCGACGCCAAAGCCCGCGCCATCATCGCCTGCATCGCAAGTTGTCTTTGTGCGGGAGCTTGGTTGTCCAGGGTGTTGATTTGTTGCTGTAAGTCACGCATGCCCATCAACGCGCTCGCGATCTCAAACGCGGCCACAATCTCTGCATTTGGCGCACCTGTTTGCTCACGTAGGCGCAGCATGAAGATCGGGCCCGCAGCATCAATAATACGATTGGCGAGCACGGTGGAGATCACTTCGCGCTTAAGGCGATGGGCTTGCATCGTCGACTCATAGGACCGCAATGCCTCCGGGAAATAGTGTTCCAGCGTCTGGTGAAAATAAGGGTCATCCGGAATATCCGACGCGACCAAGTCATCAAACAAGACAATTTTGGTCCAGGCCATCAATACCGCAATTTCGGGCCGGGTGAGGGTGCGTCCGTCTTGTTTAAACTGGGCCATCTGAGCTGAGTTCGGCAGCCCTTCAACGGCACGATCCAGCACGCCTCGCTGCTCCAATCGCAGCATTAAGCGCTCAAACGCGTCATGATCACGCTGCGCCGACATTTCCGCCAAGCTGAGGGCATTGGTCTGGGCGTAATTGTGCGCCAAGACGTGGGTTGCAACATCATCCGTCATCGAGGCGAGCAACACATTGCGCTCGCCGCTGGGCAAGTCGCCTCGACGGATCGCTTCGGTGCATAAGATTTTAATATTGACCTCATGGTCAGAACTGTCGACGCCTGCCGAATTATCAATCGCATCCGTGTTCAAGCGCACACCGTTCAATGCGGCTTCAATTCGTCCAGCTTGGGTCAGGCCAAGATTCGCGCCTTCGCCAATCACTTTGGCTTTGAGTTGGCTGCCATCAACGCGCACGGAGTCATTCGCCCTGTCGCCGGCATCCGTATCGGTTTCATCTGAGGCTTTGACATATGTGCCGATGCCACCAAACCAAAGAAGTTCGCACTCTGATTTCAACAGCGCGTGAATCAGCTCATCCGGTGTGACCGAGTCGGCGCTTAAACCCGTCAGGGCCTTGATTTCGGGGCTGAGTTCGATGGCTTTGGCTGTGCGGGCGAAGATGCCGCCGCCTTCACTGATCAGTGACGCGTCATAATCCATCCAGCTTGACCTTGGCAGGTCGAACATACGCTGACGTTCCTTCCAGAGAGTCTCTGGGTCCTGGGGGTTCGGGTCGATGAAGATATGCATGTGATTGAATGCGGCTTGCAGTCGAATTTGCTTGGACAGCAACATGCCATTTCCGAACACATCGCCGCTCATGTCACCGCAGCCAATGACGGTGAAGGGTTCCGACTGGATGTCTTTGCCAATCTCCCGGAAATGCCGTTTGACGGCTTCCCACGCACCGCGTGCGGTGATGCCCATTTTCTTATGGTCATAGCCAGCTGATCCGCCTGAGGCGAACGCATCGCCCAGCCAGAAGCCCTGCGCCATGCTGATCTCATTCGCGATGTCCGAGAAAGTCGCTGTGCCTTTATCAGCGGCCACAACTAAATAGGGGTCATCGCCGTCATGAATGACCGTCCGCTCAGGATGGTGGACGCTGCCGTCGATCAAATTATCGGTGAGGTCCAACAGACTGGTAATGAAGGTTTTATAGGCCTCGACGCCGGCGTCACGCACGGCCTCGCGTGAACCGCCCTGCGGCAATTGTTTCGGAAAGAAACCGCCTTTAGAGCCGACGGGCACAATCACCGCATTTTTCACCTGTTGAGCTTTCACCAAGCCCAAAATCTCGGTGCGAAAATCATCACGGCGATCTGACCAGCGGAGGCCGCCGCGCGCGACCGGTCCAAACCGACAATGCACGCCTTCGACCATTGGTGAGTCGATAAAAATCTCGCGATACGGCTTTGGAGCAGGAAGGTCTTCCAATTCGCGGCTGGCAATTTTGAAGCTGATAAACGGTCGTGGAGCACCCGAAACGGTCGATTGATAAAAATTGGTGCGTTGGATCGCCATGATCAAATCGGCCAATCGCCGAATGACTCGGTCATGGTCCAGTGACGGCACCGCTTTCAGGGCCTCATCAATCGCCTCGCGTCGGGACTGACACGCCTCGTCGCGGGCTTCCTCTAGGTCTGGGGAGAAGCGCGCATCAAACAAAGCGACCAGCTGTTTCGTGAGTTTAGGGTGCGCATTCAGAGCCGCAATTTGTGTGCTTCGGGCAGGATCGAGTCCTGTTTGATGGCGATACGCGCACAGGGCTCGACAAAGCGCCGCATGACGCCAGTTTAGCCCGGCATTGAACACAAGCGCATTAAAGCCGTCATTCTCAGCCTGCCCGCTCCATACGGCGACAAAGGCCGATTCAAAGGCCTCGCTAATTTGCAGCAGGTCGATATCGGCGCGATCCGACCGTTTCATGGACAGCGAGTGTACCCAATATTCATCGGGCGCATCAGCGACCGGCTTTTGAGACGGCGTCACTGGATAGCCTGTCTCGAATGAGACGAACAAACCCATACGCTCAAAGATGGGCACACAATCGGACAAAGCGATTGCGCCTTCGCGGGAGTAGATCTTGGCGCGGATACGCCCAGGTCCATCACTGTCGCGTCGATAGGCGCGCAAACAGATTGGATGATCTGGATTGAGGCTGGCCAACATCGCGACATCGGTCATCGCTTCTTCTGGTGAGAAGGCTTCGCGATACCCGGCATTAAAAGCGCCGACAAAGTATCCAGCGACCGCGCGCGCTTCGGCATCCATTTGGCTCTCGGCCAGCGCGTCGGCAAAGCGATCATTCCAGCGCCGGGCCAGTTTGGCGATTTTGGCTTCTAACGCGGCAGGATCCGGGCGTGGACCGGCTGTGGGCAGCGCGGTCTGGAACAGAACGCGGACCATGGTCGCCCCATCAAAGCTTGGCTGGAAGGCGGTCATACGCCCGCCCCAGGCATCTTCAATGGCGATCGAAATATGCCGCCGCAAGTCAGTGTCATAAGCTTCGCGTGGAACGAAAACGACGGTGCTGACAAAGCGATTGAATCGGTCCGGTCGACTAAACACCCGCACCCGCGGTCTCGCGACAAGGTCGAGGACGCCTTGCATGATCGGCGCGAGATGTTCAGATTTTGTCTGAATCAGCTCGTCTCGCGGCCAGCCTTCAATAATGTTTGAGATCGCTTTTTCATTATGGCTGCCTGGCAGGACTTCGAGCAATTCCAGCACCCGCTCCATGCGCCTTCTCAAAAGCGGAATATTGCGCACCGATTCATTGTAAGCTTCAGCGGTATAGAGCCCAAGGAACCGCGTTTCGCCAATCACTTGGCCATTCTCACCATAGTGTTTCACGCCGACATAATCGCAATTCACCCGCCGGTGGACACGGCTGAAAAGTGTCGCCTTCGCGAGAATGAGTGATTCCGGTTCGGCCAAAAAGGCGCCAATCTCTTCGGTGAGGAGCAAGGGTTCGGCGCCGCGATTGAGAACATTGCGCGCGTCATCCCGCAACAGGCCAAGGTTTGAGCCTTCGACCGTGTCCGGTTCCTCAGGCAGCACAGCACCGTCCTCGCCGGTTTGAAACGTGTATGATCGGGCACCGAGAAAGACGAACCGTTCTTGGCCGAGCCATTTCAAGAATTCGACCGCCTCATCCTTGTATCGCGATGTGACATGCGTATTGGCTTCCAAGCGGGCAATCTCTTCGGCCATGCGTTGACGCATTGCGCCATAGTCGCCGGTGGCGTCGATGACGTCCGACAAAGTTGCTTTCGCTTCTTGCAGCAAGTCTTTTTGTTGTTGCGCTGTCAGGTCCGGCAGATGAATTTGGATTAGCGAGTGGGGCCCATCATCCAGCTCAACAATTGGATGGAACAAAGTCAGCACTTCAATCCCAAGGTCACTACACGCTCCGAGAAGCGAATCCACCAGGAAGGGCCGGTCGGGTCCAACGGCTTCCAAAATGAAATGTCCCAATATGTCCGCACCGACGCTTTCAGCGGTCCGCAACCGAACGGAAACATCGTCTGTGGACTGAAACCACTCCCACATGGATTGGGCCAAAGCCTCAATTTTTCCTGTTGGAATAATTTTGCGCGTATCAGACGGAGCTTCAGCAAGCATTTGCGCAATGCAAGACTGAAGCGGGTCAGTTTTGCTGGATTCGGGGTTTGAGCGAATTGTATCGGTCATCGTGCATCGCCTTTAAACGGATCACGTTCCTTAAGGGAAATCGCTAGCGGTCTCAATCGAAAGCGTATTTAATTTTTGGCCGCAACTGTTGACTGCGGTGTCAACGCCCTGGGAGCTACCGCGCCAGCAGCGCGCTTGCCAATTCTTCCGCTTTGGCTTCGCGGAATGCGGCGCAGAGCCTGGCCGATTCAGAGGCTTGAGCCAATCGGCGCTCATAGCCAAGGATCAAGTCTGCTTTGCGTTCGATAAAGGCAATGGCTTCATCAATCGTGGCGGTGTCGCAAAACCGTCCAACCAGTCTTGCGGTTTGCGGCTTGCGGATTTCAGGCGTGCGCGCGATGACGCTGTCAAAATCAGCTTGAAACTTCGCCCATGCCGCTTCGGCGCCGTTCGGATTGTCGAGCGCGGCAAGATGTACCGACCAAGCTTCTTGACCCTGGAACGCGTCTGTCTGGACCAAATCCATGAGCGCCAACATATCCGCCTCAGATGCTTTTGAGGCGAGCACGTTTAAGATCAGCCGCCGTTCGCGCTGATTGGTTGTCGCTTGAGCGAAAGCCAATGCAGCTTGGTAAAAAGCTTGATCACCAGCTTCAGCGGCAATTGAGATGGCAGAGGCGACCAGGTCTGGCGTTAGCGTATTTTGGTCTGGGTCATTGATCACACCGACATAAGCTGCAGCCGCATCGGCCAATTGCGTACGTTCTTCGTCCAAGCGTCCGATGTTTAGCAGCGATCTGTTCAGCGCCGTTTTGAGCAATTGCTCGCCTTGACTGAGCTCCGAGGCATCTGCGCCAGACAAAGCCTCCCAGCGCGCACCATAAGCTTCCATGACGAAGTCTTTTAAGGCCTCTTTGGCCTCTTCCGACGGCAAGGCTTGCATATAGGCGTTTAGATTTGAGAGCGGGTCGCGCGCAGCCCCCCAATCGCCATTGGCGTTGACGATGAGCGCCTGTAGCAAAGTCTCCGCCGATATCTGACCCGCTGCGAATGCGGCGGTCGCGCTATCGGCAAAGCTCAACTGTTCGCCCGCTGACAAATTATCATAATTGTCGATCAGGCCCTGCCAGGCGGGTTCATTTAGCGTGAACCGCCAATATCCCGATCCACCCGCATTTGGCATCACATAATCAGGGCAGCCCCCATCTAGCGGAATGCTGAGCGATGTCTCGCCAAACATTTGACGGATCACGCGTTCGCCATTGGCGCCATTGGTTTTGATCGCGAATGGGATCGTCCAGGACTGTGAGTCCGGCGCAATCTCGGACCCCAGGGGCGCATATCGCGACTGATTAATTTCTATCAAACCGGCATCCGGTGCCGCGCAGGTAAAATTCACGTCGAGATATGGAATACCGGGCTGTAGAATGAATGAATTAAAACTGTCGACGACGTCCGGATTGTTGCTGCCATCGGCCAGTGAGGTCATGAAGTCATTGACGTCTGCGACCCCATCCTCGAACCGACGCATATGCAGGCGCATGCCCTCTCTGAAGGCGTCTTCACCGAGGAAATTCTCAAACATGGACAACACGCCACCGCCTTTGCGATAGGTGATGCCATCAAACGCATCGAGAATATCGGCATTGCGGGTGATCGGATTCCGAATCTGCCGCGCGCTGATCAGGCTATCGCTTCCCATAACGCCAATCGCGGCCCGCTGCGGGGCGAGGTCAAACCCCGTATCAGGATAGACCGCATCCATCGTTTTATAGCTGATCCAAGTCGCAAAGGCCTCGTTCAGCCAGATATCGTTCCACCAGCGCGGTGTGACCAGATTGCCGAACCATTGGTGGCCCAGTTCATGCGCATGCGTGGTCATGATCCCGCGTTTGCGCCCGAGGCTGGTGCGGTCATTAATCAGCAGCGCACTCTCTCGATAGATAATCGCGCCGGCATTCTCCATCGCTCCATAGGCGAAGTCTGGCACCGCAATTAGGTCGAGTTTTCCATATGGGTATGGATAGTTGAAATAGGCCTCTTGCCAGGTCACCATTTCATCCGTGATCGCCATGGCCTCTACCAATTGATCGCCTTTTCCAGCAGGCGCAAAGCCGCGGAATGGAATCGCGCGGGGGCGGATTTCATTGGGTGGCAATACCCCGCCATCGCGCAGGTCATAAGGGCCAACGGCCAGGGCTAGCAGGTATGATTGAATGGTTCGCGTCGTGGCAAATTCGAAACGAATATTGCCGTCATCCAGTGAGGATTGCGCTCTCAACGCGCCATTGGCAATGACTTGATTGCCTGGCGTGGTGGTGACGGTGAGCGTCCAGGGTGTTTTGAAGCGCGGCTCGTCAAAACTTGGCACCATACGGCGCGCGTCAATCGGCTCCATCTGTGTCGCAAGATACGGTCGCCCGGCTTGCTCGGCTTTGTACAAACCCGCTAAGCCAAAATTATAGGGCGCCTCATACTCGATCACGAGTGTGCTGTTTCCGGCGGGCATTGGTGTTTCGAAATCAAGTCGAGATACCCCACCTTCTGCCGTGCTACGCGTGAATGTGGCGGGCAATTCGCTGCCATCACTGAGTTGCGCCACCACTGAGGAAATCCGCTGATCTAAGCTGTGCAGCCAAATACGGGCATGCGGTTCGACCAGATTGACGTCGATCTCAACCCGGCCTGAAAATTCATCTTGTGCCGGGTCTGTAAACAGACTGAGGCGATAAGCAGTCGGGGTCACACCCTCCGGCAATTGCCCAGCAGGTGGGGCTTCCTGAAGTACCGGTGGAACCGGGGCGAAAGAGACTTCTTCTTCGCCACCTGAACAGGCACTCAATACAATTACACTCGCCGCACCAGCAATAATCTGTGCGCGAAAGGATTTCGTCAGCATTTTGCGCTCCAATGGATCCTATGTCGGACGGCTTGAAGCATAGGTTGAAGGTGCAGGCAAAGGTCTCGCTGCGATCATCTTTGCGTGATCGGCGAATAGCGATAGGGCGAGCATCATGAAACGGCTTTGGCACTGGCCCATTGACCCGCTAGCGCGGACCGTTCGCCTGCTTCTAGGCGAAAAGGGCTGGTCGTTCGAGTCGATTGAAATTCGGCCCTGGGTGTCGGATTTAGAGCTCGCTGCGCTGGCGCCTGGTGCCTGTGCTCCGGCGCTGCTGGACACCGATGCCGAGGTGAAAACGTCGGCGGTCGGGTCTCTTGCGGTCTGCGAATATATTGAAGAGGCGCAGCCCAATCCCCGGCTATTGCCCTTCACACCGGGCGAAAAGGCTGAAGCGCGCCGACTTTGGCAATGGGCAGAAGAAAGTTTTGCCGGGATCAATAATACGCTCTTGGCCGAGCGCGTCACACAATGGGTGAAACGCGACCGTTCCCCCGACAGCTTGGCTCTGCGCCAAGGGGCGCATGCTTTAAAGAACCGGATGACCTTCCTGGATGCCCTAGCGGGTGAACGCGCCTATATCGCGGGCCGAAACCTCAGCATGGCTGACCTCAGCGTCGCCGCACACCTATCGTCATATGACTATTTCGGCGATGTGCCTTGGGACCTGACCCCGGATCTGAAAGCCTGGTATGGGCGGATGAAATCTCGGCCGAGTTTTCGCGCTCTACTGGAAGATCGGGTTGGCAATGCCAAGCCCGTGAAACACTATGGTGATCTCGATTTCTAATTGTATCAGGGGATGACACGTGATGTCCCTGGAAACCATGCTCAAGACCGAAGCTGCTGCGTTAGGCTTCGATGCCTGCCAGATTTGTCGGGTCGATGAAGCGTGGGCCGCAGGCGAGAAGTTAGAAGCCTTTGTTGACGCTGGATTTCATGGCTCCATGGCGTGGATGGAGACCACGCTCACCCGCCGCAAAGCCCCAACAGCTATGTGGCCGGACGCGCGCTCTGGCATTGTGGTTGGCCTCAATTATGGTCCCGATCATGACCCAATGCGGAATTTGGAGCGGCAGTGTGAGGGCAATATTTCGGTCTATGCCCGCGGCAAAGATTATCATGATGTGCTGAAAAAGCGGCTCAAACAATTGGCACGAAAATTCGCCGAAACGGCCAAAGTCGATGTCAAAGTCTTTGTCGATACAGCGCCCTTAATGGAAAAACCCTTGGCGCAAAAATCCGGGCTTGGCTGGCAAGGCAAGCATACCAATTTAGTCTCGCGTGAGCACGGGTCCTGGTTATTCCTTGGCGTCATGCTAACCGCGGCAGAGCTAGCGCCCGACGCCCCCGAAATCGATCATTGCGGCTCCTGCCAGGCTTGCCTGGATATCTGCCCGACCAATGCCTTTCCCGCACCTTACTCGCTGGATGCGCGGCGTTGTATCTCTTACCTAACGATCGAACATAAGGGTCCGATACCCGAGCCGTTTCGGGCGCCAATGGGCAATCGCATTTATGGCTGTGATGATTGCCTGGCCGTTTGCCCCTGGAACAAGTTCGCCGCAACCGCGAGCGAATCCGCTTTCTGGGCGCGCGCCGAGTTAAAAGGTCCGGATTTGGATGCGCTGGCCGCCTTGGATGACGCATCATTTAGGCAAGTCTTTTCGGGCTCTCCGATTAAGCGGATTGGTCGCGACCGATTCTTGCGCAATGTCCTGATTGCCATTGGTAATAGCAACGAGGCGCGCTTTGTTGAGGACAGCGTGATCCCCCATCTCGATGATCCAAATCCGGTGATTAGAGGGGCTGCCGTTTGGGCTCTGTCTCGCCTTGATTTGGCCCGGTTTGAAGCAGAGAAGGCGGCCAGATTCGCGCGCGAAGCCGAGCAGGACGTCAAAACGGAATGGAACCGTCTATAAGTCGAAAAACTTGGCCCATCTGGCGTTGGATGCGGCGAGCGATGAAATTCGCCGCCGGTATGTTTGTCGCGCTTCACGCCTATGCGTTGATTTTAATCGTCCTCCCGGTGCCTGGAACCGCAAATATGGCGGGGCGGGTGATGCAAGGGACCACGGTTTATCATACATGGGTGCCGATCGAAGAGATCTCTCCTCATCTGGTTCGCGCGGTGATTGCGGCCGAGGACACGAAGTTCTGCCAACATCCCGGTATTGATATAGAGGCCATCCAAGAGGCCATCGACGAACGCGAGCGGCGTGGACAATTGCGCGGCGCCTCAACTCTGACCCAGCAGACCGCGAAAAACGTGTTCTTTTGGAATGGCGGTGGCTTGGCCCGTAAGGGTGGGGAAGCTTGGATGGCCATGTTTATCGATGGCTTCTGGGGTAAGCGCCGCGTTTTAGAAGTTTACTTAAATGTCGCAGAGTGGGGCGATGGTTTGTACGGTGCGGAAGCCGCAGCTCGGGGCCGGTTCGGCAAATCGGCTAAAGATCTTACGGCTTTTGAAGCTGCGCGCCTCGCCGCAGTACTTCCGAGTCCGAATAAATGGCGCGTCAATCCAGCTGGACCTTATGTTCGCCAGCGGACGGCGACCCTGCAAGCCCGGATGAAGACGGTGCAGCGCGATGGTCTGGACGCCTGTATCTGGAACTAATTGAGCTCTGCTAATCTAATCGCTTCTCGGATTTCACCGCGCAGTACAAGCAGATCAATGTTTTCGGGCTCATAGGACAGCGCGGCTTCCATATCGGCTTTTGCCGAACGCAAATCTTCCGTCGCGAGGTGCGCGCGGGCTCGTAATGACAGCGCTTCAGAGTCGCTTGGCGCAAGCTCTAGCGCGCGGTTTAAATCATCGACGCCCTCGACCCAGCGTTCGACCGCCAGATATGCAGCTGCACGATCCTTGTAGACTTGCGGGCTGTCGCTGTTCAGTTTTAACGCATCAGAGAGCGCGACAATTGCGGCCTCGGGATAGTTTGCTGCAAGCCACGCATTGCCTGCCTGCGCGAGATATTTGTGGCGATCTTCCAGCTCGATCGGATCCGGGGCCGTCGCTAAGGCCTCCAGCCGTGCTGCGCCTTCTTCTAAGCGATCGAGCGCCAAAAGTGCTACAGCATTGCAATAGCGCGCGCGGGGGCGATTGCCGCTGCTCAACCATGCGAGGGAGTCTTCATATGCCTCACTAGGGGCCGTGTCGGCTTTGATGAGGCAGGTTTCGAGGCGTTCTTGTTCAGCTCGTGCAATGTCCGCCAGGGCCGATTGGGAGATGGGAAATAAACCGGCTGCAAGGATGGATTCGAACATGGACAAGCTCCCTTCTAAAGCAATATTTAGTGCGGTAACGAGCCGAAAGGGCGAGCACAAATGACAGATTGGTCAGAACCGCTTTTTCTCATTGGACCAGGGTTTTCAGGTCACGCTTTGGCGCAAATTTGGGCGGGTCCGGTGTATGGTACGGTCCGGTCTGAGACAGCTCGACAAAAATTGCTCGGCAGCAAGATTGAACCGGTCGATGTCGGGGAATCAGAAGCGTTGGCCGCGAGCACCATTGGCGCTCATCTGGTGATTAGCGCACCACCGACCTCAGACGGTTGCCCGGCCTTTGCCTTGCTCGGGGCTCACGCGGCTAGAGCGGCGAGTGTGACCTATCTCTCGACCACAGGAGTCTATGGCGATTTGCAAGGTGGCTGGGCGATGGAATGGACCACGCCCAACCCGCAATCAGAGCGCGGGCGCCGACGCGTTGCCGCAGAATTGCAATGGCAAGCGTCGACCCCAAATCACCGCATTGTCCGTTTGCCCGGGATCTATGGTCCTGGACGGTCCGCTTTGGACCGCGTGGGCAAGGGCACGGCACGACGGATCATTCGCGAAGGACAGGTCTTTTCGCGCATTCATGTCGACGATATTGCGCGCGGACTATTGGCTATGATTGACGCTAGCGCTGTTGGCATTTTTCATCTCTGTGATGATGAGGCGGCGCCGCCTCAAGATGTGATCGCTTATGCTGCAAACTTGCTCGGTCGGCCACTGCCGCCCGATATCCCTTTTGAGTCAGCTGAGCTCTCTGAGATGGCGCGGAGTTTCTATTCCGAATGCAAACGAGTCTCGAACGCAAAAATAAAGGCCGCCACGGGGTGGCGACCTTTGTATCCAACCTATCGCGAAGGCTTGTTGGCTTTGCTTGGCAGTTAAGTTGAGGCGCCGCTCATAAAGCCAAGGTCGGCCGTGTCGAAATTGTTCAAATTCGGCAAAGCGGCGCGCAGTTCTGACGTATTCAAGCCAAACCATCCGCCCATGGTCGCGGCATATTGCTCGACCGATGTGGTCGGCAGAAGACGTCCGCGAGAGCGCGTATACGAATTGCTGTCTACGTCGGCATAAGGTACTTCGCCATACAAACGTCGACCTTGCACTTGCCCGCCAGCAACAAAATGGTGACCGCCCCAACCATGGTCGGTGCCATTGCCGTTATCGATCACCGTGCGCCCAAAATCAGACGCGGTGAAGACGACGACATTGTCCCATTCCCCGATCTCGATCATGGCTTCGCGGAAAGCCGCAATCGCGCCAGCAAGTTCAGAGTGACGGCCTGCTATCGCATTGGCCTGATTGCTGTGCGTGTCATAGCCACCTGTTGACGCATAAAACATCTGGCGCGAGACGTTGAGGAATTGTCTGATCTTGATGGTCTCAGCGATCGATTGCATTTGGCCAGCCAAGCGCGTGGCTGGGAATTGCGTGGCGAATGGCGTCGCGTTTTCCTGCGCCGCCGCGAATTGCTCCGTATTTTCAACAGCTTTGGCAGTCGAGTTGGTGATGTCTTGTTCGAACAGGCTGCGGCTTTGGAAATCTCTCTTGGCTAAGAAGGCGCGGATCTTATCGCGGGCTGCGTCGTCCCCATCATTGGAACCCAAGACGCCACGATTGGCATAAAGGTCGGGTTCTTTGATACCGCCCGAACCGACTTTAAACTGTGTAACATCCTCCCCTGCGAGAAAGACGTCATTGCTTGTCGCGGAAATCGCTGAGAAAATCCGATTCTGGTTCGGCGCCGAGGCGACGACCTGGTCCATGAAACGACCGCCCCAGCCGCGACTCACGCCTTCAACCCCAAACGACATCCAAGTCGATTGCTGGTCATTGTGTGAGAAGAGCCGCTTGGGCAAAATCGCGGTGCCATTGTCCATGGCAGGGCGCGTGGTCGGTTCAATCAATGGTCCAACATTGCCGACGACGGCTAAGTCGCCATTCTCGAACATAGAATGCAAAGGCGCGAGTTCTTGCGGCAACGCAAACTGGCGCCCCTCAAAGTCGCCCGCATTGTCCATATTCATTTGCAGCATATTCGCGCGGTTTCGCGTCGAGGCCGCCGAATTCGCATTATAGGAATTGAACAGTCCCGTCCGGACCGACCGGAGTTGATCGTAAGACGCTTGGTCATACGGCAAGATCGTATCTGCCCCGTCCATTCCGCCTTTCAGGAAGATACAGATCATCGCCTTATAGCCGCCCGTATCTGCCGCCCAGGCATTGCTGAATCCCAAGCCAGAAATTGTGCTCATGCTGCTGGCGAAGCCAGCGGTGCCAAGGCCCGCAAGGACGTGACGACGTGAAATATTAGCCATTATTACTCTCCCTCAAGCCTTACCAAGTGACCGCATAGGACGGTGAATTCACAACCAGGGTGATTGCTGCTTGCACCACATCTTCTTGGTCAGCCGCAGTGTTCTCAGCACTATTTGTACGAATCTCGATGGTCTGTAGAATGTCGACAATATCGACTTTCTCTGCATCCGGCATGCGACCTCCGGTGAGCAAATCATCAAGATGATCGACCAACGCCGTTGGGTCATCAACCAAGGCCAGTTCATCCGAATAGTCTGGCGCGTAAGTCTCGATATCGCGATCGCGTTGACTGGCGCGTTCGAAAACAAAGTCGGTCATGAAGTTCAAGTAGCCGACAGAGCTGCTCTCATTGACGATTTGAAATTCTGGAACGGTGATGTTCTGCGCGCCAGACCCGGTGCCAGGGGCGACGTAGCCAGGACGATAGAAGTTAAACACGGATGGCGAACTGAACGGTTGCTGTCCCAGAGAATTATCTGAGCTCCGCGTATCGTTCAGTCGCCTTTCATTTCCAGCATCAACGCCGCTAATGTCGAACGCGCGAGCCCAATGGGTGAAACGCAAAATAGGTTCACGTACCTTACCCGTTGTTATGGTCGCGCCAGCATTTGGCTCCTCAAAGATTGTGGGCTCCAGCAGAACTGCGGCGAGCGTGGCCTCCAAGTCACCGCGTTGGCCAGTGCCGAAGCTGCGACCGCCTTGGGCAGTGAAACGTCCGGTCTCGAATGCCATTGCGACGCTTTCAATATAGGCCGGCGCTGGATCCGACTGGGTGAACCTTTGGATCAAGAGGCGCGAAATGAAAGGAGCCACGTTCGGATGCTCGAAAATCGTGTCCAACGCGATCCGAATGCTTTCATCACCTCCGGTTCCCGCGGCGATTGTGGTTCCGAGGAACACTTTTTCCAGTTCAGAATGCTGCTCTGGATACATAACCATCTGGCGAATATCGCCGTCTTGCGGTTGGTCATTAAAATCGCCGCCCGCCCAGGATAGACCTGTGAACACTCGTGCTAGGCCCTCAATGTCGTCATTCGTATAGGTTTCGATCTGTTGGCCTTGTGCGTCTAATTTAGGCGTGCCGTCCATATTCAGTTCGATCAGACCGATCGAGAACAATTGCAGGATCTCGCGCGCATAATTCTCATCAGGCATGCGCCCCGAGCGTTCATCGCCTTTACGATTTCGGAGATAGGTCAGCCATTCGCCCATCGCCGGCGAGTATGTGACTTCTTCGAGCAAGTCGCGATAGTTGCCAAAGGCATTGCGGATCAGAATGTCTTGGTAATAAGCCCGCATCAACTGATCATTGTCAGCCGCGTCGGAGTAAACGACGATTTGCGACAGGGCAAAGGCCATACGTTGCCGAAGCTGATCATTCGCGGTGATGATATGGTCCCAATACAGGTGGTCGACACGATTTGATTGCAAGCGTCCTTCGGTGTCCCGTGGTTGCGAGAGGAGGGCCGGCATTGTCAAAGTGCGCGAGCGTGAAAACTCCGTCGCTAGCCAATCTGCCGCATCACGCCCTGTCAAAGAGGCGATCTCTGATTTTGAACCTCCGAACGTGGCCCGCGCTAGAAAGCGAGACGCTTCTTCAGCGGTGTCGATTTTCGATGCTGGATCACTCGGTGTGCCGCCACCGCCACTGCCGGAACCGCCGCCACCGCTAACTGGCGTTCCAGGCGGGACTGACGAGTCTCCACCACCGCCGCCACAAGCGACAAGCACCAAACTTGCGGCGAACAAAGCGGCCGCGCTACGCGTTCGAAATACTGACATTACGAAGTCCCTCATACTCACACTACTGTTCGTATGACCGCGTTTTTGAGCTCGAAATAGCTAAGTATTTGTAAGGCGGCAGCGTGAATCTAAGCCGGTTTTTCAACCGCTTGTTAAGTATGAAAAATTTAACTCAATATTGAACGATTTTTAATCCTGAATCGCCCTAATTCATTACGATTCGCGCCATCCAGTGGATTGCCTGCGTTACGGGTTAACGATTAGTTTACCCGTAACCTTACGGTTTTTTATCATATCAAATCCTTCGAGCGTGCGCTCGAGCGGCAGATTTGCATGAATATAAGGCCGTGTTTTGCCCTCCCGCGCCCACGCCCAGATCTGTTCAACATTCTCCCGGCCGCGGTCTGGGAATTGCCGACCATATTCACCCGCCCGTACGCCCACGACTGAAAATCCTTTGATCAGCGGCATATTGGTCGGGACAGAAGCAATCCGTCCGGAGGTGAAACCGATGACCAGAAGACGACCATTAAAAGCGATACAACGGACGCTTTCATCGAACACATCTCCGCCGACAGGATCATAAATCACGTCAGCCCCGCGGCCGTCTGTCAGGGCTTTGACTTGTTCCCGAAAGCCGTCACGCGTGTTGATGACATGGTCTGCGCCATAGGCTTTGACTTTGGCCAGCTTTTCATCGCTGCCGCCGGTGGCGATGACCGTCGCGCCCAGCAGCTTTCCAACATCGACGGCTGCCATGCCGACCCCGCCGCTAGCGCCGTGCACCAATAAGGTTTCACCTGCGTGTAAATGCCCGCGACGAACCAGAGCCACATAGGCGGTCAGATATGCGGCTGAGTAGGACGCCGCTTCGTCAAATGACATATTCGCGGGTTTGATTTGCAGTCCTGCAGCGGGCACGATCGCATATTCTGCAAACCCACCAAAGCGAGCGCCGCCGCAAACTTCATCGCCAATTTGAAACCCTTCAACCCCTTCACCCAGTGCAGAGATAGTGCCGGACATGTCCATTCCTGGTGCGAACGGTGGATCCAATTTGAGCTGATATTTGCCTTGGCAAAGCAAGAGATCTGGGAAGTTGATGCTGGTGGCGCGCACCTCAATCAAAACTTCGCCAGGACCGGGGGAAGGCTTGGCGACATCGCGCACCTCAACCCCGGAGAAATCATCACTCAGCTGATGGCAGACGAGCGCGCGCATTATAGTCTCGCATAGGCGTCGCGCACCATCCCTGCAATTTCCAAACAGGCCTCTCTCGCAGAAGGCGCGACGGCGGTGAAGGCGGTGAATCCGTGTGCTAGATGATCATAGCATTTGAAGGTCACGTTGACGCCAGCCGCTTCGAGCTTTTTAGCATAGGCCGCGCCATCATCGACCAATGGATCAAAGCCGGCGGTCGCGATAATCGCTGGCGGGAGGCCCTCCAAACGCGTTTCCAAAGCGGGCGATAGCAAGACATTGGTGCGGTCAAACGCGTCCGGCAAGTATTGTTGCATGAACCATTGCATTGTGTCGCTCGAGAGTGGGGATGTCTCGCCATAAGTGGTCGCCGACGGAAACTCTGTGACCAGATCTGTGGCTGGATAGATCAGCAATTGAAGGTCGGGTTTTGGCAATCCGCGGCGGGTCGATTCTTGTGCGATGATGGCCCTGAAATTGCCGCCCATACTGTCGCCGCCAATCGCAGCCCGCCCGGCAGGAGCGCCATAATTCTCGGCGTTTTTTAGCGTCCATTCATAAGCTGAGATACAGTCCTCTAACCCGGCTGGAAACTTGTGTTGTGGGGCCAATCGGTAGTCCACGGAAACAATCGGGCATTTCGCCACCTTAGAGACCATGGAACAAAAAGCGTGGCAGGCCTCTACGTTCAACACAACGCCGCCGCCCATATGCCAATAGGCCATCATCGGTGCACTGGGGTCTTGGTCGGCAGGGCGATAGATGCGAACCGGAATCTCATGCCCGTCTTTGCCGGGGATGGTCAGATCTTCAAACGCGACGCCAGGTTCCGGTTTGGCCGCGAACATGGCCATGCCTTCGATCGCGCCCGCTTGCGCAATTTCTGGCTCCAGCGAGGACATTGGTGGTTGGTTGGCCGCGCCATGGGCAATGAATTGGAAATTTGGGTCAAGGGTACGGCCGCCCAGAACGACCGGTTCGCCGCCGGCCATTTTGACTTTCCAGCTGGCGGGTAGCTTTAAAAGCAGTTTTGCGATTGTTGCCTGCAGACTCATTCCTGAGGCCCTCCCAGATATGTTTTCTCTGGGCTTAATCTGACCTACGCGTCTGATTTGGCAAGCGCTTCAATCCCAGCCAACATAAGATTTGAGGCAAATTTGGTGGCTCCCTCCGCGTCAACGGGGCGGCGCTTGAGCATATGATCGCCCAATTCTCGCGCCATGCCGATGGCCGCAGCAGTGATATAATCGCAATCCAAGTGACCAAGGCCGATTTTGTCCATGACAAGTTCAAGGTCAGCGCAAATCTCTTCAGAGACGGTTTCCATCTCTGGCGTATCGATCCGCACCCCGATCAAGCTCATATGCGGTGTGCCGGCTTCAATCGCAGAGCCGTTTTCTTCGGCAAGGAAATTAAAGTATGCGCCATAAGCGGCGTGGAGATAGGATTCTAAATCGGTCGCCTCTTCGCGCACTTTTTGCAGAAGGGGACGGAAGCGCGCGACGCTGTCATTCGCAATCGCTTCAAACACTTCTTCTTTGGATTTGAAATAATTATAGAATGTACCGCTAGCGAGATTGGTCTCGCGAATAATGTCGCGAATATTCGTCGCCTCATAACCAATCCGCGCAAAGACGATCCGCGCCGCTTCCAAAATGGCGCGACGGTTAGCTTCTTTTGCGCGTGCACGTTTGCCCATGCGGATTTCAGGGTCGACAGTAATGGTCATAGAATCTCTTATCTCTCTCAAGGACTTAGATTGCCTTAAAAAGTGACGGACCGTCAACTTTTAAGTTGCAGTGCATCGTCAATATGCACCCGGCGCCGCACTGTGAGCAGCACGCCCCAAAGGACACGCAGGCCAATCAAGGCCAGCATGCCCCACATCGGTTCGCCAATCGACGCCATGGCGAACGCGCCGGCAAAGATGGCGATATGTAAGACAATAATCCGCGCATAGGGCGCCATCATTTCCTTGTCGACCGTGGTGCGCTTATACCCGCCGCCGAGCATGAAGTCCTGGACGAAAAGGAAGATCTGAACGGCGATGATGGCCACCACGAAAAGCGTCATGTTCGGGGCGGATTGTAAGGCTGCTTCAATCAAGCCCCAAGGCGAAAGAAAGCCCGGATCAGAGCCACTATTGAGATTGGCAAAGACGTTGACGAATATCCCATGGACAAAACAAAACATGCCATAATGGACGATGAAAAATGGTCCCAAAAACAGCATGCCGACCGCACCGATTGGATGCTCTTTCATACTGGTCGCGAGCATTTTCATGAGCGCCACGGCGCCGAGAATGACATTCTCTAGCCAATACAAAAACACCAAAGGGGCGGCGCCCCAGCCCATGGTCAGCACAGCCCAAATCGGAAACAGGTCCACCGCCAGGATGACCCAAGCCATCGGATCTCGATAGGTGCGCGAAAGGGTGTTGGGGTCGAGAAAGTTTAGCACTATTCGTCCGATGTCGAGGGGGATGCGGGAATGGGCATGCGTAAGCGCGGAAAGGGCTCTGTTGTCACCTCATGCGTGAAAGCCGGGCCAGGTTGCCACTCGTCTTGGTCGAGAAATTCCGATGTCATTGAGGTCAATCCGGTCTCATCAAAACGACTAATGCTGCGCACTTCGGTAATCGTCGGATGTCCGTTCACCGTCTCTGACGCAGTGAAGGATTGGTCGTCATTGACGATAATCGTCCCCTGCGTGTGAAACCCTGCATTGGTAATGTAAACATGGGTGAACGCATCCGGCTCAGCGCTCGGATAGATGTAAGATATGCCGCCATAGGAGCCATCTTCGAGCGCGTGCTCAATCGTGATGGCCGCCCCGCCTAAGGCCAGGGACCAGAATTGAATATCGGCTGTTTGTTCGGCGGAATCTCCTGTGGGCGTGGCCCGGTAGCAATTGCCGACAAAATCTAAAAGAACGCCAAATCGTTCGGCGGGTGCATCTATGACACTTTGCCAAGTCCCGTTGGGGATTTCGCCGTTCCATTTATGCACGCTCTCAATGATTTCCGCCCCGGTCATCGTCTCGCAAACGTTCGATTTGAAGACCTCGTAAGTGCTGCGATCTGCTGGATCTTCTATGGCCTCTGAGCTTTCCTGACTATTCTCAATGGGCGCTGTATCGGCTCCGCAAGCCGCCAACATGGCAGCCGCTCCCACAATTATAGCTCGCATGTTCCGACCCCCGTCTAAGAGAGCCCATCCAAGCCACTCCAGCGCGGAAAGTCTAGCGGGTTATGTGCCTTAAGCCCGAAGGATTTTTGCGGTGTATTATAATCGCCCGTCAGCACTTCATAGTGAACATGGATCGCCGTGGCATTGCCGGTCCGCCCCATCAAGCCGAGCGGTTGGCCAAAGCCAATCTCTTGGCCGGGCGCTAAACCAGAGGCAAAATTCGCCAAATGTGCGTAGCGCGTGTAGACGCCATTGCCGTGACTGATCAGGACTTGATTGCCAAAGCCGGTCTGTTGACTGACTTCCAATACGCGACCCGGAGCTGAGGAATAGACGGTCGACGCCGGCTTCGACTGCAAATCAATGCCCTCATGCATGCGTCCAGAACGCCAGCCAAATCCTGACGTCATACAGGCGCCATTGACCGGCGCCGTCGCGATCAACACGCCATTAACGACCACCAGCGCGTCATAGCCTAAAACCCGTCCAGTACTGTCCGTCTCCGGTCGGTTTGAGAAGGCTGGGGTGCAGGCATAAAGATAGTAATCCGGCTGAAACGGCCTTTGCGACGCCCGCGTGGTTTGCGGTTGAGCCGACACAGAGCCTTGAGGGTAGGATACGGTCGGCATCGGCCGTGAAGAACACGCGCACAGGCCTGCGATTGCCAGCCCCGCAATCCATGTTCTCATATTACGACTCCATCGCGTTACGCAGATACGCGCGCCCGTTTCCGGCCCTTTTCTATTTCTTGCATCAGGTCTCTTACATAAGTGTTGAAATCGAGCTGCATCGTATGACGGGCGGCTTGATAGAAATGACCCATATGCGTCTTTTCATCGGCGGCTGTGATGCGATCCATTTCGTCCGCACTTGGCAGGGCATACTCGCCTGCGATCAGCGCTGCGAGCAGCTTTGATTGCTGTTCGGTAAAATTGACCAAAGTCGGCAGCGGTTGAGCGAGGGCCAAGAAGAACAGATTCTCATATCCCGGCTTCACCATACGCTTAAACAGCGGGAAGCGATTCTCCTTTGGGGTCAGCTCAGGGTCTTCAAAGAAGGGGAAAGTGACATTGTAGCCGGTCGCCCAGACAATGGCGTCAATCTCTTCGCGTGAGCCATCGGTAAAGATGACCGCATTCGGCTCAAACCGTTCGATCGCACCCCTTGGCACTATGTCACCGCAGCCTACCCGCGTGAGAAACTCACCTGAGACCGATGGATGGGCATCTAGTGGCTCATGGTCGGGTTTGGGTAGGCCATAATCTTCTGGATTGCCGATCTCTTTTTTGATCTTTGAGCGGGCCAAAGCGCGGCCAATTTTTGCCGGCATCCAGCTCGGCAAAACGGCTTTATCCGCCGGCTGGCCGCCCAAATACTTTGGCATCACCCAGACGCCGCGGCGCATAGAAATGATCAGTTTTCCCGCGATGGGTCGCTGCGACAGTTCCGACGAGATATCCATCGCTGAATTGCCGGCGCCGACCACGAGCACGCGTTTGCCGCGAAAGTCGTATGGATCAAATGGGTCTTCATAATTGTGGCTATGAATTTGATATCCCGCGAACGTATCCTGGCCTGGATAATCATTCGGTGTGCGCGGGTCCCAATGATGCCCATTGCCGACAAATAACCATTGATAAGTCTTGGTCTCACCCGTCGACAGCGTGATCTCCCAATCGCCATTGTCGAGCCGTGCAGCTTTGTCGACGCTGGTATTGAATGTGATCGTCTCGCGCAGGCCGAAATGGTCCACATAATCGTGGAAATACTGCAAGAGCTGACTGTGATGCGGAAAGTCTGGCCATGCCTCTGGCACCGGATAGTCTTCAAAGGCAAGGCGCCATTTGGACGTATCAATGTGCAGGCTTTGATAGCAAGAAGACATCCCGTTGGGGTTCTTGTAATACCAATTGCCACCAATATCGTCTGAGGCCTCGAAACAATCATAGTCGATGCCATAATCCTTGAGCCGCTTGGCCATGGTGAAGCCGCTGCACCCCGCACCAATGATGCATGCTTTACCTACACTGCCTGCGTCGAACGCCATCTCTTATCCTCCCGTGGGGTGATATGTTTGCTGTCCTCCTGAAGATGGTATAGCCGCTCTTAGGAAGGTCAATTTCCGACCCCGCGTCAATTTAAGAGGCTGTCATGGGCAATCCAATGAATGATCTCGACGCCCGCATCGAATTCATGCGGGAGAATATGGCTCAAATGATGAGTGTCACGCCCTGGGCCAATGAAATGGGGTTTGAAGTCACTCGGATCGAAAAGGGTCACATATGGGGAGTTCAACCTTTTAAAGACCACTTGATTGGCGATCCTGAAACGCAAGTCATCCACGGCGGTGTGATCACAACTCTGCTCGATAATTTGTGCGGCATGTCTTGCAGTACGAAACTGAAAGAGTTCCGCTTTGTGGCCACGCTCGACCTACGCATCGACTATATGCGACCAGCTGAGAGCGGACGGGACATTCTCGGTGAGGCGGAATGCTATCACGTGACCAAGTCGGTCGCCTTCTGTCGGGCCTGGGCCTATCATGAGAGCCGCGAAAAAGTCATTGCGACGGCGCAAGGGGCGTTCGCCATCAACAAGCCGCGAAGCAATTTCAAAAAAGGGGATCAGCTATGAGTGAAACGCTGACCCGCGCAGAACAGTTGACCGGCTTTCTGGAACAAGTGCCGATTGTCAAAACCCTGGGAATGCATTGCGATATTAAAGGCGATGATATGGTCGGCGTTCTGCCGTTTCAAAATAAGCTTATCGGCAATTTCACGATTAAAGCCCTGCATGGTGGCGCGATCGGTACATTTTTGGAAATGACCGCGATGGCGCAACTTTTTTTGGTTGCAGATGTCGAGCGTCCCCCCCGAACCATCAACATCACCATTGATTATCTGCGCCAAGGTCATGCGAAGGATCTCTATGCGCGGGCCACGGTTGTCAAACTTGGCCGTCGCATGGCCAGCGTGCGGGCTGAGGCATGGCAAAGCGAACGAGACAAACCCGTTGCGGCCTTGCTCGGACATTTTTTGATCGGTGAGAAACGAGTCGAGGGGGCTTAGGCCACCGCGGCGCGATCATTCAGCCATCTGTTTGGAGGACGATTTCAGTGCGACTATCAGCAATTATCGCTGCCGCTGCGGTTTTAGGCGTTTCGGCCTGTGTGTCGGTCCCAGAATCGTCACCTACGGATCCACGCCTAACCGCCATGGCGTCGAGCATTGACCGCCAATTGCAAGACCAGGTTGTTGGCTATGGATACGCGCTCGGCCGCGACACGTTGGTGACAGGGGCTGGCGGGCTTGCGAGAACGGCTGCGGATGGTGAGGCGGTTGCCTATACGCCTGAGACACCAATGATCATTGCCAGTGTTTCCAAATGGGTGAGTGCTTTGGCAACGATGCGTCTGTTGCAGGACAAAGGTCTAAGCCTTGATGATCCGATCGGACCGTACTTCCCATCGGACTGGCAAGTTGATCCATATTTTAAGTCGCTCACCTTCGCTCAACTTTTAACCCACACATCAGGGATAAAGACGCATGGGAATGGCCCCATGCCAGTGGCGCGTTTGCAGACATTCTTCTCGCAATCGGTTGATTTAGACTCCACGGTAGAATGTCGTGGATTCCAGGGTGTCCAAGATGCCAGCCCGATATCCCCGGGAAATCTCGATTATTGCTATTCCAATTTTAATGCGGCGATTTTGGGCGTGCTTTTGTCCAATTTAGACGCCGCAGAGCCATCAGACCTCAGCCTGCCGCGCCAATATGAACGCTTGGTCCAAACCTTGGTGTTCGAACCTGTTGGGGTCACCACCGCCACTTGCGCACCGAGTGATAACGCATATGCGCTGTCTTACATTTATCCAGGCGACGCGCCGGGCAAAGATTGGGGAGAGCAGTATGGACGATGTGCCACCGGTGGCTGGTATCTGTCGCCGCTTGATCTCGCCAAAGTGCTGGCTAGCGTGGCGGCCAAGGATGGTCGAATTCTGATGGAAAGCGAGGAATACTCGTCATTGGACGATATTCGAACGCGGGGTCTTGGATTAGACCGTAAGACGCCGGAAATGATCGAGAAAGCCGGTGTGCTTGGCGATGATCCAGGCGTGCTCGCGACCTCGGCGATGATCTTGTTTCCCGCTGACCAAGCCCCATTCGCGGCGGTCTTGTTCACCAATTCCACCACAACTGAGGGGCGTATTGCGCATCCGCGTCCCTATTTGGAGCGCGCTTATGAGGAGACGGGGGAAGAGACACCATGAAGCTGAAATTTATTGCCGCAGCGCTTTTACTGAGCGGCTGCAGCCCCGAGACTGATCGTGAGTCCCCGGACACCAGTCGTGCGATGGCGCAGCAAATTTATCTGGTGCGCCATGCTGAAAAGCAAGGCGGCAATGATCCATCCCTAACGCCAGACGGTGAGCGGCGGGCAGAAACGCTCGCGGACCTGCTTTCTGGTGTCGGGCTCACCCATATCCACTCGACCAATTATAAGCGGACCCTCGCAACCGCAGCGCCGATTGCGGCCCGCACGGGCATTGAGGTGGTCTTATACGACCCAAGAGACTTAGACGCGTTTGCGGAAAAATTGGCGTCGACGCGTGGTATTCACTTGGTCGTCGGCCATTCGAACACCACGCCTCAGCTGGCCACGGCGCTTGGCGGCATGGCTGGGGACGAAATCGACGAGGCCTCTGAATATGATCGCTTATATGTGCTTTCGTTCAACGCCAGCGGTGTCTCAAGCGAAATACAACGCTTTGGCGCCAAGTATAAAGTTGAAGAAGAGGCGCTCATAAGCGAATAAGCACGTTCGCGTTGGGGAGATAGTGTCATGTCAGAGCCGAGCCTTGAGCTGGATAAACCGCAAGCGATCGCAACGCTCGATCGATTGACAACCAATGTCGCGCTATCGCTTGTTGCTGTGATCCCGACTTTCTTTGTCTGCATCCTCCAACCATGGCGTGTGGCGAATCTGGTTCGAGAAGATCACCCTGAAGGTCGTTCCGGGATGCTGCTTTCGCCTGGGGCCTATTTTCCACTGTCCTTGTTGGTTTCAATGATAGCGGGCGCCGTTCTGACGACGCCGGAAATCGCGGATTATAATGGTGCCTATTTGGGGCCAGACTTGGCGCTCTCCATTCAGGCGGCGATGAGTGAGGGCGATATTTGGAAGACCATCGCGATCATCATGCCGATTTATGGCTTTGCGGTTTTGGCCGGCGCTTTGGGGCTGAGTTTGAAAGTCTTCGCGTCGGAGGATTGGTCGCTGCGAACGAGTTTGCGGACGGTCTTCTATGTGGTCGGCACATTCGTTTCGTGGGTCATTTTATCGACCGCAGCAATCGATTTGGTCCGAGTTCACAGCCAAAACCGCGATTTGGTGAATACGCTTAACGGGGTCGACCCAGTCTTCGCGTTCGGTGCCCT
>JABSQA010000100.1 GCA_013213825.1 Henriciella sp.
GGTGCAGGGGCGTTGACCACTTGGCGCAGGTCGACCCGGAAAAGCAGATCGGCGCGCGGTTTAATCACCCGGCCCGGACGTGGACTATCGCCATAGCCGAGCTCCGGTGGGATGTAGAAAATGAACTCATCACCGATGGACATGAGCTGTAAGCCTTCGGTCCATCCCGAAATCACTTGATCTACGCCAAATGTCGAGGTCGAGCCGCGCGCATAAGAGCTATCAAACACCGTACCATCCGTGAGACGGCCATCATACATGACGCTGACGCGGTCGCGTGGGCCAACCGTTTCGCCGCCCTCTACGCCTTCGCGAACGAAGACATAAAGCAAGCCGCTTTCGAAGGTCTGCACTTCGGGGCGGTCTGAATCCCAAGGGATATAAGTTGCCAAAGGATCATTTGGGTCGATCGGGTCCATGGTGTCTCCACTACAGGCTGCGAGAATGAGGCCGCCAAAGGCAATAAGAAGGTTGCGCAAAGTCGATACTCCTGAAGCTTTCATCCACGGGTGTGTATGCTGCTTTCTACGCGCTGTCACCTAATCAAAGCTGAACGTTTGCGGGCCTGGATCGCCGCTAAACACTAATGTTCTAGTCTCATTGTCTCGAACTATGTTTACGCGATTGGTTTGTTGCGGAATCGCGTCCATCAGCACCCCCTGCGTGACGTCCAAACGAATCGGAACAGCCGAGAGGGGCGCTTCTTGATAGACCCAATAATGCCCGCGTTCGACTTCGCCCCCGAGAAGCGTCACCGCGAAGGGCTCGCCCGTATCACCATCAACCAGATGGAATCGGTCTGCGACATAGGCTTCGAACTTGGCTTGCGCTTTTTCGTCGCCGACTAAGTCTGCACGCGCGCCAAGAACGCTCATCAATGTGCTTTCGGCGTCATGAATCACCAGCCGGTGGGCCACTTCAATTCGGCAGATTTGCGGCGTGCAGGCACGATCGTCTTCCGGCGCGATAATCGACACTTCTGTAAAGGCGATCGCTTGTTCGTGCGCGCTTGCGGGCGCTTGGCTGAGCCCCAAACTGGCCAAGCCAAGCGCCAAAAAAGTAACTCTACGCTTCAATCCTATTCCTCTTGTTCACCATCAGCTTCTTCATCGGTCTCATCGGTGCTCAGCTCAGTCTTGCTGTCCTGCATGATGTCGCGGCCTGCATAAGAGAATGGTCGGCTAAACTTAAACGCCTCGACACGAGAGGGTGTGATCCGACGCGGATAGTAATTGTTCTCCAAATCAGCATCCGCTGTTTCCCAATCGGGATCGACCACGATTTGCGTAAGCTCTTTGCCTTTCTCGAAGACGAGCAATTTGCTCACACGGTGCGGATTCCGGCGCCAAATCTCAGCTGGGATGTACATTTTTTCGCTGGTCCCATCACTGAATTCGAGACCCAGAATGATCGGCATAACTAAGCCACCAATATTGGAGAATTCGAGCGCATAATACTCTGCGTCCTCCGCCACGGCTCGGTCAAAGGCAATACGCTCCCAATCGTCCAATCCATCCAGGAAGGTCTTATACGCATTCCGTTCCTTATTGGTGACGGTGTAAATGTCATTCTCGTCATAATAATCACGAACATCTGGGAAGCGCTGCACCCAAGTTTGCAGGCCTTCGGCCTCATTGGCCGTCACACCAACCTTACCTGGTTCGCGCTCCACGTCGCTGCGCAGGCGCGCGAGATCGATATCAGGATCCTCAGTGTTCAGTTCCATGTGGAAGACGCGGTCCAGCGAGATATCCACGTGGTCGGTCGTATAGAACCACCCGCGCCAGAACCAATCCAAGTCAACGCCAGAGGCCTCTTCCATAGTCCGGAAGAAATCGCTTGGGGTCGGACGTTTGAATTTCCACCGCCGCGAATATTCGCGGAAGGCAAAGTCAAACTTCTCTCGACCCAAAATCGTTTCCCGCAAAATATGCAAGGCCGCGGATGGCTTGCCATAGGCATTCGGCCCAAGCTGCAAAACACTGTCCGATTGAGTCATGATCGGCACTTGGTTGTCTGACACCATGTAATAGACCAAGTCCCGCGGCAGCGAGCGCGTCCACGGAATATCAGGATCCCATTCATAGCCCGCGACGCTGTCGAGGAAACTGTTCAAGCCTTCATCCATCCACGTCCATTGGCGTTCATCTGAGTTGACCACCATTGGGAAATAGATGTGACCGATCTCATGGATCACGACGCCGATGAGGAAGCGTTTCTCCGCCATCGTATATGTCCGGGAGCCATCATCCTGTAGCGTTGTGCGCGGCCCATTAAACGTGATCATGGGATATTCCATGCCACCAACCGGACCGTTCACCGATTGCGATGTTGGATAAGGATAATCAAACGCGAACCGGTTATAGACTTCCATTGTGTGGATCACAGACGCAGTTGAGTATTTCTGCCACAGCTCGCCGCCTTCTTTTGGATAGAAGGACATGGCCATGACCGTTTCATGTTCCGCACCTGGCTGCTTGAAACCTTGAGCATCCCAAGCGAATTTGCGCGACGACGCCCAAGCAAAGTCACGAACATTGTCCGCTTTAAAGCGCCAAGTTTTCATTCCACTTGGATTGGAACTTTCATTCGCTTCGGCTTCTTCCGGGGTAACCACGAAGACCGGACGGTCCGCATTACGGGCTTCAGCGAGACGCGAGCGCTGCTCAGCCGTCAGTACCGATCGCGCATTTTGAAGCACGCCAGACGATGACACGATATGGTCGTCGGGGACCGTGATCTCGACCGTATAGTCGCCAAACTCGAGCGCGAATTCGCCACTGCCAAGAAATTCCTTATTGTGCCAGCCATCATAGTCTGAATAGACCACCATGCGCGGGAACCATTGCGCGACGAGAAAGAGGTCGTTTCCGCCTTCACGCTCATCATCGGGGAAGTGTTCAAAGCCGGCGCGTCCCCCCATCGCTTTCTGGTCGAGGAGATTATATTCCCAATCAATCTGGAACGTGGTCGACCGACCCGGTGCCAAAGGTTGCGGCAAGTCGATCCGCATCAGCGTGCCGACAATGGTATTGGGTAAGGCATTGCCGCGCGCATCTGCGACCCGCGTAATGTCATAGCCATATTCCGTGTCCGCCTGCGCTTGCATCCGGCGGATCGAATTGAGCGACATTTGCGGCGTCAGCGCTTCTCGCTGGCTCAGCGACCCTTGCGGCTTGGCCGCGAAGGTCCGCGTCATTTCCGCAATCGAATCCTCACGAAACCGATTTTGGTCAAGCTGCAGCCAGAGATAGCGCAATGTGTCGGGTGAGTTATTGCGATACGTCACCGTCTGAGAGGCGGTTAATCGACGAGCTGGCTCATCCAGGCTGACTTTGATCGAATAGTCCGCCTCTTGCTGCCAATATTCATGCCCCGGCTCTCCCGCCGCGTTGCGATTGACATTCTGGCTTGGCAAAACTTCATCAAGCTGCCGAAACTTATCGTCAAAGTCGCCTTTGGTTTGAACGATGCCCTGCGCGTTTGCGCCCGAAAAAGCCAGCGCTGCACCCAGCGCCGCTAAGAAATATCGCATATTTCTACCCCGATTATTGACCCTTACAGGATGCTTATACGGAGCATGAGCGATAGAGCTACCGGTTTATTTTCATAAACGCAGTTTTTCGGGCTAATTTGTCCGCGGTGGATAACCAGCTTGGCCTAAGGCATCGATGACTTCTTGGGTGTGCTGGGCGTCGCGGGTCTCCATGAGGATATCGAACTCGGCGCCTTTTGCGGGCACATCGAGCGCGATCCGGTTATGCGCGACTTCCATAATATTCGCCCCTGCATCTCCAATCACTTTCGACACGAGCGCCAATAGGCCTGGCCGATCGTCGCCAATAATCCGAATATTGACCAAGCGGTTCTCGCGGACCAGCGACCGCGTCAGCACGGAGGCCAGCAATCGCGAGTCGATATTGCCGCCGCACAGAATGAGACCAACGCGTCGACCCGCAAACTTTGCCGGGTGGGCGAGCATGGCGGCAAGTCCTGCGGCACCCGCGCCTTCCGCCACGGTTTTCTCGACATCAACAAAGAGCGTGATCGCGCGTTCGATATGTTCTTCTTCGACGAGAACGACATCATCGACCAATTCCCGCACGACGCGTTCGGTCAATTCTCCGACGTCTTTGACGGCAATGCCCTCAGCGATCGTCGCGCCGCCCGTCTTCGGCTCTCGCCCTTCCAGGCGGGCGCGCATACCCGCATACATCGCCGCCTCGACCCCGACGACGCGTAAGAACCGATTGTGCGCTTTCGCCACTGTCGCCATTCCCGCGATCAAGCCACCGCCCCCAATCGGGACGATCAATGTGTCGAGTTCGGGTTCCTCTTCCAGCATTTCGAGCGCGGCAGTGCCCTGCCCGGCCATGATTTCTGGATCATCAAACGGGTGAATCCATGTCAGGCCTTCCCGCTGCCTCAGGCTTTGCGCGTGCGCGTTCGCTTCATCAAATGTGTGTCCTTCTAGGACCACTCGAGCCCCAAACGCTCGCGTATGTTCAACTTTGTTAAACGGCGTGGTCACAGGCATAACAATCGTGACGGGAATGCCGAGGCGGCGGCCATGATAGGCAACACCCTGGGCATGATTCCCGGCCGATGCCGCAACAACGCCCGCTTTCTTTTGCGCATCGGTGAGCCGCGCCAATTTGTTCAGCGCGCCGCGTTCCTTAAACGCTGCAGTGAATTGAAGATTCTCAAACTTCACCCAGACTTCTGCGCCCGTAATCGCAGACAGGGTCTTTGAATGACGCATGGGCGTGCGTTCAATTTGGCCGTCTAGGATCTTGGCGGCGTCTCGAACGTCATCAATTGAGATGGGCAATTTTTGGGTCATGGTCTTCATCTTCAAATCGTCAGCGCGCACTCCTAGTGCGCTCTATAAGAAAATGGAAGCTTCCATTCCCTAAACACAGGGTTTACCAGACCCGCCATGGGAAAATCAAATTCAGATTTAGTGGTGATTGGTGCGATTATGGGCGCACACGGCGTGCGCGGTGATGTGCGCGTGAAGAGCTTTACGGCAGACCCCCTCGCGGTGTTCGACTATGCGCCATTTCTAGACGAAAATGGAAGCGAAATTCTTAACCCTGTCGGCTTACGCCCGGCCAAGGATCATTTCGTCGTAACGCCGAAAGTTACGCGACAAAAGGAAGAATGGGATGAGATGAAAGGTACCCGCCTTTACGTCCCACGTGATCGCTTTCCGGAACCTGAAGAAGACGAATATTACATTGATGACTTAATCGGCTTGGAAGTGTTCGCTGGCGGCGAAGAGAAAATTGGCCGAATCAAAGCTGTCCTCAATCATGGCGCCGGCGACTTGATTGAAGTTTTGCGCTCGGCACACAACAAACCCGTGCTGGTGCCATTCACACTTGAAGATGTACCTGTTGTCGACGTCTCTCGCGGCCGCATCATTGTTGCGAATATTGAAATCTGGCAGGACGAATCTCGCCCAGAAGACGAGACTTAAGCAAACGCCTCATTGGCATTGGCCGCGTCAAGAAAGGCCTGTAAGCCCTCGGCATCCTTCGAACTGGCAACCGCCTTTGTGACCGCTTTAAAGGCGCGGGCCGCATAGTGCTGCGTGATTTGGTCATAAGCCTTGCCATCCAGCTTCAGCGACACACGCTCTGCTTTGGCTTCCGCCGCATCCATGTTGGTTTTCGCCCACGGCAAATAAGTGACGGCGACTTCGTCTTTGAACAGTGGCAAAAGCGTGTCTTGTAGTTCACTCAGTGGCTTGAATGGGCCGCCTGCTTTTGGTTCCGCCATGAATTCGCTCCACGCGGCGACAAAAGGGGCCTGCTTGCGCAGCCAGTCGCCTGGGGTTGGATCGAGCAATAATTGCGCAACCTGTCCTGCAATCGCAAAGTCTGCCGCGGATGGACGGCCACCAAACAGGAATAGCGACTTTTCAAGATGCGCGTTCAAGAGCGTGAAGAACCGCTCGAAGCTTGGCTTCAGCAGTTTCTCATTTTTCTTCTCAACCCCGACCAATGGCAGACGATCCCGCATACGTTTGACGATCTGGTCTCTGGTCTTCTTTTTCGCACGCGGAAGGTCACCATCGAGCAACTGTTCCATTGTCCGCTCGCCGGCCAATTCACGGTCTGGCTTCTGACCCCAGCGATTGAAGAACATAAGCTTATTGAGCCACTCGTCGGCATAGTCTTCCAGAATCAGCGCCAAAGCGGCACATGCGGCATCGTCTGGTACAGCAGACGGCTCTGAATGGTCGGCTTCTACTGTCGCGAGGATGCTCGTCGAATCCTGGTTCGCTGGACGATTCGGCGACAGAAGCAGCGGCACAGTTGGGACACGCGCTAAAGCCGCAAACTCTTCATCTGTAGCTTTGCTGCGGCCAATCCATTCAAACTCAACGCCTTTATAGCGCAAGAAGGATCTGACTTTGACAGAGTAAGGAGAGGTCTCAGCCCCAAACAGGCGGTATGCAGTCATTACGGTCTCGCTTCGATATCAGCCGGTGATCTACGCCAAGCTGCTCGGACTGCCAAGCCGAATAAAGCGGTGACGCGGCAAGGGGAGACCGCGCCACCCATTTCGCAAGCTAGCTTATGCCGGCTTACGGAATTTCAACGTCATCCGATTGGACTCGCCGATGGCTTCATAAGCCGCGCGTTCTGGCGTGCCTTCTTCAGTCCCTGCCAAGGACGGTTTTAGGCGCCATACGAATTCTTCTTCATTGGGCACATCATTGGCATTGGCGTTCATATCGCTGGACCCGACCAATTCGAACCCTGCACCTTCGAACGCTGCGACGACGGCCGACTCTTTGAGATAGCCATTCGAACCATTGGCCCATTCATCGCTATTACCTTCAGGTCCCCTATGCTGAACCCCGCCCACAATACCGCCTGGCTTGAGCACCCGATATGCCTCAGTCAAAGTGTCGCCCATATAAGGTGTCTCTTCGTCGCTAAAGCGATTGAGGTTGTGCAAAGCGCGAATGAATAAAATCGCATCGAGCTTTCCGGAAGCTTCCTCGGGCATTTTTGTGAGCTGGAATGATTTAATCTTTGCGCCGCCTTCAATACCCCATTCCGCAGCCTGGTTCGGCCAATTGGCCGTGCCTTCGACGCGCGTCGCGGTCCATTCATCGCCGAAGCCAAACTTACCCCACAAATCGTCTGGGTAGTGAGCGCCGACAAGTGCGCCGTCTTCACCCAGATAGGGCAACAGAATTTTTGAGTACCAACCGCCACCGGGAAGGGCCTCAGCCACGGTCATACCCGGCTCAATGCCGAAAAAAGCCAGGGTTTCAGCCGGGTTGCGTGCGCCGTAACGGGCTTGAACCTCTTCCGGCTGCGCCGCCAAAATGGCGGCGAGTTTGGCCTCTGACGTCATTTCAGCCGCGGCTTCAACAACTTCTTCAGCCTGTTCCATGACCTCGTCTTTGGCCGCTTCGACCGTTTCCTCGACTTCGACGTCCACCTCAACGGCAGGTGCGGTTTGCGTTTCCACGGTTTCGTCCGCGGTTACACAGCCACTCAAAACGAGCGCTAAAGCCGCGCTGGCACCGAGCAAAGAATATTTCGATTTTAGGATAGGTTTCATCACCCACGCCTCCCTTCTTGCGTTCATTGAACGTGTCTTAACGCAGAATAATTCGCCTGTCGCGTGTTTATCGAAAATCAATACGATTTTCTTGTTCACAGATTTGTGAGCGTTTGCTGAAAGTCCTTCCATTATTGGGTTTGCAGACACCGATTACAGCGCTAGCGTCAATCCAAAGGAGATTGCTGATGGACCCGCTTGCCCAAATTGCTGAAGCTCAACCCTATTCAAGACTGCTCGGGGTCAAGCTGCTCGAAGCCAGTAAAGAGCGAGTCGTCGGCGAGCTGCTCATACGTGAAGAATTATGCACCTCTGGTGGGACAATGCATGGCGGCTGCATGATGAGCTTTTGCGACATTTTGGGCGCAACCGGGGCTTGGCTCGCCATACCCGAAGGCGCCAATGGAACAACCACGATTGATAGCAATACGGCCTTTCTCAGCGGTCCTCCTGCCGGCACATTGGTCAGGGGCATTTCGACGCCCGTGCGAATCGGGCGGCGACTTTCGGTCTGGCAAACCGAGGTCACAGACCCAAATGGTAAAAAGGTCTGCTTGGTTACGCAGACACAGCTGGTGTTGTGATGCCGCGATTCAGCGATCTGACTTGTAGCGAAATTGACGGCGCCTTGCCCGCCGTTTAGTCCACGCCCCGACAGCGTTTGAGAAGGTTTAGTGAATGTCAAAGACAGTCTTCGTCACGGGCGGTGCGGGCTATGTTGGCAGTCATTGTGCTAAAGCTTTCTCGCAAGCCGGTTGGCATGTTGTGACTTATGACAATCTCTCTCGCGGTGATCGCGATCTGGTCAAATGGGGACCGCTGATCGAGGGAGATATATTAGACAGTTTGAAACTAACCGCTGCACTCAACGACATTCGCCCGGATGCGGTTGCCCACTTTGCCGCCTTTGCCTATGTGGCGGAATCCTTTCGCGAGCCCGAGCGATATTACCAAAACAATGTTGTCGGCACGATGCGTTTGCTAGATGCCATGCGTGAAACACGCGTTCCACAATTGGTCTTTTCTTCGTCATGCGCGACATATGGTGTGAACGCTGAATTGATCACTGAGGACACCCCGCAACTTCCGATCAATCCATATGGCGAGACCAAACTTGCTTGCGAAAAAATGATCCAGGCCTATGGACGCGCTCATGGTCTGAGATCGGTGATCCTACGCTATTTTAACGCGGCGGGCTGTGACCCACAGGGCGAGACTGGGGAACGGCATGATCCTGAACCGCATGTTATCCCCTTGGCAATTAGGGGCGCGATGGATGGCGATTTCGAGTTCAATATTTTTGGCAATGATTATGAAACGCCTGATGGCACCTGCGTGCGGGATTACATACACGTATCAGACTTAGGACACGCTCACGAAAAGGCCCTGAACTATCTGCAGCAGGGCGGCGAAAGCGTTGAGCTGAATCTCGGGACAGGTCACGGCCACAGCGTTTTAGAACTCGCAGACGCCGTCTCGAAAATCGCCGGAAGAGAAATCCCCAAGACCTTCGGGCCTCGCCGAGATGGCGATCCTCCACAACTGGTCGCAAGCGTCGAAAAGGCTCATCAAGTGCTCGGATGGCAGCCGCGGTATTCTGATCTCGATCATATCATTTCGACAGCTTGGGCATGGTTTCAAGCTGAACGAAATCGATCGCCATAGTCGGGATTTAAAAAGCAACAATATCTGCTGCCTAAACTTGCGGGCCCGCGCACAGCCAAGTAACCAGCGTCCAATGTCCGAGCCTCGTACAGTCCTTGCCTATTGCGACAAGATGTTCACAGCATCTGAGAGTTTTATCCCTCGAGGATACTCCGCGTTTGAACGACTAAGACCCATCTATATCGGACACACAATAAACGGCCCGGTTCCGAATGGGGCGGAGGCGATCGACTTGACCCCGCTGCACGGACCATTCGGGGCGGCGGGGTTTAAGCAAATAGGCCTCGTGTCACGTCGGTTAGAGGAAACCCTCCGCGCCCTCAACCCGATTGCGATTCATGCAAGTTTCGGCAAGTCAGGCGCCTATGCTTTGCCCCTCGCCGAACGCTTGAATCTGCCACTTGCTGTGACTTATTATGGCGGGGACGCCACAAAAAAATCGAATACGAAAGACTCGCTCCTTCGCGTATATAACCGACGCCGCCAACGGCTCTGGGACGAGGCAGATTTGATATTGCCTTGCTCCGACTTTATCCGTCGCGAGCTATTGGCGAAGGGGGCACCAGATGAAAAAATGGTGGTGCATCATAACACGGCCGACCCCGAAAAATTTCGACCGGGTGAAAAACAAAACCTGCTCGTATTTGCAGGGCGGTGGTCCCCCAAAAAAGGCATCGATACTTTGATCGAGGCCCTCACACAGCTAGGTCCAGAGTTAAACGGATGGACGGTGCGATTGTGCGGCAATAAAGCAGAGGGTGAACGGGATCCCTTCGAACAAGGTCTTCAT
Source organism: Henriciella sp. (assembly GCA_013213825.1). Taxonomy (GTDB): domain Bacteria; phylum Pseudomonadota; class Alphaproteobacteria; order Caulobacterales; family Hyphomonadaceae; genus Henriciella. Next base: position 10,043 of record JABSQA010000100.1, read on the forward strand.
GATCAGCTTTCTGCCTCTGGCGTTCAGGTCGAATTGGCGGGCTGGGTCCCGGCTGACGATATGCCGAAACATTGGGCCGCTGCTAAAATTGCATGCGTTCCATCGAAGCGAGCCCCTTCCGGCGATGCCGAAGGATTACCCTTAGTCTGTATTGAAGCGATGCTATCGGGATGCGCGATTGCGGCGACTCGACATTCGGGGATTGTCGAGTGTGTCTCGGATGGTGAGACGGGATATCTTTGCGATGAAGGCGATGCTGACACCTTGGCTGCGAACTTGAGGAAAATGCTAATTGATGCGGAGGCAACCGCACGCATGGGCGAAGCGGGTCGCCTCCGTGCCCTTAAGGACTTCAATTTGCAAACACAGAGCCGCAAACTTGAAGATCATTTGTCGAGATTGGCAGAGCGTAAGATCAGTTCGACCTCATCCAGCCGCTCTTGATATTAATCGGTTCGAGACCTGGTCACGCGTTGATGGCGTGTGGGCGCGGTTTTGGAACATCGTCTCGGTTGCTTTGAAAAAGCGCGTCTATGAAGATTTCACCACTTTATTCGAATGTTGCAAAAGTGAAATAGACAGCGCGTGTGTCGCCGGTTAGGAACACTCCCTATGATTGGGGACACAATTAGCACGCTGGAATACAAGCGGATTCCGCTTGACGATGATCCGCGACGATTCCAAGCGATTCAATTGATTGGAACCTCAATCGAGCTTGAGGTTATGATCCATCGTGAGAAGCTGGCAGATCGAACGCCACTTCTGATTATTTGCTCCATAGAGTTTCCGATGCCACCTTCATTCGCGTTTTGCGAGATGATGTGGGACTCCGGCTATCAAGTTATATTTTGTCGGCGGCCTGGCTTTGGCAATTTACCCGGACTGCCCGACGCTTTGCTGTCGAAACGGCAAGTCAAAAACCGGTCAGCCATTGCTTCTGAGTCGGCCTTGTTCAGCCTCCTCATCAAAACATTAAGCCTTGAGAAGATCGTCTTACTCGGCATGGGAACATCGAACTCGATTTGTTACCGCTTAGGCCAATTAAATGACCAGATTACGTTTTGTGTCTACGCCAATCCTCTCTTTCATCCAGAAATTTGGGACGTGATTAAGCCGCAATGGCTAAAACAAATGATCCGCCAAACGCTGATGTCGCGAAGCGGGTTAAAAATCGCCGTCAGAGGATTAAAAGCCATCTTACGCCGTGACCCGATTTGGTTCTATCGCCAGTTCGCGCAGAAGAGCCCCGGCGACCAAACATATATCAAACACCACGAAGGCGACTATCGAGCGGCTGGGCTTTTTCTGCAAAACATATCGCCAAATACGTTTTACTATGACCTCCAAAATGCATTGATCGAAGACACGCAATGGGACCCCGAGATCACAAGAAGCTCAAATGCCGTGATCTTGTCCGGCGAAGAAACGACGGAAAAGTGGAAGCGTTCAATCGAGGCAGAGGCCGCACGACTGGGCCTCCCCTTGATATATGCGCCTTCTGGTGATTTGTTCGTACCTTATGTTTCGCACGAAGTTTTACGCGAAATTTTGCGAACGCATGCTCCTGTCGCCGCCGCAAATTGACCTAAACTTCTGGCGTGATACGTTCTTCTTAATACAAAACGCATCCGGCTTGATGCCCGGGGGTTCATATGAGAGTTCACATTAAGGGCTTACCGCAAGTGGTCTTGGACCCGTCCACGCTAGCCTTTGACATTGGACACATCGTAAAATCCGTTCCGAAGCTGCGTCTTGAAGACGATGCCATCGTATATGAATCGATTGAGCGTCCGAATTTGGTTATCAGTAACGCTCGACATGTGTTCTTTCATGCCTTCACGACGGGTTTGAACCTTTACGAAACGTATGGCAGCGAAGACGATATTGTCGTCTATAATCCGCATAACCCCAAAGAATCTTCTCAATGGTCTAAGGACGTCTTCTATGCGACGGCGGCGCAAGGGTTCGCACTCTATAAAGCCTATGACGAGCGCACGTCGAACCTGACCTATTTGCAACCGAAACCCACCTACAGAAAACTCGACGATGCTGAAGGTGATGTTTGGCTGGACATCCATGTCGAGTTCCGCGCTGGACCCGGCGAAACCGTGATCGGACAAAGACGACGTATCAATCGAAACACGGGCGAGATCGAATACGGTCAGACTTTTGTGCAGCCCATTGATGTTGCCATCGAAAGCTATGCCGAACTTGGCCGCGCGATCGAAACCGTGCTCAATCCGCAACCTGATCCGGGCACTGTGGTCCCAATTGGCGCCAAACAGAAATCGGACAACCGGTCATGAAACAATCGCCAGAGAACAATTTGAGAGCGTGGCGCGAGTTCCGCAAACTCACCCAAGAAGAGCTGGCCGAGAAAGTGGGAACGACTGCGGCAGTGATCTCACTGCTCGAAAACGGACAACGCGGACTATCAGCGAGCTGGCTTCAAAGATTCGCCCCCCATTTAGAGGTTCCAGCGGGTTATCTATTGGATCATCGTCCCGGCGATCTAACCGCAGATATGCTGCGTGCCTGGGCCGCGGTGCCACAAGAACAGAAAAGCCACGCGCTTGCGGCTTTGCAAAGCTACGCTCAGGATAAAACTGGCACCTAGCCCCCTTCACACGAAGTGAGCCCTTCCCCCAAGGCGTGGTGCGAGTGGGCGGTTTAGCATCTGTTGATCTGGAAACTCGCGAAAAATTTA
>JABSQA010000101.1 GCA_013213825.1 Henriciella sp.
GCATGCCGGACATGTGGATGCGCTACTTGGTCGGCTTCGGTTACATTCCGCAGCTCAAGCATGGCAAAGCGGATCACGAATATCTCAAGCCTGCGGATAAATGCGATCCGATCGAATATCCGAAACCTGATGGCGTGCTCAGCTTTGACAAGCTGACCAATGTCTCGTTCACCAATACGTATCATGCAGAGGATCAGCCGAAGCATTTGAAAGTGGCGAATCTGGAGCTGCAGAAATCATCTGAGTTCGATATCTTTAACGGGCCTTCGCAGCGTTATTGCCCGGCCGGTGTATATGAATGGGTTGAGGAAGAGGGCCAGGCCCCACGCTTCCAAATCAATTCGCAGAACTGCATCCACTGCAAAACCTGCGATATCAAAGACCCCAATCAGAACATCAACTGGGTGACCCCAGAAGGTGGCGGCGGTCCAGCCTATCCAAATATGTAATTGCGGCGAGGGCAGCATGCGTGAATTCAGTTTCAAGCCTGCGCCCGTTCGCAAGACGCAAACTTGGGCGATTAAAGACGATCATTTGATGCGTCGCGGCGGCAGCAGCGCTCTGAAGCTGGCCGATGTTCGCGACGCCAGTTGGAACACCGTGACCTATCGCGGCACTCGCAGCGCCTGGTTGCATCTGACCACGGATGATGGTGTGAGCAAGATCGAATATACCGATACTGGCGGCGCCCGCGATGAGTTTTTCGGTCTGATCATCGCCGTTGCGGAGACGTTGAAACGTGTGAACCCATCGCTCGAGATCAAGCATGGTTATTCCGCGCCATGGCGCACGGCGCTGTTAATATTGGGCATTTTAGGCAGCTTGGTCGGGCTCTTCTTGGGCTATGCGGGCCTGACCAATATGACGGGAAAAGGCGGGATCGAGGCGACGATCGCCGGCGCAGCAATGGGCATTCTTTTGGTGCCAGTGGCTTGGTCTTGCCGACCCAATTTGCGCGCCAAGACCTATGGACCAGATGGGTTAATCGCTGAGATTGTCGCGCTTGGCGGCACGCCGATGCAGGACCCAGATGAAGCTGCCCGCTAAGGCTAGCGTCCAAAAGATCAAGAAGGGCGCCGCCCCGCCAGCTTGTGCCCCAATATAGGCGAGAACGGCCGCGGTCGCCGTGAAGCCCCAATACAGTACGGCCGTTTCCAAATGGCTCCACCCCGACGCGATGATGCGCTGATAGGCGTGGTCCAAATGCGCTTCGAGCAAATTTCGACCATGCTTCGTCCGCCACACCAACGTTAGCAACACGTCGATCAAGAAAGGCAGTGCGAGTGTCGCCGTCGTCCAAACGTCCAGACCCGCGGCAATGGCTAAGCCTGAGAATAAGGCCCCAAGCCCCAGCGATCCGGCATCGCCAGCATAAAGATGCCCGCGCAGATTCTGTACCATAAAGCCTGCAATCGCGCCGATCAGGGGGAACCACCAGAATGTGATCGCAATCGCTCCGGTGGCGCCGGCAATCGCGGCCAGTCCCGCCAACATGATGGCGAGGCAACCAATGGCCAATCCGTTTGAGCCATCCATGAAGTTTGCGGCATTGGTCACAACGAGCAGCCATAAGGCTGTGCCGCCAATGAGAAAGGTTGGCTGCGTCAAATCTCCCCATGGCGAGTTTAAACCGTCTGGAACCAGTCCAGCTGACGCCGCAAAGAGCCCCGCGACCGCGAAGAGGATAAGTTTCAGTTTTGTGTTGGCGGTCCAGATATCGTCCCACAAGCCGATGATAAAAGCAGCAGCCGCGAACCAGAAAGCCGGGGCAAAATCGGACGCGATACGAGTGATTTGGTTTGGCAAAGCCTGAAGATCTCTGACAGGTTCAGGGCTATAGACGAAGATGCCGATGACGAAGGTCGCCGCAACGCCCAACACGCCACCGATCAATATCGCCACGCCGCCAAGGCGGGGAATAGGCTGGGTTTGCGTCTTGCGTTCACCGTCAGGGGCATCGACCACGTTAATACGCATCACCAGGCTGCATGCGAACAGACTGGCTGCGAAGGCCAGCGCAAATGTGCAGAAACTGACAACTGCGATTTGAACCACGCTTAAGCGCCTCCAAGCAGCGTCGATTGCACCCACCACTCAGGATATTGCAGCGCCAGTGCTTTGGCCGATGCTTCGGCGCGATCGAAATTCTCAAATATCGCAAAACACGTCGCGCCTGAGCCCGTCATGCGGACCAAGCGCACGCCCGCTAAGGATTGGAGGATGGCCAATGCATTGGTGATTTCCGGATGCTTGCTCATCGCGGGCGATTGCAAACTGTTCCCCGTATTCTCGTTCAGCCAGGTCACGAAGGCGCGCAGGGCGGTGCGATTGTCGGGAAGGGGCGGGTGGTCGGGGATGGCGTCAGGGGCGACGTCATCAAACGCTCTAAAGATTTCACCCGTCGGACACGGAATCCCAGGATTGACCAAAACAGCCGGAAGCCGCGGCACGCTTAAGACAGGTTCAAACGTCTCGCCTTCGCCCGCCATGAAGCCGGGAAAATTGTGAAAGCAAGCGAGCACATCGCCACCCAAAAGCGGGGCGACAGCCTCAGCAGCACGTTGCGCCATTTCACCGCCATGAGCGCGAACGATAATTCTGAGCGCCGCACCGGCATCCGCTGATCCTCCTCCAATACCCGCCGCGCATGGCAAAGTTTTCTGCAACCGAAACGCCAATGGTGGCGCATTGCCATCGAGCGCGTCATTCATGGCGCGCGCGGCTTTCAAAACAAGATTGTCCTTGGCCGGCCCAGATTCCTGAGCGAAGGGGCCATCGACGGCGAGGCTAAAATGACTGGCGGGTTCCGCCGTCAAAATATCTGCGGCGTCAATGTCCGCAAACGTGACCAGCGAGATCAAATTATGTCTGCCATTCTCTCTCGGAGGGCCAACATGCAAAGACAAATTCACCTTAGCAGGCGCATATTCTGTCAATTGGGTCATGGAAAGGCTGGGGACCCATCATCATTAGCGGCCTGCAGCAAGGCGAGACCACTTTTTAGCTTACTCTCAAGCAAAGCAATTTCATCTTCGGCCGTGGCATATTTGAGCGCGCGTTCCCATTGATAGCCCGCCTCTTTGAAACGTCCCACTTGCCAATAAGCATCGCCGAGATGATCTAAGATCTCGCTTATGTCGGGTTCTAGTTCAGTGGCGCGCTCAAGGTAAAATATGGCACGTTCATAATTGCCGAGCTTATAATGCGCCCAGCCGAGGCTGTCCGTAATGGCACCATTATTGGGATCCAGGCGTAGAGCGCCTTCGATCAGGCGAAGGCCTTCATCTAAATTTATGCCGCGATCAATCCAGCTATAACCAAGATAGTTCATGATCGTTGGATCATTTGGGTTGAGACTCATGGCCGTTTGCAGATCATTCTCTGCACGGGGCCATTCGCCAAGGCGTTCGCGCGCACCGCCGCGGGCAAAATAGATCCGCCAATCATATTCGCCCTTGGCCTCGTCCGCCGCGATCACATCGCTAAAGGTCTCTTCGGCTTCACCATCGCGATCAAGCGATTGTAAAAGGTCAGCCAGCTGGACACGAATATTGCGATTATCGGTGCGTGCGAGCGTTTGGCGTGCGACTTCGAGAGCTTCCTCATTACGGTCTTCGCGGCGCAAGGCCCAAGCCAACTGTCCTTGCGCGCTGGTATGATGGATTGAGCTTTTTGGAATAGACTTCAAAATTGCGATCGCATCATCGCGTCGTCCAGCCTGGTCCAACGTGTCGGCCCAAAGCGCTTTGGCTGAATCCAGATTGGGGTCGAGGTAGACCGCCATGGCGAAGTAGACGGCGGCGACATCACCATAATTCTGATTGGCTTGCGGGGCCGTCGCCACGTAAAAGGCGAGGGCTGTGCCTTCAGCGGCCGAATACGTCGGTTGAGGCGAGACCTCACCACGTTCTATCTCTTCTGTCAGCGCCACCAAGGCTGGGTGGCGCCCCACTTCATCGCGGAATATTTTCAGGCGCTGCAATGCCAGTTCTTCTTCCCCGGCCAGCGCCATCAGACGCGCTTCGGCTTCGACCCCGAAGGCCAGTCTGGCATTGACATCCCAGAGGATTCCCAAATCGGTCCTGGCGCTTTCTATGTCGCCAATATTGGCCTTCATGATCGCACCGAGCATTTGTCCCATGAGAGCGTATAGGCCCTCTTGGTTTCCGGCTTGCCGTTGTAGATTGATGGCCGCAGCTGGTTCTTCATCCAGTACGCTCCACGCCGCGAGACTGCGGGCCAGCATGGCGTGATAGTCATTGGTCCACGGCTTGGTCAAATAGGTGAGAGCGAGCGTCGTGTCCTCATTCTTCAACGCGTCCACGGCAAGCAAAAGCCGCGGCAAATCCGTTTCTAATACGGTCGCGTAGGGCAGTCTTTTCGCCGCGGCGATGGCGCGGTCGACCTCGCCAACACGCAGCATCGCGAAAACGCCTTGCTCCGCCAGCCAGGGATCGTCCTGCACATTGCGCAAGAGGCGCGAATAGTTGCGAGCAGCAGTATCGGCATCTTCAGTATAGCCAGCATATTTCGCCACTGCATAAGTCGTCAAAGTATCGATATCGCGGCGAAGCTTGGTCTCGGATTCGGCTTGCGCGAGCAGGTCTGAGGGCGAACGGGTGTTCGTCGACATACAAGCCGAAAGCGCCAGGCAGGCTGAGGACAGTAGAATTGCGCGCCACATGAGACCTTGTCTCAGTCTACGAGGTTTCAGGCAAGTAAAGTTCGCACAATTAATTTGCCGAAGAGATCGGCAAAATCAGTGGGCGCGGCTAACGCAGAAATCGGCCAAATCGCTGAGGGCACGGCGCCATTCATCATCTGGTAAAGTCCGCAGCGCGGCTTTGGCGAGATTGGCATAGGCGTGGGCTTCGCGGATCGTCGCTTCGGCCGCACCGGTCGAGCGGATCAGATGGATGGCATGGGCCAAGTCGCTCTCGCTCTGTTGCTCCACATTGAGCACACGGTCCCAAAAGGCTTGGTCTTCCGCGCTGCCCCGTCGCCGCGCGATAATCACCGGCAAAGTGGTTTTTCCTTCGCGAAAATCGTCGCCGACAGATTTCCCGATAACGGCTGTGGTGCCGCCATAATCGAGGGCATCGTCGACGATTTGGAAGGCGAGGCCGAGATTTTTTCCGTACGCCGCCAAAGCATCAGCGTGTTTCGCGCTTTCCGGTCCAGCCGATAGCGCGCCGGCTTCTGCAGCAGCCTCGAACAGGGCCGCCGTTTTAGCTTCGATGATTGAGAGATACTCTTCGGTCGGCAAATCTGTGCGCGAAGCGGCGGCCAATTGGTGCACTTCGCCTTCTGCAATCACAGAAGAGGCGGTTGATAGAATACGCAGGATTTCGAGGCTACCGGTCTCGACCATCAGGGTGAAGGCGCGGGCGAACAGGAAGTCACCAACGAGGATAGAGGCATTATTGCCCCAGACATTCTTGGCCGCCTTCTTGCCGCGTCGCAGGTCGCTATCATCGACCACATCATCATGCAGCAGTGTGGCGGTGTGAATGAACTCAACCGCCGTTGCCAAGGCGTGGGTGCCGGGATTGGCGCCACCGCAAGCATGTGCCGCGATCAACGTAATCATCGGGCGAAGGCGTTTGCCGCCTGCAGAGACAATATAGCCGGACAGATCGGGTATCACATCAACCGGGCTTATTGCCCGCTCAACCAGCAGAGCTTCGGTCGCGGCCAGATCGTCAGCCAGCATGGATTGCATACGTTCAACAATATCTGCGAACGGTGCTTCGTGGGAGGGATTGGTTTGCGCAGTCACAACAGAAGTCCTATTCCACTTTTCCATCTGTATCCATACAGTTAGCGCAAAATTGATGGCATACAGCTGCGGTATGCGACCGCATGTGACGATTTGGAGAAAAATCTTGGAAGAAGTGTATCGAACCAATGACTTGGTCAAACTGTCTTACATCAAACACTTGCTCTCAGAAGAGGGAATTGAGCCATTTGTCCTGGATGAGCATACCGCGATGATTGACGGTCGCGGTCCAATGGTGCCGATCCGAATCACGGTCCGAGCGGATTTGGCTGATCGCGCACGGTTCATTCTGCGCGAAATTGAGAAAGATGCGTAATGGACGCCACGTGCGACGCATTTCTGGGCGGACGCGTCAAAGTCTTTCAACCGAAACAAGGCTTTCGAGCCGGGACCGATAGCATCCTCTTGGCGGCGGCGCTGGAGGCTGACTTCTCCGGCCATGCGCTCGAAGTCGGTTGCGGCGCAGGCGGCGCCTTATTCCCCGCCGCGATCAGGGCCACGCAGGCGCGCTTCACGGGGCTCGAAATAGATCCAGACATGGTGACGCTGGCTGCGCGCGGGATCAACGAAAATGGCCTGACCGATCGTGTCGACGTTGTTGAGGCAAGCGCGGCGAGTCTGCCGCCTGACTGGCAAAATCGATTTGACCTGGTCTTCTCCAATCCGCCTTTCTTCGAAGCCGGTACGATCCAAAACCCAGGCGCAGGCAAAAGCGGCGCCTATCTGGAAAGCCTGCCGCTGAAAGACTGGATCAATGCGATGTTATTCGCGCTGCGCCCGAAAGGCACGTTTGTGATGGTCCACCGCGCCGCAGATCTGGCGCGGATCCTCGCAGTGCTGGAGCGGCAAACCGGCGAAATCACAGTCTTGCCCGTGCACTCATATCCAGAGGCGGAGGCAAAAAGGGTCCTGGTCCGGGCCCGTAAAGCCTTACGGTCGGGCCCGATGCGGCTGCTCGAGCCGCGCTATTTATACACCGAAAAAGGCGGGCCGAGGACCGATTGGGCGCTTGGTCTGCAGCAAGACGCGAATGGTATAGACTGGAATTAGTCTTAGCCCCTTGCTTGCCCCGAAGGACAGACCGGAGTAGGCGATGCGCGAGATATTTTCGGAACCTGTTCTTGCCATGACCGCACCTGTTGCCAGAGACAAACCCAACTCCTTCCAGGACCTAATCTTGCGTTTGCAGAATTATTGGGCCGAACAGGGCTGCGCCATCTTGCAGCCTTATGACATGGAAGTCGGCGCTGGGACGCTGCACCCCGCGACGGTCTTGCGCGCTCTGGGGCCAAAGGATTGGCGCGCGGCCTATGTCCAACCGTCACGCCGTCCGGCAGACGCCCGTTATGGCGAAAACCCGATGCGGCTGGGCCATTATTATCAATATCAGGTCATCCTGAAGCCGAACCCGAAAAACCTGCAGGACCTTTATCTCAACTCCCTCTACGAGATTGGGATCGATCCAAGCCTGCATGATATTCGCTTTGTCGAGGATGATTGGGAAAATCCAACCGTCGGCGCTTGGGGTCTCGGCTGGGAAGTTTGGTGTGATGGCATGGAAGTCAGCCAATATACTTATTTTCAGCAAGTCGGGGGCTTGGATGTCTTCCCTGTGTCGGGCGAGCTGACGTACGGCCTGGAGCGCCTGGCCATGTATGTATTTGGCGTCGACAATGTCTATGACTTGCCGTTCAACGCGCCGGACAGTGACACGCCGCTCTCTTATGGCGACGTGTTCATCGAGAATGAGCGTCAACAATCGGCGTTCAACTTTGAGTATTCGGATGTCGAGATGCTGCAACGCTGGTTTAGCGATTGCGAGAGCCAGTCCAACGCTTTGCGCGACGCAGGCAAGCCGCTGCCCGCGTATGATTTCGCGCTGAAAGCCAGCCACGTCTTCAACTTGATCGATGCCCGCGGTGCGATCTCACCGACAGAACGCCAAGCCTTTATTGGCCGTGTCCGTGACTTGGCCCGCGGCGCAGCGGAACAATGGGCAGAGCAAGAAGCGGAGCGGGGCGCGTGATGATCCGCCTCGCTCTGGTCTCCCTTTGCGTCGCTATCGCAGCGTGCAGCCCGACCCCGGGCTCACCGGCGATCTATAAAGATCGCTCTGTGCAGAACGCGGTGGCGGAAGCACGGGCCACGCTGCCGGTCTTTTTCGAAGCCTGGCAAAGCGGAAACGCGGCCTATTCAGATTTCCAGGTCACCGTCATCATGCCCTCCAGCGCCTATGCCCGCGACTATGAGGCCTTGACCAATATTCGCCGCGAGTTTGCCGGCTTCATCGGTGAGACAGCAGCGGGCGAAGAGGTGCCATTTTTGGTCGCAGATATTGCCGATTGGCGGTTCACGGAGGGCGAGCGGTTTCGCGGCGGCTATGTTCAGCGCGCCAAGTTTGATCTGACCGATGCGGACATTCCAAACATCCGCAATCTGTATCATGAGGAGCCCTTGCCATGAGCAAAGTCACGCTCAGTGAGAAGTTCGACCAGATTTCGGACCACTGGCAGCCGCGTCTGGCAGGCCGGGTCAACGAGGCGGATGTGCGCCTGGTCAAGATTAAGGGCGATTTCGATTGGCATTCCCACGCCAATGAAGACGAGATGTTTGTCGTTATCAAAGGCGAGATGCGCATGGCTTTTCGCGACCGGGTGGAAATTATCAAAGCGGGCGAGTTCATTATTGTCCCGCGGGGTACCGAGCATCGCCCCGGCGCCGATGAAGAGTGCGAGATCATGCTGATCGAGCCCTCTAGCGTTGTGAACACAGGCGATGGCGACGCGACAGCGCGCACCGTCACCGATATGGAAACCATTTAAGAGACGAAATCTGAGCGGACATGGCTGAACTCTTTCTCGAAATCTTCTGCGAAGAAATCCCAGCACGCATGCAGGCCAAGGCCGAAAGCGATCTGAAGGATGCGCTGCTTAAAGGCCTGAAAGAGGCTGGATTGGGTGTGGAAACCACGACGTCCATGTCTGGCCCGCGGCGCCTGGCGGTGAGCTGTACCGGCGTGCCCGCAGGTTCTGATGATGTCGTTGAAGAACGCAAAGGCCCGAAAGTCGGCGCACCCGAACAGGCTGTGCAAGGCTTCCTGCGCGGGGCGGGCTTGAGCTCGATCGATGAGGCCGAGATTAAGAGTGACCCTAAGAAAGGCGAATTCTACGTCGCCAAGCGGACCATTCCGGGCCGCGCGACGCCGGACATTGTCGCTGAGCTGGTGCCCGCGATCATGCAGAACTTCCATTGGCCAAAGTCGATGCGTACGGGTCGCGGCGAGATGCGCTGGGTGCGTCCGCTGCAGCGGATTGTCTGCCTGTTTGATGGCGCCGTGGTGCCTTTTGAAGTGGATGGTCTGGCCAGCGGCGACGAGACCGAAGGCCACCGCGTGCATGGCCGCGGGCCGTATAAGATTTCCGGCGTGGATGATTATGTTCGACAACTCGAGTCAGACGGATATGTGCTGCTGACCCGCGACGCGCGCCGCGCAAAGATTGAAACGGAAGCGAAAGCGATTTGTCAGGCCGCTGGGCTGGAACTGGTCGAAGACAGGGGCTTGCTCGAAGAAGTGGTCGGCTTGGCCGAATGGCCTGTGGTCATTCTCGGTGATATGGATCCGGCTTTCTTAGAGCTGCCACCTGAAGTCATTCAGCTCTCTATGCGCACGCACCAGAAATATTTCGCCGTGCGTGATCCGAAGACCGGTGACTTGGCCCCGAACTTTGTTGTTGTCGCGAATATTGATGCGGTGGATGGCGGCAATGCGATTGCTGCGGGCAACCGGAAAGTCCTCTCAGCACGGCTCGAAGACGGGCGCTTCTTCTGGGAGAATGATAAAAAGGCCGGGCTTGAGGCCATGGCACCCAAGCTCGCCAAGATCGATTTTAAGAAAGAGCTGGGCACGATTGCCGATAAGGTGGAGCGGGTGGCGGCTTTGGCGCGCGAGCTCGCCCGGAAAGTTGGCGCCGATGCGGATTTGGCCGAACGCGCCGCACGGTTGGCGAAAGCCGACCTGACCTCTGAAATGGTCTATGAGTTCCCGGAATTGCAAGGCGTGATGGGGCGCTATTATGCTTTGGAAAAACTCAATCCTGTCACCCCGGACGCGCGGCGATCCGGGGCCCAGGAAAAGTCTGGGTCCCGGACAGATGCTGACGCATCTTCCGGGATGACAAATTGGGCTGAAGGGCTGTCAGAAACGGATATTCGCAGTGTCGCCGAGGCCATTCGTGACCATTATAAGCCACAAGGGCCATCAGACGCCGTGCCGTCTGAGCCGGTCAGTATTGCGGTGGCGCTGGCCGATAAGCTCGACACTTTGATCGGGTTCTGGGCGATTGATGAGAAGCCGACGGGGAGCAAGGACCCGTTTGCACTCCGCCGGGCAGCGCTGGGCGTGGTGCGGATTGTTCTGGAGAATGGGGTTCGGTTGAGGTTGGGCGGCTTATTGAGGGAATTGGTTTTCCGCTGCCATGTGCAAGTTCTTCTCAAAGAAAAGGGTGAATTCGATCCCGCTTTGGGGTTATACTCGACGTTCCGACAGCAGTTTCATAATCGATTCGTTAACATGGTTTCACCCGCTAATGCGAGCGATGCTGAAGCGAGGCGCGTCGCTGACGCAGTACTTTCGCAGGGAGAAGACCTCCTCACCTACTTCGCCGACCGCATCAAACAATATAATAGCGAACAATGCAAACGACACGACATAAACGATGCTGTCTTCGCGCTCGGCGAAGATGATTTGGTCCCGATCGTGAAGCGGGTCGAAGCCCTGGCCGCGAACCTCGACTCTGAAGAAGGCGCCAATCTGCTCGCGGGCTATAAGCGCGCCGCGAACATCCTGCGGGCGGAAGAGAAGAAAGATAAACGCGCCTTTGACGGGGCGGTGGATGAAAGCAAGCTCGAAGCAAAAGCCGAGACCGCGCTCTTCAACGCCATCAGCGCCAGCGCGGACGCGGCTCAATCCGCGCTCGAACAAGAAGACTTCGCCGCGGCTATGTCGGCCTTGGCCAGCTTGCGCGCGCCGGTGGATGCGTTCTTTGATGGGCCGGACAGTGTGATGGTGAACGCGGATGATGCGGTCGTGCGCGAGAACCGGCTCAACTTGCTCAACATGATGCGCGTCGCGATGGGAACGGTGGCGGCCGTCTCTAAGATTGAGGGGGAGGGGGGCGGTGATACCTGCAATTGCCGCAAGTGCCCCCTTCTCCCGTACGCGGGAGAAGGGCCGGGGATGAGGGCAATATCGGTTCGGCGGGCGATGTCCTTGCTTCAAGGCACATACCTGTGCCCTCACCCCAACCCCTCTCCCGCGATCGGGAGAGGGGCTAAGTTCTATCAATTTGTTAGGATTAAAACCCCTAGCCCCACAATCATGGATCCGTCGCCAACACGACACATAGAACCGCCGCCGCAATCACCGCAGCTGTGTTCAAAGACAAAAGGTCTCGTAATTTGATCTTGGTCATCTGGCCCACCCTTTTGAAGACGTTGTTTTATGTCGTTTGCTGAGCGTGCCGTGATTCTAAGGCCAAACGCGGAGCTTTACTTCACAAATCGTCTCACATTCTTGCGAGCCTGTCCCTGAAACTAACCTGACTGGTCTCGATTCGGAACAGCGATGTTGCGGTGCAGCAACAGATTTTGGCCATTTCGCTGTGGATAGCGGTGAAATCTTGCGACAATTCATCGTGACAACGCAATCAGAGGAAATTCTGACTTGATTCTCGACGCTAACCATGGCGCTTGACTTGCATCTAAGACTCATGCCGACGGCAGGGTGAAATTACGCCGTGGCAGACGGAGGACAATATGGGTGATGGCGCAAGCGTAGAGACCAAATGGGTCTACTCTTTCGGGGGCGGAAGCTCCGATGGCAGCGCAGCAATGAAAAATTTGCTGGGCGGCAAAGGTGCCAATCTCGCAGAAATGGCCAGCCTGGGCTTGCCGGTGCCTCCTGGCTTTACGCTGACCACCGACGTTTGCACCGCCTATTATGATTTAGGTGAGTCTTATCCTGAGGGTTTGAACGCTCAGGTCGATGACGCCTTGAAAATGCTGGAGGAAAAAACCGGCAAAGTGTTCGGCGATGCGAACAATCCGCTGCTTGTCTCTGTCCGGTCTGGCGCGCGTGCGTCCATGCCAGGAATGATGGATACCGTCCTCAATCTCGGTCTGTCGGAAGTCACGGTTCAAGGCCTTGCGGCAAAAGCCGGTGAGCGGTTCGCCTATGATAGCTATCGCCGCTTCATTCAGATGTATTCCAATGTCGTGCTCAATCTGCGTCACGATACGTTCGAATATATTCTCGACGATTATAAAGACAGCCAGGGCTATGAGCTCGATACTGAGATGGAAGCCGAAGACTGGAAGGCGATTGTTGGTCAGTATAAGGACGCGGTCGCAGAGAAGCTCGGCAAGCCATTCCCAGATGATCCGCGGGAGCAGCTGTGGGGTGCGATTGGCGCTGTCTTCGGCTCTTGGATGAATGACCGCGCGATCCTGTATCGCAAGCTGAATGATATCCCGGCAGAATGGGGCACAGCAGTTAATGTACAGTCTATGGTGTTCGGCAATATGGGCGAGACATCAGCAACCGGCGTGGCCTTTACCCGCGACCCCTCGACCGGTGCGAATGTCTTCTATGGCGAGTTCTTGACCAATGCCCAAGGCGAAGATGTCGTGGCCGGCATCCGTACACCAGCGCCGATTTCGCGGGCGCGCGCGGATGAGCTAAAATCCGACGAAGCGCCCCTCGAAGAAGTGATGCCGGCTGTCTACAAACAGCTGACCGACGTCGCGGATACGCTCGAAGCGCATTATCGCGATATGCAGGACATTGAGTTCACAGTCGAAGACGGCACGCTGTACATGCTGCAAACCCGCAACGGTAAGCGGACCGCCGCGGCGGCGCTGAAAATTGCGGTCGATATGGCCAATGAGAAGCTGATCAGCGAGGAAGAAGCA
>JABSQA010000102.1 GCA_013213825.1 Henriciella sp.
AACGTCAGCAGTCCGATGCCGACGCGCGTCTGGAGGTTTATCGTCAGCAAGCGGAACAAGCCGAGGCGCAAATCTCGAAGCTTGTTGATCGTCTAATTGAAGCTTCCAACCCACGCGTGATCGCGGCCATGGAACAACGCATTGAGGAACACGAACGCGCCAAGGTATTAGCGTCTGAAAAACTCGCTCAAGGCGCTCGTCCAGTGATTGGGATGGAGAAGATTATTAAACTCTCCCTCAAATACCTGTCAGCCCCTTATTCTATTTGGGAATCGGGGCGTCCAGAACTTCAAAGGCTGGTGCTAAAACTGACTTTTGCGAGCCATCTGCGTTACCGAAAGGGTGAAGGGATTAAACTCCCTGAACTCACTTTACCATTCAATCTTTTCAAACACTTAGGAGGAAGCATGAGCGCTTTAACGCCTGCATTTGCGGGAAATTGTGAAATGGTGCCGCGAGGGAGAATTGAACTCCCGACCTCATCATTACCAATGATGCGCTCTACCACTGAGCTACCGCGGCCTTTTGTGTTGCCGGGGATTAGCCTAAGCTAGCGGCGATGAAAAGAGAGTTTCTGGACAAAGACTGCAATCATGGCTGACAAAACCAAGACCCCAGAGCGCGAGGACCGGCTGAAGGCGGCATTGCGGGACAATTTAAAGCGCCGCAAAGCCGCGTCTCGCAAAGCGAAAGCCGATGAGGCGCCTAAAGACAAATCGGATTGAATCCTGAATCAGCCTAGCGACGGCCGCCGAAAATCATGTCGGCAAAGGTGCGGGCGGTGGCAGAGGCAATCTGAATAGACGTTGGCTTCTGACGATGGCTCCAGCGAGAGAAATGCGCGCAATTGGACTCGGTCAAACTATAGCCACGGCCTTTGCCGTGGCGTGCGCGGTTTGCGGCGATCGTGCCGCTCAACGTATCTGTGCGCTCACACAGGCGAATACGCTTACCGTTGGCGAAGGCGCTTAAGGATTGTTCGACCACGCCGCCATGTTTGCGCGAGTTGGAAATGACCGTGCCTTGTGCGGTCACGACACCATAATGCGACAGGCCAATCCCGAATGGAATTGCCACAACGTCGCCGGGTTCAAATCGATTAAATCTATCAGCCATAGGTCGATACATATCGTTATTCGATAAAATGTCAAACCCTGGGAAGCGGATGCTGCGATCCTGCCGCAATTGCGCCTTTCGTTCGCCGTTGGCGTCGCTATAGAAGCGGAGCATGGACAGTTTGAAAATTACCGGCGGGCAAAAGCTGAACGGGTCTATCCCCGTCTCGGGCGCTAAGAATTCTGCATTAAAATTGATGGCGGCGTGTTTGCTGACGCGTGAGCCTTTAACCCTGACCAATATGCCAAACCTGGCGGACACGCGCTTCTTCAGCCAATTGCTCGCAAGCCTTGGCGTCGAAGTGTACTGGCCCAAGGGTGACAATGAATGCCGGCTCAATGCGGCCGAGCTGACCTCGACCATCGCCCCGTATGATCAAGTCCGCAAAATGCGGGCGAGTTTTAACGTGCTCGGACCGATGCTCGCACGTGAAGGACACGCGACAGTCTCTTTGCCAGGTGGGTGTGCGATTGGCGCTAGGCCCGTCGATCTCCACCTTAAAGCCCTGGAGGCGATGGGCGCGGATCTAAAAGTCGAGGCCGGTTATGTGAAAGCCGCGGCCATTCATGGTCTGAAAGGCGCTAAGATCGTATTTCCGTTCACCACGGTCGGGGCCACGGAACATGCCATGCTCGCCGCCACTTTGGCCAAAGGCACAACCACGCTCGAAAATGCGGCGCGTGAACCAGAAATGGTCGATCTCGCCGACTGCTTGAATGAGATGGGGGCCAAAATCTCTGGCGCGGGCACGTCGGTTATTCGTATTGAAGGCGTTGAGTCGCTCTCAGGTGCACAACATGCGGTTATGGCTGACCGGATTGAAACGGGCACCTATGCCATGGCCGCAGCGGCGGCAGGCGGCGACGTGACGCTGGAAGGCGCCCCGGTGGCCGCGCTCGGCGCTTTGATCGATGCCTTACAGCGTTGCGGCGTGACGGTGGATGCGGATGAAGACGCAGCGACGATACGGATACGGCGAAACGGTTCAGCGCTGAGCGCGATCAATATTGATACACAGCCGCATCCAGGCTTTCCCACCGACCTGCAGGCGCAATTCATGGCGCTGATGTCGATCTCCGAAGGCACGAGCGTGATCCGAGAAAACATCTTCGAAAACCGCTTCATGCACGCACCGGAATTGTCGCGTCTCGGGGCAGATATTCAAGTCCGAGGCAAAGAGGCGATTGTCCGCGGAGTCACGCAATTGCGTGGCGCGCCCGTGATGGCGACCGACTTGCGCGCCTCTGTCTCACTCGTCATCGCTGGACTCGCCGCCGAAGGTGAGACACAGGTGAATCGAATTTATCATTTGGATCGCGGGTTTGAGCGTTTGGAAGAAAAACTCTCTGCTTGCGGCGCCAAAATTGAACGGGTCGATGGAGACTAAGACGTAGATGGCTGAGGGCAGGGCTTTGCGATTGATCGCTGAGGATGAGACAGACTTGGAAGTGATTTCAAGCGCTGTTCAAGATGCTGTTTTAAAAGCCGAAAACCTAAAGTATGACCGCAAACGTCGCCGGTTCACGCTCGAAGTGAATCGCTTCCAATGGGAAGACTCAAAGTCGAAACGCGGGCCACAAGGACGGGTGCGTGCGCTCTTGGCGTTTGATGGCGTATTGGGCGTGAAAACCCGCGCTGTGAATAAAATCGATGCGGATATGGTCTATTCCGTGCTCTCTTTGACCTTTACACCGGCAGATGAGCCACCTGGGGGCAAGATTTCGATCTTGTTTTCGGGGGATGGTGAACTGGCGCTTGACGTCGAAACCATTGACGCCACTTTGCTCGACAGCGCGTATGAGTGGACGACCCGGCATCGTCCGGATCATGATAAGAAACGGCGATAGGCATGGCCCGCACATTTGACGCCCGTAAACCGGGTTTTGAGTCTGAATTTTCAGCCTTTTTGGCGGAACCGCGTGGCGCCGTGGAAGATGTCGCGCAAACCGTGCGCGATGTGATCGATGATGTTCGCGGAAATGGCGGCGAGGCGGTCGCCCGTTATACCGCAAAATTCGACGAGCTCGTCCTCGATCCGACAACGCTGCAATCAGACAATGTCGATTTGCATCGCTTAGCGCATGCCTGTCCCGAGGACTTAAAGGCGGCTGTAGATTTCGCGGCCGATCGGATCGCTGCCTATCACGAGAAGCAGCGTCCTGATGATCATCAATTTACCGATGAGGCAGGCGTGCAGCTCGGCTGGCGTTGGACAGCGCTTGATAGTGTTGGCGTTTATGTTCCCGGGGGGCTCGCCTCTTATCCAAGTTCGGTCTTGATGAACGCGGTTCCGGCAAAAATTGCGGGGGTGGATCGTGTCGTCATGGTGGCGCCCGCGCCAAAAGGGCAACTTGCGCCCGCCGTCGCTTATGCGGCTCTAAAAGCGGGTGTAGATGAGTTCTATCCGATTGGCGGCGCCCAAGCGGTGGCCGCTCTCGCCTTCGGCGCCGGACGATTGAAAGCTGTGGATAAAATTGTTGGTCCTGGAAACGCTTATGTGGCCGAAGCCAAGCGGCAAGTGTTCGGCCAAGTCGGCATTGATACCATTGCTGGCCCGTCAGAAATCTTAGTGATTGCCGACGGATCCGCGAATCCAAGCTGGATTGCCGCGGATCTGCTTAGTCAGTCCGAACACGATACCAGTTCCCAATCCATCTTGATCACGACAGATGAAGCTGTGGCTAAGTCTGTGGATGAGGCTGTGGAAAACCAGTTGAATTCGCTTTCAACCGAAAAGCGGGCAAGACAGGCCTGGGACACACATGGTGCATTCATTCTGACTGAAACGTTGGATCAAGCCGCTGCGGTTGCGAATCAGATCGCCGCTGAGCATTTGGAACTGGCCATTGATGACCCAGAAGCGCTCTTACCCGCGATAAAACATGCCGGCGCGGTCTTTTTAGGGCATCACACGCCGGAAGCTCTCGGCGACTATGTCACTGGTTCTAATCATGTTTTGCCGACAAGTCGGGCCGCTCGGTTCAGTTCTGGGCTCGGTTTGTATGACTTTCTAAAAAGAATGAGTGTACAAAAGGCAGGTCCAGACGGATTCGCCGCGCTGGCGCCGGCAGCATTACGCCTCGCAGAGGCTGAAGGTCTGCCGGCCCACGCGCGATCTGTGTCCATTCGGACGAATAAAAGCTAAGGCGCGAAAGACATAATGGCCGAACACAGACTGGTCAGCGTGGATATTGATGAAGATACGCTCGCGGCGTCCGGTCCGGATGCCGAGCATGAGCGTCGCGTCGCCATTTTTGATTTGCTGGAAGAAAACCGGTTTGAGGTCGAAGGTAAGGATGACGGGCCGTACACGCTGAAACTCTTGATGCAGGAACGCAAACTGGTGTTTGAGATCCGCACCGAAGGCGGCGACCCGGTGCATGTCTTCTTGCTTTCTATGACTCCGTTTCGCGGCGTCATTCGAGATTATTTCATGATTTGCGAAAGCTATTATGACGCCATTCGCAGCTCCACCCCGCATCAGATTGAAGCCATCGATATGGCCCGCCGCGGCATTCACAATGAGGGGTCTGACCTCGTCGCTGAGCGGTTGGAAGGCAAGGTCAAAGTCGACTTTGATACATCACGAAGACTGTTCACGCTGATCTGTGCTCTGCATCAAGGGCAGGTTCGTGGGCAAGTGCGCTAGGCGCGCATCGCGGCGAAGGCTTGATCAAGATCAGCGATCAAATCATCTGGATCTTCTAAGCCGACATGAACCCGTATCAAAGGGCCCTTGCGATCATGGATGCGGTCGCCGTCAATACGATCTAATTGATCATCACATGAGATCAGCAGGCTCTCGAACCCGCCCCAAGAAAAGCCCATGCCGAACAGCTTCATGGCTTCTAAGAAACGGTCTAATTGAGCGTCATCAATGGCCGTCATCGTGTAAGAGAATAGGCCATTGGAGCCGGTGAAATCGCGCTGCCAAAGCTCGTGCTCTGGATGCGACGGCAGCGCTGGGTGAAGCACGGTGTCGACTTCCGGTCGTGTCGCCAGCCAATTTGCGACCGCGAGCCCGCTGCTTTCATGTTGTTTCATGCGCGTGTGGAGACTTCTTAAGCCCCGCAAACAGGCATAGGCATCGTCCGGTCCGAGGGAGATTCCCCAGTCTTCACTGCACATGGCAATCTGATTGGCCAATCGGTCTGAATTTGTCAGGACGGCGCCCCCCATCGCATCGGCATGCCCGACTGGGTATTTGGTCAGCGCCTGCATGACGATATCGACCCCCAATTCCAGAGGACGATGGAGCAGGCCAGCGCCCCACGTATTGTCGAATAGAGTTAGCAGTTTGTGCTTCTTCGCGACCGCCACAATGGCGGGTGTGTCCATGATGTCCATGGTCAACGAGCCCGGCGATTCGATCAAAATGGCTTTGGTATTGTCCTGGATAAGGGATTCTATCTTAGCGCCTAGGGTGGGGTTAATCCGGGTTGCCGCAATCCCCATCGCGCTGAGGCGGCGGGTACAATAACGCCGGCTCGGACCGTAAGCGCAATCAGAGATGAGAATGTGATCGCCGGCCTTAAGAACAGCGCCAATGGCAAGGGCAATGGATTGCAAACCGTTTGCCGTGAGGCGGCAATGCTGAGCGTTTTCCAGCGTGCATAAGGCGGCTTCCAGTTCGCGTTGAACTGTCAGTCCCATACGACCATAAACTTTGCCATCTCCATATAGGATCTCGCGAGTCGGTAACAGCACTGTCGAGCCGCGCTCTATCGGCGGGTTTACGGTGTTTACCGGGCCACGTCCTAAACGCGTATGGATGAGTTTGGTGTCGTCTTTCATGGCGCCGTCGCGATCGGATTGTCAGGATGGGCCGCCCATTCACTCCAGGAGCCATCATAAACCGCTGCCTGCCAGTTACCGATCCGCGCGAGCGCGAG
Organism: Henriciella sp.; assembly: GCA_013213825.1. Classification (GTDB taxonomy): domain Bacteria; phylum Pseudomonadota; class Alphaproteobacteria; order Caulobacterales; family Hyphomonadaceae; genus Henriciella. The sequence goes on from JABSQA010000102.1 coordinate 6,009, forward strand.
CGCGATCACCGCGGCTGAAACCCCTGATCCGCAAGAAGCTACCACAGGTGCGTTTTGGAAATCTTCCAACACGGGCAGCAAGTCTGCCGTAGTTTTCATCATCTTGTCGGGCGTGAGCAACACGGAGGTTGGGACGCAATAGCTTCCCGGCATGTGACCAGACGGCAAGCCCGCTCGCGGTTCTGGCGACGTGCCATTGAACCGTCCTTGATCGCGGGCGTCCAAAATTTTGCTATCATTCTCTGCGATATGTGCCTGCATCGCTGACATATCTCGGACCAAGTCTGGATTGAAGGCTGCTTCAAAAGTCGCGATGGGAATTTGAGAGACGATCTCGGCCGTGACATCACCGCCTTCGCCGCGCCAAGCGTCCAGCCCGCCATCAAGGACTTGTACCTTGGAATGGCCCATCGCCCGCAACATCCACCAAGCGCGGGCAGAAGCAAAAAAGCCGTTGCTGTCATAGACGACGACATGTGAGTCATTGCCAATTCCGAGCGCGCTGAGTTTCGCCTCAAACAGATCTGGCGACGGGAGCATATGGCTAAGCGCCGTGTCTAGATCAGCCACGTCGTCAATGTCGAAATATTGTGCGCCGCGAATGTGTCCTTCCGCGAAACAGGTCTTGCCGTTTGGTCGATCTTTCAAAAAAGGCGGGGCCCAGGTGGCGTCCAAAACACGCGTATCCGGTTCGTTGATGAGTGCCTTCAACGCCTGTGCTGAGATGAGCGGGTCCTGGATCAAATTCTAGCCCTCAAGCCAAGCGGGAACGGGCAAGTCCTTAGACCGCAGGAAGTCTGGGTTGAACAGTTTGTCCTGATAGCGATTGCCATAATCGCACAAGATGGTGACGATCGTGTGTCCCGGTCCCATATCTTTGGCCATGCGTACCGCTCCGGCCATATTGATGCCTGCAGACCCACCGAGGCACAGGCCTTCATTTTGGATCATGTCATAGATGATTTCCAACGCTTCGCTGTCGTGAACGCGATACGCGTAGTCTACATCCAAACCCTCTAGGTTTGCGGTCACGCGCCCTTGGCCGATCCCTTCGGTCATAGAGGTGCCTTCGGCTTTCAACTCACCATTCTTGTAATACTCATACAAAGCTGCGCCGCCTGGATCTGCGATGCCAATTTTTACCCGGCCATCTGATTTCTCGCGCAGCGACATGGCTGTGCCCGCAAGCGTTCCTCCAGATCCTACGGCACAGATAAAGCCATCCACCTTTCCGCTGGTCTGGTCCCAGATTTCTGGACCCATCGTCTCGTAATGGGCACGGCGATTGGCCTGGTTGTCGAATTGGTTGGCCCAGATCGCACCATTCTGTTCGCTCTCATTCAGCTCTTCGGCCAGGCGCCCAGAATAACGCGCATAGTGATTGGGGTTGGAGTAGGGGACGGCGTCGACCTCAACCAATTTGGCTCCGAGATTGCGGACGGCATCCTTTTTCTCTTTTGATTGCGTGCGCGGCATGACGATTACGACTTTATAGCCGAGCGCTGCGCCGACCATGGCGAGGCCGATGCCGGTATTTCCTGCGGTGCCTTCGACAATCGTACCGCCAGGTTTAAGCCGCCCAGAGGCTTCCGCATCTCGGACCATGCCCAGCGCGGGACGGTCTTTCACCGATTGTCCTGGATTGAGGAATTCGCACTTGCCTAGGATCTCGCAGCCGGTCTCCTCTGACAGCCGGTTGAGCCGTAATAAGGGGGTATTACCGATGAGATCGAGAACGGATGTGATTACAGTCATGGTCTGCCTTTTGTGTTCGTCGCCACGCTATGCGGAGCGCTGCTGGAATTCAACTGTGGTTCGGTGATCCAGTTGGGGATTCCCTACGTAAAACCCAATCGAACAGTTTTGTGAGATTTGCTGAATGAATTCTGACGCTTATCACGCCTTTATGCTCGACCACGCCACCGGAGCCTTACAACCGGATATGGCGCTGGCGGCTGAGCTGCATATTCTTTTGTCAGATCGGGGCCATGAGACCGCCGATATCTGGAGCGCAACCCGCGATGCGATCGGGCTTTGGGCCAATGAAGCCAAGGCTTTGGAACATGAAAGCCTGCCTGAAGCACTGGAGCTCGCGCTCGGCGATTTTGAGACTGTGCCATGGAAAAAAGGCTTGTCTGGCGTGCATTACGCTAAACGAGGTCGTGGAAAGGGGCGTCTGATGCGCCTGGATCCTGGCCAAGCCGCGCCTGAACATAGTCATTCCGTATTAGAAGCGACCGTCGTACTCGAAGGTGAGTTTGAAGATGGACACGGCGTTTATAAACGCGGAGATTTGGTCCTCGGTCGTCCCGGCGTCCGTCACCGCCCCGCGGCGCACGGAAATGAGATGTGCATATGTTATGTGGCGCAAGACGCGCTGCCATTCTGGAGATTTAGTTGATGTTTCGAACAGCGATTGCGGGCATTTTGGGGGCCTTTATCGCATTCTCAGCGCATGCAGATGAAACAGCAGAACAAGTTTCGCTACCGACCCCGTGGGTGGCAACAGATGGTGCGGTGATCGATTTTACGGTTTTGCGAAAAGGCAAACCGTTTGGCCGACACATGCTCACATTTGATCGCGATGAAAGCGGTGATCTCACCGTAACGACCGATGTCGACTTACGGGTCAAGATTGGTCCCATAACAGCGTTTCGCTATCGCCTGGATAGCGTCGAGAACTGGGTCGATGGTCAACTGGTTGGCCTGAACGGCACTTCGAATAGTGATGGTCGCAAAGGGCGCGTGTCTGCCGTGCAGGAGAATGGTGAGCTTGCCGTTGAGAGTACGAAATTCGATGGCGTCCTCCCCCTCACGACAATTCCATCGAGCCACTGGAACAGGATGCAAGTCTATCAGGACCAGATGCTATCAACCGAAACGGGTGAGGTTCTCGAAATCAATGTCGAGACGATTGGCGATGACGTGGTCATGGTCGCTGGCGAGCCGGTTGAGGCGACGCATTATCGCCTCAAGTCCGACCTGACCGTAGATCTTTGGTATGATGCTCAATCGCGATGGGTAAAGCTCGCCTTTAAGGTCCGGGGACAGGATATCGAATACGTCCTGAACGAGCTCTACTAGCGCGATTTATTGGAACCGCGGATGCCGTTCAAAAGTACCTGACAAGACGGTCTCACCGGCCTGTTTAATCTCGATCGGCATGCCTTCAGCTGGTATGACCCCGAGAATATCACCGCGGCGGGAAGACAGTTTGCCTTCTGACTCATCATGATCGGGGGCCAGGTTTAGGACGGGTTTTCCCTTAAGATACATGATGAGCGGGCTTGGCCGCTGACCATTGCGAAAATCGACTTCGGCTTCCAGTTCCCAGCCATCATTATCATAAGTCTCGAACTCAGCTTCGCCAAACATATGCGCACCATTTGTTGGCAGCAATTTGGCTTGTAGTTCCATTGTTTTCTGCGGGGCGGGCTCGACGCGCAGCAGCGTTTTCAACCAATTCAACATACTCTACACACTCCATGAATGTGGAGTTTGTAGCGGCGATTTCTAAAGAGAGCCTTTACTCGGCTTTCGAATTGGAAGGGATCAAGGACGGGCTAAGGTGAAGTGCCCAACATTGATGCGGCCATTATCGAAGCCTGCTTCGCAATAGCTTAAGTAGAAGCGCCACATCCGGCGGAACCGTTCATCAAAGCCGAGCGCTTGGATTTGCCCCCATTTCTCTTCAAATGCCTTGCTCCAGAGACGTAGAGTTTTCGCATAATCGCGTCCAAAATAGTGCGTATTTTCAATGCGTAATCCAGAGGTCATCACTTGCTCGCGCAGGGCCAATTCGCTCGGCAACATGCCGCCTGGAAAAATGTAGCGTTGGATGAAGTCCGCCCGTTTCCGATAACGCGGAAAGAGTGCGTCTTGGATGGTGATGATTTGTAGCGCCGCTTTCGCACCAGGTTTCAAACTGTCTGAAACTTTGGCGAAATAGCTCGGCCAATAGCTTTCACCGACGGCCTCAAACATTTCGATGGACGCCACGCCATCATATTTTCCGGAATGATCGCGATAGTCTTGGAGCTTGATGTCGACCTTCTCGCCGAGCCCTTCGCGTTGAACGCGTTCCAGCGCCCAGTCGCGTTGAGAGGGGGAAATGGTGAGGCAGGTCACATTCGCTTTGCGCTCTTTGGCAGCAAATTCTGCAAACCCGCCCCAGCCGCATCCAATCTCTAGTACAGACTTGCCAGGCGCCAGCTCCAACTCATCCGCGATGCGCGCATACTTGGCGTTTTGTGCGGCTTCGAGACTTAGCGCTTCGCCATTATAAAGCGCCGAAGAATAAGTCATCGTTTCATCGAGCCAGAGCTCGTAAAAATCATTTCCAAGATCGTAATGCGCTTCAATATTTCGCTTGGAGCCAGACTTGGAGTTTCGGTTAAAAATGTGCCGAACCATGTTCCCCATGCGGACCATGAACCCGCCGACAGCAAGCTGTCCCGCCGCTTCGAAATTCTCTGAAAAGAACTCCAAAACGGAGGTCAGGTCCGGCGTTGACCATTCTTGATCCATGTAACTTTCAGCAAAGCCAACATCGCCGCCTGCAACCGCACGCCGGGCAAAATCAAACTTATGGACTTCGACCACTGCATGCGGGCCTTTTTCACCGTGATCGAACAGAACGCGGCGTCCATCAGGCAGATCAAACCGGATTGAGCCATGCTTGGCGCGCAACAGCATCATTCCCGCTAAGCGAAATCCGGCAGGTACACCGGTCAGCTGGCGCAACGTCTCGGGAGAGGCAAGGACGTGATTGGAATGATCCTCAATGTCGCGATCTAAAGTGGTGAAGCTCATGCGATGGTCTCCCGGCCGGGTGCTGTCTTAGAGGCAGCACGTCTTGGTGTTGCAATCGTTGTACGCACAGATGATTGTTTTGGTTTTGAATGATATTTCGCGCCCTTCAGCCATAGCTTCAGCGCTTGCCAATGGATGGCCGCGGTGACGCCTAAACTGGAGAAGGGTTTGCGTAGAGCGAGTGAAAGCAAGTTAGCAGATGTCGCCGGTTGCGCCTTGGCGCTAATCGTTGCGACATGGGTTTGCGTTTGATCTTGCATCGTCGCGACGATGAGGTGCAGCGTTTCATCATTCTGCTTCAAAGTGAATTGATAGGCGCCGGATACGTCAAAGAATGGAGAGACGTGAAACACCTTGTCCGTCGCGTGCGCATTGCGTGACACGTCCGGCGTGGCGGCGGCATAGACATGCGTTTCGCCAAACGTATTATTGACCTCGTAGAGAATGCCTTTCAGAGCGCCATCTCTATCGTGTCCCAGCCAAAGGGAGATGGGGGCAAATTTGTAAAAAGCGTGGCGTGGAAAAGTCACCAAGCGAATCTCACCATCCACATGGATATCGGCTTTGCGAAACTCTGCTTCGGCCCAAGGCCTTAGGGACGTATTCTCGCGGGCACCATGATCACGGCGATTGAAGGAAAAAAGGTTGCTCCGATCGATGCTGAAAAATGTGGATGCGGATCCGGCCTCATCCAATCGATCAATATCTATATCGATCAATCCCAGGCCATATTTAAACCGATGTGTGAATGGCACCGAGCGTTGATGCTCGGTGTGTCCTTTCAACAAGCGTAAGGCGGGGGACTTGATCACGATGATACGGCTCCAATCGTGACTTTGCCGCTTTCTGGTGTCGTCGTTTGTGGGGTTACAATATCGACGTGTTCGGCCGTCCATGGGACCCGGCCGCCAAGCGAGAGCGCACAAGAGAGGCCGGCCTTCAGCCCATCTTCATGAAAGCCGCTGCCCATCCAGGCACCAGCGAGCCAAATATGGTCCTTGCCCAGGTCGCGTTTTAAGGTCCGCACGGCCGCTTCCGCCGGTGCATCAAATTGCGGATGGGCTTTTTCCATCGTCGCAAAAGTAAGATCCGGACGCGGCGGCGTTTCGGGATTAAGCGTGACGAAAAGCGGCTTCTCTTTCGGCAAGTTTTGCAGTCGGTTCATCCAATAGGTGAGGCACATTTCTGGCCGACCTTGCTTCATCACATTCCAACTCGCCCAGGCTGCCTTGCGTTTTGGCATCAGGCTGGGGTCGCGGTGGAGATAAATCATATTCGGGCGATACCGCGCTGAACTGAGTAAGAAGCGCTGATCTTCGTATTGTTCATCCAATAGGTTAAGCGTGGTGTCGGAATGCGTGGCCAGGATGACATCATCGAACAATTCGGTGTTGCCATTTTCGAATTCGACCCGGACCTTATCGCCAAATGGTCCGACTTTGGCGACGGGATGTGAGAGTTTGAGACGATCGCCCAGCAGTTCCGAGACCGCTTTGACATATGTGCGTGAGCCGCCCGATACCGTACGCCATTTGGGGCGCTCCTTATGCATCAAACGATGGTTCTCAAAGAATTGAAAGAAACTACGCGCCGGATAATCCATCATTTCGGCTTCCGGAGTCGACCAGATCGCACCGCCCATAGGCAGGATATAATTGTCGAGGAAGTCCTGTTTGAACCCATGCTTGCTCAGCCAGGACCCAAGCGAGATGTCATCAATCTTACCCGCTTCCAATTCTGCTCGGGCGAGGTCGTTGAATTTGAGAATGGTCCGCCAGAAACGATGAAACTTAGGCCGGAATAGGTTGCGGCGTTGGGCGAATATGCCGTTCAATGTGGACGCCCATTCATAGCCATCCGGATTGGAAACCGCGAAGCTCATATCGCTAGCTTCCGTCGCAACGCCCA
>JABSQA010000103.1 GCA_013213825.1 Henriciella sp.
GTCTTACCATGGTCCACGTGTCCAATCGTACCGATGTTCACGTGCGGCTTATTACGCTCAAACTTCTCTTTGGCCATGGGATACTCCTAATACCAAATCTTCTAATATTGTTTCGGCTTATCCAGCCAGTTCTGAAACCAGCTTCTGCGCCTCAGCTATCGGCACTTCCGCATAGTGTTCAAATTGCATGGTGAATTGCGCCCGGCCTTGCGACATGCCGCGAAGGTTAGAGACATATCCAAACATATTCACCAGTGGGACATAGGCATTGATCGCTGTTGCGTTTCCGCGAGGCTCGCTGCCCTGGATCTGTCCACGGCGAGAGTTCAGGTCACCGATAATGTCGCCCATATAGTCTTCAGGTGTGACCACCTCAACCTTCATGATTGGCTCCATCAGGCGTGGATCGCCTTGGCCCTTTAGCTCACGGAATGCAGCACGCGCTGCAATTTCGAACGCCAGAACGCTGGAGTCGACATCATGGAACTTCCCATCAATCAAGGTCGCCTTGAAATCGGTGACCGGGAAGCCGGCCAGCAGACCGTTTTCCTTCGCCATGCCGAGGCCCTTTTCAACACCTGGGATGTATTCCTTCGGGACGCTACCGCCGACAATTTCGCTCTCGAAAACAAAGCCTTCACCCGGCTCAAGCGGCTCGAACTGGATTTTCACCTCAGCGAACTGACCCGATCCACCAGACTGTTTCTTGTGCGTGTAAGTGATTTCAGCCGCTTGGCCGATCGCTTCACGATACGCCACTTGTGGCTGACCGATATTCGCCTCAACCTTGAACTCACGCTTCAGACGGTCGACCAGGATGTCGAGGTGAAGCTCACCCATGCCTTTCATGATCGTCTGGCCACTTTCATGGTCTGACTCGACCTGGAAGCTTGGGTCTTCGGCAGCCAAACGCTGCAACCCAACAGACATCTTCTCCTGGTCAGCTTTTGATTTCGGTTCAACCGCAATCTCGATCACCGGATCAGGGAAGTTCATCGTTTCCAGAACAACCGGTTGTCCCTTGTCAGCCAGCGTATCGCCAGTGGTCGTGCCTTTCAGGCCCGCAATCGCGATAATGTCGCCTGCATAGGCTTCTTCAATATCATCATGATCGTTTGAGTGCATGATCATCATACGACCCACACGCTCGGGCTTACCTTTTGTCGAGTTCAGGACAGAGCCGCCCTTGGTCAGAACGCCAGAGTAAATCCGAACGAAGGTCAGAGACCCGAAATATTTGTCGTTCCAGATTTTGAAAGCGAGGCCAGAGAAAGGCTCATCATCAGAAGCTGAACGGGCAATGTCGCGCGTCTCAGTCTCATCACCCGGCTTAAAGCCCATATATGCCGGCACATCCAGCGGGCTCGGAAGGTAATCAAGCACCGCGTTCAGCATTGGCTGGACGCCTTTGTTCTTAAACGCAGAACCACCAAGAACCGGCACAAAAGCCATGCTCAGTGTTCCCTTACGGATCAGCGCCCGCAACTGTTCAACCGAAGGCTCTTCCCCTTCAAGGTAAGCCATCATCGCGTCTTCGTCTTGCTCAACCGCAAGCTCGACCATTGTCGCGCGCATCTCGGCGCACTTGTCAGCCAGTTCAGGGCGAATATCGCGCAGTTCCCAGGTCGCGCCCAGGTCTTCACCGGCCCAGACCCATTCCTGCATGGTGATCAGATCAACATGACCTTCAAGCTCGTTCTCTGAGCCGATTGGGCACTGGATCGGGCAAGGCGTTGTGCCTGTGCGATCTTTGATCATTTCAACACAGTTGAAGAAGTCAGCACCGATCTTGTCCATCTTATTGACGAACACGATACGCGGCACCTTGTAACGGTCAGCTTGACGCCAAACTGTTTCCGTTTGCGGCTCAACACCAGCATTCGCATCCAGCACGCAGACTGCGCCGTCGAGAACCGCGAGCGAGCGCTCAACTTCAATTGTGAAGTCCACGTGTCCGGGCGTATCAATAATGTTTAGACGGTGCTTCTCAGTTTGAGCTGACTGACCATCCTCAGTGCGTTCCCAGAACGTGGTCGTCGCAGCAGACGTAATCGTGATGCCGCGCTCTTGCTCCTGCTCCATGTGGTCCATGGTTGCCGCACCATCATGCACTTCGCCGATTTTGTGCGACTTGCCTGTATAATACAGGATACGTTCAGACGTGGTCGTCTTGCCGGCATCAATGTGCGCCATGATGCCAAAGTTACGATAGCGCTCCAGCGGATATTCGCGGGCCATGGGCTTTACCTTCGTAGTTATGTTCCAGGAGGAAACGGAAGCTTAGAAAAAATTACCAACGATAGTGCGAGAAGGCACGGTTGGCTTCCGCCATCTTGTGCGTATCTTCGCGCTTTTTGACCGCAGCACCGCGGCCCTGAGACGCGTCCATTAGCTCTCCAGCCAAACGTTCGCGCATCGTATTCTCGTTACGGCTACCCGCCGCGGCCGCCAGCCAGCGAATGGCGAGGGCTTGGCGACGATCCGGACGAACTTCGACCGGCACTTGGTAAGTCGCACCACCAACACGGCGAGAGCGAACCTCAACCGCAGGTGAAATGGCTTCAAGCGCCTCGTGGAAAACCTCAACTGGGTCTTTTTTGGCACGAGACTCAACCAGGTCCAGCGCACCATAGACGATACGCTCAGCAGTCGACTTTTTGCCGTCCTGCATGATCTGGTTCATGAATTTTGAAAGGACAACGTCCTTAAACTTTGGATCAGGCAGGACCTGACGTTTCTCAGCACGGTGACGACGAGACATGGTTTAGCCCTCCCTTATTTCGGCTTCTTAACGCCGTAATGCGAACGACGCTGCTTACGATCTTTCACGCCCTGGGTATCCAGAACGCCGCGAAGAATGTGGTAACGCACACCTGGAAGGTCTTTCACACGACCACCACGGATCAGCACAACAGAGTGCTCTTGCAGGTTGTGACCTTCACCCGGAATATAGCAAAGCGACTCAAACCCAGTCGTCAGGCGGACTTTCGCCACTTTCCGAAGCGCCGAGTTCGGCTTCTTAGGTGTGGTCGTGTACACGCGGGTACAAACACCGCGACGTTGTGGGTTACCCTTAAGGGCGGGCGTTTTGGACCGCTGCGGCTTAGGCTTGCGCGGCTTCCGGATCAGCTGTTGAATCGTCGGCATAGGGGCCTTGATACTCTCTTGTTTCGTGGCCCCTGTCGGACCAGTTCTAGGTGAGACACAAGACGGGCCGTGAGTTCCCTGCCCTGCATCCGCTCAAATTCAATGTGTTTGCCAAACCAGTAATCCCCAAAAGGATTACCGGGCAGATCCAAATGGACCTGCCCAGCCAGCATGTCGCGCGTGTTAAGGCCCCGCGCTTGCCACGTCAAGCCTTGGCGGCAGAGCTTTCAACATTCAAGCTCCACCGCCCTGGCTAAATTGGTTTATTCCGCCGCTTCTGGCGCTGGCAGAGAGGCCGCTGCCTCTTTCGCGGCCGCGTCACGCTTATTGCGCAGCTGCTGGTCGCGTTGGGCTGCAACTTTGCGCATTTCACGCATGCCGCCACCGGTACCGGCTGGGATGAGTCGGCCAACAATGACGTTCTCTTTCAGCCCTTCCAGCGTATCGACTTTGCCTTGCAGCGCCGCTTCGGTCAGCACGCGGGTCGTCTCTTGGAACGAGGCGGCTGAGATAAAGCTGCGCGTTTGCAGCGAGGCTTTGGTGATGCCGAGGAGAACCGGAACCCCGACCGCTTCGCGTTGATCGGCTTTCTTCGACTTGCGGACCGCCGCATTGGCTTCTTCAAGCTCGAGCGCATCAACATGCTCACCTTTGATCAGGGTCGTGGTCCCGGCATCGGTGATTTCGAACTTTTGCAGCATCTGACGCACAATCACTTCGATATGCTTATCGTTGATTGGCACGCCCTGCAGACGATAGACCTTCTGGACTTCATCGACGAGATAGTCCGCCAGCGCTTCGATACCAAGCGTCGCAAGGATATCTTGCGGCGCTGGGTTGCCGTCAATGATGTAATCACCGCGCTTGACATAGTCACCGTCTTGAACGTCCAGGCGACGCGCTTTCGGCACCAGGAATTCAATCGGATCCTTGCCGTCTTCTTCCGGCACAATCGCGATCTTACGCTTCTGCTTATATTCGCGAACGAACTGGATACGTCCATCCATCTCGGCAATCACAGCATGATCTTTCGGACGGCGGGCTTCGAACAATTCGGCCACGCGCGGCAGACCACCGGTAATGTCCTTCGTCTTGGCACCGCCTGTAGCGATACGTGCCATCGACTCACCGACTTTGACCGTGTCTCCTTCTTCGACCGAAAGGATCGCGCCGGGTGACAGCATATAGCGGGCCTCATTGCCGTTTGGCAGTGACATGGCTTCGCCTTTCGCATTCACGATCATGATCGACGGACGCAGGTCCGCGCCTTTCGATCCGCGACCATCAATGATGACGCGAGATGAAATACCTGTGGCTTCGTCTGTCTCTTCGCGAGCGGTCAGACCATCAACGATGTCGACCAGACGGATCGTTCCTTCAACTTCAGAGATCATTGGCTGGGCAAATGGATCCCAGTCCGCGATCTTGTCGCCAGGCTTCACCTTCTTCTTGTCTTTGACCGACAGAGCCGTGCCATACGTTGGCTTGAAGGTTTGACGGGTCCGTCCATCAGCATCTTCAATCGAAACCACCATGTGACGGCCGGTGACGATCAAGGCGCCATCTTCGCGCTTCACGAAAGTTGGGTTTTCGAACTTAATCTTACCCTCAACTTGCGCTTCGGCAGAGCTTTCTTCAGCCACAGATGCAGCGCCACCAATGTGGAAGGGCCGCATGGTCAGCTGCGTGCCTGGCTCACCAATCGACTGAGCCGCAATGACACCTACAGCTTCGCCCTTATTGACGACCGTACCGCGCGCCAAGTCGCGGCCATAACAGGCCACACAGACGCCGATTTTGGTTTCACAGGTCAGCGGCGACCGGACTTTGATGCGATCAACACCGGCATCTTCAATCGTCCGCGCCAAGACTTCATCGATATACGTGTTCGCTGGTGCGATCAGCTCGTCCGTCTTTGGCGTTTTGACGTCCTCGCCGGTTACACGACCGAGAATTCGCTCGCTCAGAGAGACGACCACGTCCGCACCTTCCATCACAGCTGAAAGCTCGATGCCTTGGTCCGTGCCGCAATCGTCTTCGGTGACGATACAGTCTTGTGCCACGTCAACGAGACGACGCGTCAGATAACCTGAGTTCGCTGTTTTCAAAGCGGTATCGGCCAGACCCTTACGCGCACCGTGCGTGGAGTTAAAGTATTCCTGGACGGTCAAACCTTCTTTGAAGTTCGAGATGATCGGCGTTTCGATGATTGAACCATCCGGACGCGCCATCAGACCGCGCATTCCGGCGAGCTGCTTCATCTGGTTTTTCGAACCACGCGCACCCGAGTGAGCCATCATAAAGACCGAGTTGGTCTCTTCTTGTCGGCCCGTCTTCTTGTCCGTTGCGGCTTCACCAGCAGCATCCATCATCGCATCCGCGACTTTGTCAGTACAGGTCGACCAAGCGTCGACGACTTTATTGTACTTCTCACCACGGGTGATCAGACCGTCAGCATATTGACGCTCATATTCAGAGACTTGCTCTTTGGTTTGCTCAACCAGCTTCACTTTCGCCGCCGGGATCTTCATATCGTCCTTACCGAACGAAATACCGGCTTTCGCAGCTTCTTTGAAACCAAGCGCCATCAGGCGGTCCGCAAAGATCACCGTCGCTTTCTGACCGCAGTGACGATACACTTCGTCGATCAGTTTCGAGATATTCTTCTTCACAATCACGTCGCTGAGCAGAACCTCAGGGTCGATTTTGTGTTGGCGTGGGAAGATGTCTGAAATCATGAAACGACCTGGAGTCGTGTCGATGACTTTCGAGATATCGTCGCCGTTTTCGTCCTTGGTGTGGAACATGGCTTTGATTTTCGCGTGCATGGCCAATTTGCCAGACGCCAAAGCGTGTTCCAGTTCGGCCATATCCGAAATCAGCATGCCTTCGCCCTGCTCGTTCGGCTTATCGAGCGACAGGTAGTAAAGCCCCAGAACGATGTCCTGAGACGGCACGATGATTGGCTTACCATTGGCCGGTGAGAGGATGTTATTGGTCGACATCATCAACACGCGCGCTTCGAGCTGAGCTTCGAGGCTCAGCGGCACGTGGACCGCCATTTGGTCACCGTCAAAGTCAGCGTTAAACGCCGCACACACCAGCGGGTGAAGCTGGATCGCTTTGCCTTCGATCAGTTTCGGTTCGAAGGCCTGGATACCAAGACGGTGAAGCGTCGGCGCACGGTTCAACAGAACTGGGTGCTCACGGATAACTTCTTCCAGGATATCCCAGACTTCTGGCTTTTCTTTCTCGACCAGTTTCTTCGCAGCTTTGACCGTACCGGCCAGGCCTTTTGCATCGAGACGGGCATAGATGAACGGCTTGAACAGCTCCAGCGCCATCTTCTTAGGAAGACCGCACTCGTGCAGTTTCATGTTCGGGCCAACCACGATGACCGAACGACCAGAATAGTCGACGCGCTTACCGAGCAGGTTCTGACGGAAACGACCGTGCTTACCTTTCAGCATGTCTGAAAGCGATTTCAGAGGACGCTTATTGGTGCCTGTAATCGTACGACCGCGGCGACCATTGTCGAACAATGCGTCGACAGATTCTTGCAGCATCCGCTTCTCGTTGCGGATGATGATGTCCGGCGCACGCAGCTCCATCAGGCGCTTCAAACGGTTGTTCCGGTTGATCACGCGGCGATAGAGATCATTCAAGTCGGAGGTCGCAAAGCGGCCGCCATCGAGCGGCACCAATGGGCGCAGATCTGGTGGAATGACTGGAACAACGTTCAAGATCATCCATTCAGGCTTGGCACCAGAAGCGAGGAAGGCTTCGACGACTTTCAAACGCTTAGAGTATTTTTTCGTCTTCAGTTCTGAAGTCGACTCTGCGAGGTCTTCGCGCAATTGGTCCGCCAGAAGGTCCAGGTCCAGACCTTCCAGGATTTCTTTGACAGCTTCAGCACCGATCATCGCAGTAAAGGCATCTTCACCATGCTCGTCCTGAAGATCCATATATTCTTCTTCAGTCAGAAGCTGCTTTGGCTCCAGCGGTGTCAGTCCAGGTTCGGTGACGACATAGCTTTCAAAGTACAGCACGCGCTCAACGTCTTTCAACGTCATGTCGAGCAGTGTTGCGATCCGGGACGGTAGAGATTTCAGGAACCAGATATGAGCCACCGGCGAGGCCAGCTCAATGTGTCCCATCCGCTCGCGACGGACTTTTGCAAGCGTGACTTCAACGCCGCATTTCTCACAGATAATGCCGCGATATTTAATCCGCTTATATTTACCGCAAAGACATTCATAGTCTTTGATCGGCCCAAAGATCCGGGCACAGAACAGACCGTCACGTTCAGGCTTGAACGTCCGGTAATTGATGGTCTCTGGCTTCTTAATTTCACCGGAGGACCAGCCGCGGATTTTCTCCGGGCTCGCAATCGTAATCCGGATCGCGTCGAAGCTTGGGACTTCTTCTTTTTGTCTGTAAATGCTGGCTACATCTTGGCGCATATGTTTCCACTCCTTGGGAGGGTTTGGTCGATTTCCCCGCCGAAAAACCGACCTTTTGAACCTGTTTACTCTACTGCCCTAATTCAAGGCGTGACGGCTATTCAGCCGCCACTGAGTCTCCGTCATTATCTCCGATCAGCTCGACATTGAGGCCGAGTGAACGCATCTCTTTGATCAACACGTTGAAGCTTTCCGGGATACCCGCTTCAAATGTGTCGTCGCCGCGGACAATGGCTTCGTACACTTTGGCACGACCGGCCGTGTCATCCGACTTAACGGTGAGCATTTCTTGCAGCGTGTACGCCGCACCATAGGCCTCGAGGGCCCAGACTTCCATCTCACCGAAGCGCTGACCACCGAATTGAGCTTTACCGCCCAGCGGCTGCTGCGTGACCAGAGAGTATGGTCCGGTTGAACGGGCGTGGATCTTCTCGTCGACCAAGTGGTGCAGTTTGAGAAGATACTTATAGCCCACCGTGACCGGACGCTTGAACTGTTCACCGGTGCGACCGTCAAACACGACCGACTGACCTGAACCATCCAGGCCGGCACGCTCGAGCATCTCGACAATATCCGGCTCGCGCGCACCATCAAAGACCGGCGTCGCAAATGGAACACCTTTCTTGAGGTTGCCCGCGAGTTCGACCAATTCTTCTTCGCTCTCCGGCAGCGGCTCATCCTTGCCGTAAACGGTCTGGAGCGTCTTCTTCAACTCCTTCACGTCATTATTGGCATGCCACTCTTCAAGCGACTCCGTGACCAGCTTACCGAGACCGGCAGCCGCCCAGCCTAAGTGAGTCTCGAGAATCTGTCCGACATTCATTCGTGACGGCACCCCGAGCGGGTTGAGCACGATATCGACTGGCGTTCCGTCTTCCAGGAATGGCATGTCTTCGATCGGATTGATCTTAGAGATGACACCCTTGTTGCCGTGACGTCCGGCCATCTTGTCGCCGGGCTGCAGCTTACGCTTCACAGCGAGGAAGACTTTGACGACTTTCATCACGCCAGGAGGCAGGTCATCGCCCTGCTGAACCTTGTCGACCTTGTCGTTGAAACGGGCTTCGAGCTCGCGGATCGCTTCGTCGAATTGCTCGCGAAGTCCATCAATCTCAGCTTGTGCTTTCTCAGACTTGAGAGCGATTTCCCACAGGTCGCGATCACTTAGCTCTTCCAGAGACGCTGCGGTGATCTTGCCGGTCTTGAAGCCTTTCGGCCCTGCCGCAGCTTCTTTGCCGGTCAGAACATCACGCAGACGATTATAGGTGTTGCGCTCAAGAATAGACTGTTCGTCATCCTTATCTTCTTGCAACTGTTCAATCTGCTCACGCTCGATCTGTAGCGCACGCTGGTCTTTATCGATGCCGTGGCGGTTAAACACGCGGACTTCAACAACTGTACCCGCATCGCCCGGAGGCACACGCTTAGAGGTGTCGCGAACGTCAGAGGCTTTCTCACCAAAGATCGCACGGAGGAGTTTTTCCTCAGGCGTCATTGGGCTTTCGCCCTTTGGAGTCACTTTGCCGACCAGAATATCCCCGGCTTTGACTTCAGCACCAACCGCAACGATCCCGGCTTCGTCCAGGTTCCGTAGCGCTTCTTCACCGACATTCGGAATGTCTCGGGTGATTTCTTCTGGGCCAAGCTTGGTGTCGCGCGCAGCGATTTCAAACTCTTCCAAGTGGATCGATGTATAGACGTCATCACGCACAATACGCTCTGAGATCAGGATCGAGTCCTCAAAGTTATAGCCATTCCAAGGCATGAACGCGACGAGCACGTTGCGGCCGAGCGCGAGCTCACCGAGGTCCGTCGATGGACCATCCGCAATAATGTCGCCCTTCTTGACCACATCGCCCACTTTCACGATCGGGCGCTGGTTGATGCAGCTATTCTGGTTCGAACGGCGGAATTTCGACAGACGATAGATATCAACGCCCGACTTGCCTTCGAGATCCTCAGTTGCGCGGACAACGATGCGGACACCGTCGACTTGCTCAATCACACCCGCACGAGACGCCACAACCGCAGCGCGGCTATCGCGGGCCACGACCGATTCCATACCGGTTCCGACCAATGGCGCATCGGTCTGCACCAGCGGCACGGCCTGACGTTGCATGTTCGAGCCCATTAGCGCGCGGTTCGCGTCATCATTTTCGAGGAATGGGATCAAAGCCGCCGCAACCGAAACAACTTGTTTCGGCGAAACGTCCATATACTGCACGTCTTCTTTGAGCACCAGCATCGCTTCGCCGTTCACACGCGCGTTCGCGAATTCATTGACCAGCTCACCCTTATCGGTGACCTGAGTGTTCGCCTGAGCAATCTTATAGAGCTGCTCTTCCATCGCAGAAAGATAGACGACCTCATCGGTCAGCTTACCATTCTCGACTTTCCGATATGGGCTTTCAATAAAGCCATACTTGTTCACGCGCGCATGGGTAGCGAGCGAGTTAATCAGACCAATGTTTGGTCCTTCTGGCGTCTCAATCGGGCAAATCCGACCATAATGGGTCGGGTGCACGTCGCGCACTTCAAAGCCAGCCCGTTCACGCGTCAGACCACCTGGGCCAAGCGCTGAGAGACGACGCTTGTGCGTGATCTCTGAAAGTGGGTTGGTTTGGTCCATGAACTGAGACAGCTGCGAAGAACCGAAGAATTCGCGCACAGACGCGACCACGGGCTTGGCATTGATCAGATCGTTCGGCATCACCGTATCAATATCAACAGAGCTCATGCGCTCTTTGATCGCCCGCTCCATACGGACCAGACCGATGCGGTAATTATTCTCCATCAACTCACCGACAGAGCGAACCCGGCGGTTGCCGAGATTGTCGATATCATCGACTTCGCCTTTGCCGTCCTTGAGGTCGAGAATGACCTTCATGACGCCGGTAATGTCGTCCTGACGTAATGTGCGCTCAGTGTCTTCAGCGGGCTCATAGCCTGGTACAGCCACTTTCAGGCGCGTATTCATTTTCACGCGGCCAACAGCCGACAGGTCATAACGCTCCGCGTCAAAGAACAGCTGGTTGAACAAGGCATCAGCCGCTTCCTGGGTTGGTGGCTCACCAGGACGCATAACGCGGTAGATATCAGACAGCGCCTCGAAGCGGGTATCATTCTTGTCCGCTTTCAGAGTATTGCGCAGCCATGGGCCGCGACCACCGCCATCGACATCGAGAACTTCGATCGCTTTGATTTTCTGCTCGCGCAGCTCAGCCAGCAATTCTTCGTCGAGCAGATCGCCAGATTCACCGTAAATCTCACCCGTCTTACGATTGACGATGTCGCGTGCGAGGAATTTGTTTTCGAGCGCAGTTGTCGGCAGCAACAGCTCCTCTGTGCCACCTTCCGCAATCCGCTTAAGCGCAAGCGCCGTGATTTTGCGATCAGCCGGCGCAACCACTTTACCCGACTTAGCATCGACCAGATCGAAAGCTGGCTTCATGCCTTTCCAGGCATCTGGATTAAAGCCAGTGATCCAGCCCTTCTTGTCCATCCGGTAGATCGAATGGGTGTAGAACATGTCGAGGATCTGATCGGCATCATAGCCGAGCGCCATAAGCAGCGTGGTGGCTGGCAGTTTACGCTTACGGTCGATCCGAACGTTCAGGATGTCTTTCGCATCGAATTCGAAATCGAGCCACGAGCCGCGGTACGGAATGATCCGGGCTGCAAACAGCAATTTGCCAGACGAGTGGGTCTTGCCCTTATCGTGATCGAAGAACACACCAGGCGACCGGTGCATTTGGCTTACGATTACACGCTCGGTGCCGTTCACGATGAACGTACCCTTATTGGTCATCAGCGGGATATCGCCGAGATAGACCTCTTGTTCTTTGACTTCCTTCACCGACTTGGCGCCAGTGTCTTCGTCAATATCAAACACGACCAGTTGCAGGCGCACTTTCAAAGGCGCCGCATATGTCAGGTCACGCTGCATACATTCTTCAGTATCGAATTTCGGCGGCTCAAACTCATAAGAGACATATTCGAGCGATGCGCGCTCGTTAAAGTCAATGATTGGGAACACAGACTTGAACACACCACCGAGGCCATCGTCGGTCCGCTCGTGTTGCGGCGTGTGCATTTGCAGAAAGTGTTCATATGAGGAGCGCTGAACCTCGATGAGGTTTGGCATATCGATGGCTTCGGGAATTTTGCCGAAGGATTTGCGGATGCGTTTCTTTTCAGTGAAAGAGAGTGCCATCTTGTCTTCCGTTTTGTGCGGCTTGAGCCGGAGCCCGAAGCTGCGTGTCGCCTAGAACGCGCGCACGCGGCAAAGCCAGAACGACTTTGCCGCGCTTAATTTTGACGAAACGGCGCCTCGCGCAAACACCGGATCGCTTTACTTTACAACCCTCATGCGAGGGCAGAAGTCTTACTTGAGCTCGACAGTCGCGCCGGCTTCTTCGAACTTCTTCTTGATTTCTTCGGCTTCGTCTTTTGCGACGCCTTCTTTGATCGGCTTTGGAGCACCTTCTACGAGCTCTTTAGCTTCTTTCAGACCAAGGCCGCCCACGACTTCGCGGACAACTTTAATCACGTTGATTTTCTTCGCACCGGCATCGGTGAGGATGACGTCAAACTCGTCTTTCTCTTCTGCTGCTGCACCGGCGTCGCCGCCACCTGCTGCTGGGCCCGCTACGGCTACTGCAGCCGCCGCTTTAATGCCACGCTCTTCGAGAAAGTCGTTGAGTTCTTTTGCTTCCAGAATGGTGAGGCCGAGAAGCTCTTCACCAAGTTTTGCGATATCAGCCATTTTTCTGATTTCCTGTTACGGGTTGATGTGTGTTTGCTGGTCTTTGTTGTGGAATTGACCTTATGCCGCTGCCTGCTCGCCGATGGCATTGATCGCGCCAGCGAGTCCTTGGCCAGGCGCGTTGAGGCGCTGACCCAGTTGGCTTGCCTGTCCCAAAAGACGGGCAACA
>JABSQA010000104.1 GCA_013213825.1 Henriciella sp.
ACATAGTTTACGACTATCAATAATAAAGCTTCGGCATTCAGGGGTGTCGGCTAGTTCAGCTCGCCCGCATAGAAGGCCCGCAAGTCATCCATGATGGCGATACGTGACGGTTCGTGAACGTACATCATGTGGCCCGCTTCGTAATATGTCATGACCACGCCGTCAGCTGGAATACCATGACGCGCAAAGGTCATCTCGGCGTCGAAGAAAGGCGTGATGAGATCATAGATTCCATTCGCCACCCAGACATCGAGATCCTTATTGTGCCGCATCGCGGTCGACAGTTTGCGCGCCACATTCACATAAGATGGCTCCCAGCTCTGTCCCTCGGGCGCCGTACGGTAACTCCAATTCGACCCCACCTCACCATTCGAGACTCTATAAGGCCGATCAATGTCCACGCCGAGCGTGGTGTTGATGTATTGATTGAAAAGTGCCGTGTAAGCGGCGCCAAATCCCGTGCCAGCTGGGTCCAGCCGCGGGCGCTCCGCCACATCATCCGCCTCGTCGACAAAATAGCGGCCATCCAGGGCGCCGACGGCAAGTCCCTGATCCCGCAATAATTCCTTACGATACCGCCCCGTGAGGATACGAAGATCTGAGCGATCGATGTACGCGGTATCTAAGCCTGTGAAATAGGCCATCCGCTCAACAATCGCGGCGCGCTCTTGTTCTGTCAGGCCGGTGCCTTTCAGCAAAGCCGGCGCATAGACGTCACGTGCAAACGTGCGCGCCTCATCGATAAAGGTCGACAATGGAACACCCTCGCCCGCCTTGCCGAAATAGTGCGACGTGGCAGCCAGAGATGGGAAGTAAGAGACGTAAGAGTAGAAATTATCATGCACGGGCGTGGAGCCCTCATAATCAAGCGCGTTGGAGATTAGCGCCAGGCCATTGAGCGCAATACTATTCGTCCGGCTTGTGGTCAGCTCATGCGCGACTTGCACCGCCCGCATGGTGCCAAAGCTCTCGCCCGCCAAATATTTCGGTGCGTTCCAGCGATTATGCTGATCAATCCATAGCCGGATAAACTCAGCGATCGACTCCGTGTCGCCTGACTGGCTCCAAAAGTCCGTAGACTCGCCAGCCCCGATGGCGCGGCTATAGCCGGTTCCGACGGGATCGATAAACACCAAGTCCGTGACATCGAGCGGGCTCTCTGCGTGGTCCGTGAGGACATAAGGCGCAGCCCCATCATCTTCATCGGCATCGCTCGCGACAACCACCCGCTTCGGTCCGAACATGCCCATGTGCAACCAAATAGAGGCCGAGCCTGGACCGCCATTAAAGACAAATGTCACCGGCCGATTTTCGCCGGCATCTTCTCGAATGTAAGAAAACGCGAATATGCTCGCGATGGGTTCGCCTTCATCATTTCTGAGATAAGTTTCACCCGCTTCGACACGATAGCGTATGCGCTCTGATCCAAAACGCCCGGTATGTTCTGAGACGAACATGACCGGATCGGCAACCTCAGCTGAAGCCGCTTTTTCCTGGGCCTCATCCGCCTGGGCATGTGCCATCGACCCGAGACTTCCAAACACACAAATGGCTGCGGTCACCCCGCGCCAAAAAGATCGCACTTGCATAATGTTTCCTTCGTCGCTCTCACCTGTTTGCGATTGATAAACGCGATTTCTCGGAATGGCGAGCGCTGCGGCTTCACGGCAAAAAAGAAGCCCGCATGTGCGGGCTTTCAGGGATCGGGACAGGGATGTTTGATCCAGCTCACATCGGCGTATCTTCCGTGCTGGTATCTTTTTCTTTTTTGGCGTCCATCGCCGCCGTCATTTCAGCTTCCGAGATCATCCCGCTCGCATCGGCGTCAATCTCGATAAATTTGATCAAAGCGTCGGCGGCTGAGACTTCACCAGAAGCCGTAGCCCAGCTAACAAATTCGGTTTCGGACACGAAGCCATCTGCATTGGTATCGACTTTGACAAAATCTGCACCCGCATGGGCCGTTGCCCCTATCGCGAAAACCGAGATGGCGCCTAAGAGTAAAGTTCGGGTCATTTGAAGGTCTCCTTCATTATTCGCCACACCATGTGGCAGGCCTGACGCTGCCGAACTGGAACCAAAAAAACCCGTGACGTTTCAGAAAGCTGTCTAAAGCTGAATTCACGACAAAATGGCAAACTCGCGGACTCGCCTGCCCGGGCAACAGATTCCCGAGGGCGGGGCTCATACTGAACGGTCCGAGCCTGAAACAGTTTTAATTGAACGCGCGCGGCCCGACGGCCAGCTACATCCGGAAAACTCCGAATCCGCGCTCTTTGAACGGCGCATTGAGCGTGGCCGAGAGGGCCAAACCGAGCACACGGCGCGTATCCGCTGGGTCGATAATGCCATCATCCCACAGACGGGCTGTCGAGAAATATGGCGAGCCTTCTTTCTCATACAGCTCGCGGATTGGCTGTTTGAACGCCTCTTCATCATCCGCAGGCCACTCTTCGCCGCGCCGCTCCATCCCGTCGCGTTTGACCGTGGCCAGTACGGAAGCGGCCTGTTCGCCGCCCATGACCGAGATTCGTGCGTTCGGCCACATGAACATGAATCGCGGGCTATAGGCCCGCCCGCACATGCCATAATTGCCAGCGCCAAATGAGCCCCCGGTGACCAAGGTGAGTTTTGGCACGGACGCCGTCGCCACAGCCGTCACCATTTTCGCGCCATCTTTGGCGATGCCGCCAGCCTCATACTTTGACCCGACCATGAAGCCGGTAATGTTCTGCAAGAAAAGCAATGGAATGCGACGCTGATCAGCCAGTTCAATAAAGTGCGCCGCTTTTTGTGCGCTTTCTGAGAATAGGATGCCATTATTGGCCAGGATCGCCACGGGCATGCCGTAAATCTTCGCGAATCCGCAAACCAATGTCTCACCATAGAGCTTCTTAAACTCGTGAAACTCAGACCCATCCACCGTGCGGGCGATAATTTCGCGCGCATCATAGGGCTCCCGCAGGTCTTGCGGCACCAGACCCCGCAATTCCGCAGGATCATAAAGCGGTTCTGCAGGATCGCTCAGGCCGACATTATCCGGCTTTGGCAGATGCAGCGTACGCACGATCGAGCGAACAATGGCGAGCGCGTGATCGTCGCTGGCAGCATAATGATCTGCGACCCCTGACTGACGCGCATGCACGTCCGCGCCGCCCAGATCTTCCGCGGATATCTCTTCCCCGGTCGCGGCTTTTACAAGCGGCGGACCACCGAGGAAAATCGTACCCTGTTTGCGGACAATAATCGTTTCGTCCGACATAGCAGGCACATAAGCACCGCCCGCCGTACAGGAGCCCATCACGGCAGCGATCTGAGGAATGCCTTTGGCACTCATATTAGCCTGATTGTAGAAGATTCGGCCAAAATGCTCGCGATCTGGGAAAATCTCTGACTGGTGAGGCAAATTCGCGCCGCCACTATCGACGAGATAGATACAGGGCAAATGGTTCTCGAGCGCCACTTCTTGTGCTCGAAGGTGCTTTTTCACCGTCATTGGATAATAGGTGCCGCCCTTGATTGTCGCATCATTGCAAATGATCACGCATTCGCGGCCCTCGACGCGGCCAATCCCGGTAATGATACCGGCGCCTGGGGCTTCATCATCATACATGTCATAAGCCGCAAGCGCACCGATCTCCAAAAAAGGCGTGCCAGGATCGAGCAGCTTCTCAACACGGTCGCGGGGCAAGAGTTTGCCGCGTGAAACATGTCTTTCGCGTGCCCGCTCAGAGCCGCCTTGCGCGGCCTTTGCGGTCTTTTCGTGTAAGTCTTCGACCAACTCTTCCATCGCGCGGCGATTAGCCGAGTAGGCCGCCCCTGCAACGTCGAGTTTTGATTTCAAAACCGGCATTTAATGCTCTCCCGGAACCCTTTTTCTTTTGCCATAACGAGCCCCGCGCCCCATGTCATCCCGAGCTTGTGAGGGGATGTCATCAAATCCTTCATGAAATTGCCCCATATCTTGCATGTTATTGCTGAGACATGACGGAGAAGCGAAGAATGGGTATATTTGGCGGCATGAGTTTGGACGTAGTCCCTGCCCTTGCTTCGATCAAATTCCTGGAAGACGTTCCGCGCCGGGCCTTACGGGCCGCCGGCAAGGAAGCGCGCTGGTTTTCTGTGCCCGCTGGGTGGGCTCTGTTTAGAGCTGGTGAAACTTCAGACTCGATCTTCTTTGTTCTGTCCGGTTCGTTTGGCGCGTTTAAAGCGATGCGCGATGGGCGCAGCGAATTTCTCGGTCACATTCGGGCGGGTGAGCCGGTCGGTGAAATGGCCATGTTTCAGGGCGGCATCGATATCGATGGTGACGGTATCCCGGATAATGTGCCTCATACATCATCCGTCTATGCATTACGCGACAGCGAAGTTCTGGAAATCTCCCGCAAAGGCTTTGAGAAACTGGTCTCGGCGGAGCCCGAAATCCTCAATGCGATGATCCGTTTGATCCTGTCGCGCTTGCAGGAAGGCAATCAACGCAATCGCCGAACCGCCCCAAAAGTCTTCACCCTGGTCGCCACCTCGCCCAGCATCGACTTAGAATTGCGCGCAAAAGCGATTCAAAAGGCGCTTGCACGTTTCGACATAAAAACGCGGATCGTCACGGGCAGTGAAGGCAATGAGAAACCGTCATCTTTCTTTGATGAGCTCGAAGCCGAGAATGATATTGTCATCCTGACCTCGACCATGCGTGACAATGCCTGGTACCGATTGTCTATGCGCCAAGCCGATCGAATTTGGGTTGTCGCACGGGCGGATGCCAAGCCCTCTTACCCGCTGTTCCCAGAAGAGAATTCGCCAGCGCAATCGCTAAAATTGGTCGACGTCCTCTTGCTTCACCATGGTGATGATCGCGATGCATGTCGGCCCGCAGACTGGCTGAAAGCAGCTGGCGCCGCTCGCATCTTCCATTGGCAAGGGATTGATGGCGAAAGCTGTGACCGCCTCGCCCGGACCATTGCGGGTCGAAGCGTTGGCGTTGTCTTTTCCGGCGGCGGTGCGCGCGCGTATGCTCATATTGGCGTCGTCCGCGCCATACGCGAGCTGGGCATCCCGATTGATTTTGCTGGAGGCGCCTCCATGGGGGCCGTGGTCGCAGGATGCGTCGCCATGGGCTGGGATGATGACGAAATCGATTATCGGATCCGTAAAGGCTTTGTCGAAACCAATCCGCTGGGTGACTGGAACATTCCTGTGGTCGGCATGGTCAAAGGTCATCGCGTCGACGCACGCTTGAAAGAGCATTTTGGCAATGCCGAGATTGGCGATTTGGAAATGCCCTTCTTTGCGGTCTCGACCAATTTGACCGATGGCGCTTATCGCGTGCATCGCCAAGGCCTGCTGCGCCGCGCCTTAAGAGCGACGATTGCCTTGCCTGGCATCTTGCCGCCCGTGGTCGATGATGGCGAAGTCTTGGTCGATGGCGCCGTCCTCAACAATTTCCCGGCGGATGTGATGCGCGAATTACAACGTGGGTTCGTTGTCGGCTGCGATGTCGCGCGCGCGCCAGAAGGTTTGAAGGCGAAGGACTTCGTCAATCCACCCGGCTTTTTCGGCTGGGTCGCGCGGCACGGTTTTTCAGCGGCCCCGCCCATTGCGGGCCTATTGATGCGCTCCGGCACGGTCAGTGTAAATCCAAATGCGGGTCGCGAACTGGTCGATGTCCTTGTCCTGCCGGAATTGAAAGACATCGAACTGCGCGATTGGAAAGCCTATGACCAAGCCGTTGAGGCCGGGTACACGGCAGCCATGACGGCGCTCAAGCATAGCGACTTGAAAGAGAAATGCTGCGCGGTGAGCGAGGCCTGATTAATAGGACAAAATTCGGTATAGATGCTCGAGCTCTAAAACCCTGACGGCCATGAGATTGTACCGACAGGTTTCATACTCAACGCTGAGCCAGCGAAAGTGATCCCGCCCATCGAACCAGAATTGGCACTTGGCGTCGCGCCAATCATGCCAAATGGTCTGCAAGGCGATCAATTGTGGTGCTCTTTGTTTTTCGGTGGGTTTGTCGCGATCAACAGATTCGTAATGATCGATCAGATCTGCGTACACGATCTCTAATCGATCTTCCCAATAATGCGTAAAATGAGAGACACAGCTCATCATTCGATTCGCCCCTCGCGGGTTCTTCATGTCGTCGGGCGCTGTGTCTGGACAAAAATTATAAGGGATTTGAGTACAGCGCCGTCCGATCCCGCGGGCGAGGACATCTTGCGCGATACAGTCATTGAGGTTCTGTTCGTACCGGTCCGAAGCGTTCTCCTCGTAAAACTCGTCCCAAGTGAATTTATCCTTCTCGAATTCTAGATTCGGATAGGCTGGCGTTTCTGGTGGATGCGCATGCGCGATATTCACGGCGAGTAAGGTACTCAGCAGCAAGGAAACACAAATAGATCGGAGCATTGGAAGACCCTTAAACACAGGTCAGCGCCAACGCCCGGCTGACAATAAGTCCCCTAGCCGCGTTTTTAAAAGAGCCACTTTAACAACTCTCAAAATACTATCCGCAAATTGATTGATGCCATCTTCCTGCGTGCGTTGGGCGCAAATCATGGCGTGGTGAGAATCTGGTCATCAATCCCAAACTTCCAGCCAACGCTCTACGTCCAAAGCATGCGCTGAGGTTTCGTTCGCTTCACATTGCAATACGGCCATTTGGATCCAACCATAATGAGGTACGGCGTCGCTCTCAAAGAAACACCTTGTGTCTCGCCAAGTATCCCAAAGGGCTTGTAACTCCTCGAATTGCGGACGCCTTGCATGAGGATACGATGTTTCGCGGTCTGCTTTGGCATACCGTTCAAGTAATTTTGCAGAGTTTCGATCCAAACGTCTCTGCCAAAAACCACGGACATAGGAATAGCATCGGGACACAACCTGGCGATCCCGGACCTCGATGGTCCATTCTTCGGGGCCGAGGGAGCAATACTCGTACGGGATGCTCCGACATGGGTCGCCATTCCCGCGATTTTCAAACTTGTCACGGCGGATGCATTCTTCAAGTTCGTCTTCAAAGGGATATGGCGGATTGGGTGACGTAAACTCCTCCCAAGTTAACGGCACAGGCTCATTACCTTTGCGGTCTGGTCGTGGATCAATTTGACCAAAGGCTGAATGGCTTAGCGCTGCAAGCGCGATGAGGATGGACACTTCTTTCCACATGAGCAGGACTCCGAATACGAAGTCAGCGCCAACGCCCGGCTGACAGAAAGTCCCCAAGCCTTGATAGTAATCGGGCAGCCTTAACCGGCCTATAATCCGACCCGTTCAGATTAAGCCGTTTCGCCGAAGAGTTCCCGGCCGATCAGGAAACGGCGTATTTCGCTCGTTCCAGCGCCAATTTCATACAGCTTGGCATCGCGCAGCAAACGCCCGGTTGGGTATTCGTTGATATAGCCATTGCCCCCCAGCAATTGGATCGCGTCCAAAGCGAGCTTTGTTGCCGTTTCCGCCGCATAGAGAATTGCGCCGGCCGCATCCTTGCGCGTGGTTTCCCCGCGGTCGCAAGCCTTGGCGACGGCATAGACATAGGCTTTGGCCGCATTCATCTGCACGTACATGTCGGCCAGTTTGCCCTGCACCAATTGGAACTCGCCAATGGATTTCCCGAATTGTTTGCGGTCGTGAACATAAGGCACCACGACATCCATACAGGCTTGCATGATCCCGGTCGGTCCCGCGGAGAGCACGGCGCGCTCGTAATCCAAGCCGCTCATCAAAACTTCGACGCCGCCATTCAGGGGGCCCATCACGTTCTCTTCGGGAACTTCGCAGTCTTCGAAGACCAATTCACCGGTTTCAGATCCGCGCATGCCGAGCTTGTCGAGTTTCTGGGCCACGGAGAAGCCTTTAAAGCCGCGCTCAATGATGAAGGCGGTTATGCCGCGCGATTTCTGCTCTGGCTCAGTCTTGGCATAGACAATCAGTGTGTCAGCATCCGGGGCATTCGTGATCCACATTTTCGAGCCGTTCAGGACATAGCGGTCGCCCTTTTTCTCGGCCCGTAATTTCATGCTGACCACATCCGACCCAGCACCGCTTTCTGACATAGCGAGCGATCCGAAATGCTCCCCGGTGATCAGCTTTTCAAGGTAACGCGTCTTCTGTTCGTCACTACCCCAGCGCCTGAGCTGGTTGACGCAAAGAGTAGAGTGCGCGCCATAGGACAGACCAACCGAAGCTGACGCACGCGAGATTTCTTCCATCGCGACGACATGTTCGAGATAGCCGAGACCCGTACCGCCCCACTCCTCTTCAACCGTGATGCCCAACAAACCCAGCTCTCCCTTTTTCGGTAGAAGGTGCCGTTGTAATGTTTCCGTAAGATCGATCTCGGCGGCTAAGGGCGCGATCTCGTTTTGGGCAAATCCTTGCACAGTATCGCGGATCATGTCCGCAGTTTCGCCAAGGTCGAAGTTCAAAGTGGGATATCTATTCGGAATCATGGCCGTTCTTTAGCCGGATGTTCCTCCGCTGCCAACGCCTGATTTATTGGCTAATCGTCTCGGCCAATAATGCGGACAAAGTAAAAAGCCATAGCCAAGAACAAAATCACACCAAGGAGAATCAAGAAGGGTGGCATGTAAATCGCCATCGTATTCTCAATGGTCCGCCCTGAACGGATCAAACCGAACTGGCTGGCAATCCCGAAACCGGTCAGCGCCGCACCGATCAATGCCAAAATGCCAAACGGCAAAGCGGCCATAAACCTAGCCATATCAGACCGCGGCGCCAATGACTCATTCATCTCAACGGCCCGCTCGATGCTTTCCTGCGAAACCTCTACTTCTTCTAAATCATCAATAACTTCGGTATCCGCCAGCGGGGTGAGCAAGTCGTCGACATCCTCGATTGGGTCATCTGAGGGCGCCTCAGCGGGTGGCATGGGTAAATCGTCTTGCCCAGGCCAAACCGACTTTTGCACATTGCCATCTGCCATATCACCTGCCAGCTCTGAAATGGCTGCGGTGATTTCTTCCGGTGTTGCCCCATCCGTAGAGGGCGTCGGTGTTGAAACTTTATCGCCGTTTTCACCCAGGATCCGAACCATTTGCTCGCGCACAGACTCCGCCGCGGCTTCCGTCGCGGTGGGCGTTTCGGTAGGCGTTTCCACAATGCGGTCAGCGGGTTGGAGTTCGTCGAACAGGGCCTCAAGAGAAACGGTCTCCGGCGCGTCCTCTTCTTCGTCTGGAAGCAGATCTTCAATTTGCGGGGGTGGATTGTGCTCCACGAGAATCTCGCGCGGCGCGGGTGGGACAGGCAAAGCGTCTGAATCATGCATCGCCCGGTAAAGGCGCGAAGATGCGACTGGCATCCGACCTGGCGCATTCAGGAAGAGCGCTTTCTCCGCCGCCCGGCGACGCACCAAGGCATCAACGATTTGAACACGACCGCCAATTTTTGCCCGGCGCCAAGCATCAAAGCCTTGCGCTGCTTCAAGCCGATTGCCGCCATTCAGGCTGGCGACAACATCGCTACTGGCAAATGCTTTGGGACCAACATTGAAGGCGAGCGAGACCAGAGCATCAAACTCGTTCTGCGTTGTCGGCGCCAAGACGCACCGCATGACGAAACGCTCGACCGGCGGCAAATCATATTCGCGCAGAATGGCTTCAGCTTCGGATTCACTCACCCGGAGACCTTTTTTCGCTTGGCGCACGTGTCCGTATCCAATGATCCAACGACCATTGGGCAAGAGTTCCGAACGTGCGCGGAACCCTTCAAACGCCTTGATAACGTTGAGTCCCGCTTGAGATGTACGCATATTTAATGCCATCACCTGCTCCGGTTTGGGACAGATTATCTGCCCGTCATGAGACAAGGTGCAAACTGTACGCCGTCCCCGCCACAACCGAAAACTATAATAAAAACAAGGTCGCTAGCCCCAGAAAACTGAAAAACGCCATTGTGTCGGTTAATGTAAGCACAAATACGGAAGACGCCACAGCCGGATCCGCTCCCATCCGCTTCAGCGTTAACGGGACCAATATCCCCGAAACCCCCGCCCAAGCGAAACTCGCCAACATGGCAATTCCCAAAACCACCGCGAGATTCATGTCTCGGAACCAGAAAAATGCCACCAGACCCACGCCAATTGCGAAAATGACGCCATTCACCAAGCCTGTGAGCGTTTCGCGCACGATGGCGCGGCGCCCGGCTTTGCCTTCCATTTCGCGCTCGGCGATCGCGCGCACAGCAACGGCCAGACCTTGGCTTCCCGCATTGCCGGCCAGCGCCGCCACAACGGGCATCAAAATCGCCAATTGCACCAGGCGATCAAGCGTCCCTTCGAATAGGGCAATAATCGCCGATGCGATAAACGCTGTGACCAGGTTAATCCCGAGCCAAGGCGCTCGGGCTTTGACCGATTCCCAGACCGTATCCGAGCCGTCAGCGGAGGATACATTGGCAAGCGCCAGCAAGTCTTCCGTGTTCTCTTCCTGGATGACATGCACCATGTCATCGACTGTAATCATCCCGACCAAGCGCCCATCGCGGTCTTTTACTGGGGCCGATGCGAGGGCATATTTTTGGAACTGATACGCAACTTCTTCCTGGTCTTGATCGACGTGAATGTCGGAGCTGAAAGGCTCCATAATATCCGCCAGTTTGACATCCCGTTCCGTGCGTAAAAGTTGCGATAGCAAGACATAGCCCTGTGGTTTGTTCATCGGATCCACGACATAGACTTCGTAAAAATCTGTCGGCAGCTCCTCAGCATTGTCCCGGGCATAATCAATCGTCTGGCCGATGGTCCAGAATTCCGGAGCGGCGAGACAATCGCGCTGCATTAAGCGGCCAGCCGTATCCTCTTCGAACTCAAAGCTGGCTTCCAAGACCGCCCGGTCTTCCGGCTCCAGCTCTTCAAGAATGCGTTCGCGGCGGTCTTCGTCCAGGTCTTCGAGAACCGCTGTCGCATCATCCGATTGCAGCTCGTCCAGCGCCTCGACCACCGCTTCATCGCTCATCACCTCAACGGCGTCTTCGCGATATTCCTCACGCAGCTCAATCAGGATTTCCGGCGGCAACTCCCCGCCCAGCAATTCGACCGTCGCCTCAAAGCGGTCGCTCGATAATTGCTCTAGCAGATCTGACGCATCCGCCGGATGCATGCCTTCCAGCGTCTGACGAACCCATTCGCTATTCCCTTGGTCGATGGCATCGCGCAATTCAGCGGCGAGGCGTTCGCGCTGCTCTTCGCTGTCATCAGCGGGGGTTTGAGGCGAGTCAGTCATAGCGCCTCTTTGGCTTGATCGCCGCGGGGGTGCAAGGCGTTTTTCTATCCGCGCTAAGCCGTGGCCAGCTGCGCCCAAGGTCCGGTCACAGCCACAGTGACGCCGGCTTTTTGGATATTGAAGAATAAGGTCTGCCCGTTCGGAGAAAAACACGCCCCCGCGACCTCTGAAACGGCTGTTTCGGCAATCGTATAGACGCGCCCATCCGGTGCGACGCCTTTCACGGCATTGCGACCCGGGCCATCTTCGCAGATGATCAAATGCCCCCATGGCGCAGGTACGATATTATCGCACATGTCCATTTCGCTGCGGTCGACACTTTCATAATGAAGGATCAAACGGCCCGGCGCTTCGCTTTCGCGCGCGGTGCCTTCATGCGGGCTTGGGATATAGCGCCAGATCTGCCCGCCAAGGACGGGGCCACCGCTGGTGCACGCAAAATAGGCCGAGCCTCCCGCCTGATCGATGGCCCAAGCAATGCCTTCGCCTCGCGCAAACCAGGCAGCGCCTTGATCATAGCCGCGCACTTGCAATGGCGCTTCCATCGCCTCGACGTCATCGAGGTCAATCCAATATGTATAGAGGGTTTGCCCAGACGGAATGAGACCCAGTTCGGGGTCCCAGTTGCGGGTATCGGCAGAAGGCAGATCGACAATGGCCAGGGCTTGCAGACGGCCCCCGCGAGGCAACTCTCCTGGCTGATCGGGAATGAATCGATATAGGAGGCCGGTGCCAGAGTCTTCGGTTTGGTAGACGATGCCCGTGTGTGGGTCGACCGCCACCGCTTCGCGATTGAACCGGCCCATGGCACGCAAGGGTTCTGCCTTGACCAGGCCGCGCGCCTGAGCCGGCACATCGAAGGCATAGCCATGATATTGGCTCGCCGCTGCGCTCGGCGTGGTGGTGCTCTCTTCGCAAGTCAGCCAGGATCCCCATGGGGTGATACCGCCGGAACAATTGCGCTCAGTCCCAACCAGAGACAAGAAGGATTGTTCGATCTGCCGCGTGCGGAGATTATAGACGAGATGGGTCGTTCCCCCTGCCACTGGATCGCCATTTGGCGCAATGTCGAATATTGCCGACGCATCGACTCCTTTCGGCACACCGCTGCCGAGTTCAAACGGGCCATGCTCAGTCTCGTCATTGTCGAGCTCATGATTGCGGATCAGCACGCACCGGTCTGCATCCCCTTCTAGAGCGAAACAGCCCATCCCATCATGCGCGCCAGGCACACGCAAGCCAGCCGACATAGGAGTCCCGATTTCGGACAGGCGTTGCTAAGCGAAACCCGGCGGTAGATCGAG
>JABSQA010000105.1 GCA_013213825.1 Henriciella sp.
CCGGATCGCGTGCGCATTGGTTGGCAATCGTAACGATGGAGATGATTTGGTGCAATCGACCTTGGAAAAACTGATGACCAAGGGCGTGCCGAACAATGTGAATTTGCGAGCCTGGGCGTTTCGGGTGTGTCGGAATCTGCGCATCGATTCGATCCGATCGACCGAGGTCCGCAGCCGACTCGACCCTGAATATGTGGGCCAGTCCCCGCTGCACGAAGATGGAGAACGCGCGATGATGAACAAACTCTTATTAGACGATGTAAGCCGCGCCATGGAAGACTTGCCCGTGGACCAACGCGCCGCCTTGGCGCTCGTCGCCTTGGAGGGATATTCATATGCCGAAGCCGCCGAAACCCTCGATGTGTCGATCGGGACGATTATGAGTCGCGTGCACCGCGCGCGTCACAAATTGGTTGAGGCTTTCAATGACAGCCCACCTTCGCTGAATTGAGACTGATAGACCGATGACCGAGTTCACTGATCAACATCTCTCCGCTTACATTGATGGCGAGCTCTCAGAAGAGCTGACACGTGCGCTGCGCGATGCGCTCAGCATCGACTCTAAGCTGGCTGACCGCTTGCGGGCCTTAGAACAAGCCAATCAGACTTTTTTGTCGGCGCACAGCAACATTAGTGACGAGCCAATCCCACAATTTCTGCTGGATACAATCGCTGAGGCCCCGTCCATCGCAGACGACACAGATAAGGTCGTTACGCTGCCCACCCGCGAAAGAAGTGCGCGCGCATGGGTGATGCCGCTCGCGGCATGCTTGGCGCTCGCCATTGGCGTCGGACTCGGCTCACGCCTGAGCCCTGGTCCAGCAGCTTCTGCATCGGACACCATTCTTGCTGGTCCCGTCGCACCTGGATCGAACTTGCATCGAGTACTTGAGACCGTTCCAAGCGGTCAGAGTGAAGATGGGCTTCAGCTGATTTTGTCATTCGCCAGTATTGACGGCGGATATTGCCGCGAACTCGAGTCCAACACATCTAGATCAGTGGCGTGTCGCGCGCCGGATCGAGCGCAATGGACGGTGCTAGCAAGCGTTGCCCAGGCGCCGAATCTTTCGGACAGCACCTATGTTCCCGCAAGCGCCGATCCTTCTCATGCCATCGAGCAGGTTGTAGATCAGTTGATTGTCGGAATCCCAGTCTCCGCCGAAATTGAATCAGAATTGCTCACAGGTCAGTGGAAGCAGGTTCAAATTCAGAACGATGAAGACTGACGCGTCTTGAAACGCGGATCTAAAATAGGATTATCTCTGGGTTAGCCTCCCATTCAAAAAGAGAGCGTCCGAAGTCCAAATCGCTTCGAGCTTGAAACAAGCGCCCTCTTCTCTGAGATAATTCTGAGCATTTTTAAGCAGATACTTGCCAGAACACGCGTGCAATTTAGTTACAGGCCTACGAGACCATTAGGGCCGCGGCGGTTCCCGCCTTCGGCGTGTAAATTTTAAGTATTTCGATCAGGCAGGATCAAATGAAACTCCGTTACTTGAGTGTGGCAAGTCTCCTCTTGGGGATCGCGGCCTGTGGAACAGCAGACAGTGTCGAAGAAGCACCGGGAGCGTCTCTGGCGGCGGCACCCGTCTCAATGGGCGATGTCACGCGAGTCGTGAACGCGTCTGGCAAGATTGTCCCGCGCGATGAAGTTATGGTCGGATCCGAAGTCTCGGGGCGGATCTTACGGGTTGAGGTGGACTTTAACAGCCAGGTCAAACAAGGCGATGTACTCGCGATTATTGATCCACAGAGCTTTGAGAACCGCGTTCGTCAATTGAGCAGCCGACTCGAAGCCGCAAACGCTGATACGCGCGTGCGTGAGGCCTCGATCAATCGTGCGGAGGTTAACCTCTCTCAGGCCGAAACGGTACTGCGCAGACAGGAAGACCTGTTTTCGCAGAATGCTGTTTCGCAGGCCCGCCTGGATGAAGCATTGCGAACGGTTGGCGTGGCGCGCGCAGATCTCGAACTCAATCGCGCGCAATTGGAAAGCGCCCTGGCGGGTGTCAATCAGATCCAGGCGGAACTTGCCACGGCCCGGCTCGATCTCGAACGCACGACGATTACGAGCCCCATCGATGGCGTAATCATTGATCGAAAGATCGATGCAGGTCAGACCGTTCAAGCAAGTTTTTCTGCACCGGAATTGTTCGCGCTTGCAGCAGACCTGTCTGATATTCGCGTCGAGGCGCAGATTGTTGAAAGTGATGTCGCTGGCTTAGACGAGGGCGATGTCGCGAAATTTTCGGTCGACGCTTATCCAGACCTCTCCGTAGAGGGCACCGTCGAGCAGCTGCGCCTCAAATCTCAAGAAGCCAATAATATCGTCACATATGTCGCCGTCGTCGCGGCGAAGAATGACGAAAGCAAATTGATGCCAGGCATGACCGCAAACCTGGAAATCACCACGGATGTCAAAACCGGCGTGTAGCGCATTCCGGCGCAAGCGGATCGGTTCCGCCCCTCCCCTGACCAAATCGAAGTCTGGCAAGAAGAAGGGGCTGAGCAGATTGAGCCAGATACCAATCCGCTATCGCCAGTCTATTCGCGCCTTGAACGTATCGGCATGAGCGCCACCGATATTGCGAGCACACGGGAAACCCTCGAACGGGCAACCGCCCCTTTGATCGAAGTGATCAACGATCCGACGCGGACTTTCTTGCACACGCCAACGCGGATCCGCCTTGCCGAACTCACCGAAAATATTCTCGCCACTCAATTAAACCCAGCTGTTTATTCGCAATACCGCGCCTTATTGGCGGCGGAGCGAAACATTCGTGACGCCAATCTCTGGGTGCTGACCGAGACGGGAAAAATGAAACGCCAACCGGTGCGCCTTGGTCTATCGGACGGGGCTTTTATTGAAGTGATTTCTGGCTTGGAAACGGGTCAGCAAGTCGTCACAGGCATTCGCCAGCCCGGGGCCGGTCGGGGTGGCAGGCCAGGCGGCGGCCGCCCAGGTGCTGGGAGATAAGCCTGTGTCAGCACCGCTTATTGAAACCCAGAACCTGGTCAAAACCTATGGCCGCGGATCTTCTGTGATTAAGGCCCTAGACGAAGTGAGTTTGACCATTGATCGCGGTGAGTTCGTCGCCGTGATCGGCGCCTCTGGGTCGGGCAAATCCACTCTGATGAATATGTTAGGCGGACTCGATAAGCCGGATGGTGGTGATATCGCAATTGCGGGCCAATCCCTTGCGCGCATGAGCAAGCGCGCCTTGGCCTATTTCCGCAATGAGACGATAGGCTTTGTGTTTCAGCAATTCCAATTGCTGCCCAAAAAATCTGCGCTGACCAATGTTCGCCTGCCAATGCAGTATCGTCGCCCGCGACTGGATGAAGAAAACGAACGCGCAAGGCAAAGCTTAGAACGGGTCGGATTAGGCGATCGCATTCATCATAAACCAACGCAGCTTTCAGGCGGCCAGCAACAGCGCGTTGCCATTGCCCGCGCCCTCGTTGGGGAGCCGGACCTCTTACTGGCGGATGAGCCGACCGGCGCGCTCGACTCCAAGACCTCGACCAATGTCATGGAGCTTCTGGTCGAGCTTAACCGCCAAGGGATCACGATTGTGCTGATCACGCACGATAAAGAGGTCGCAGATTATGCGAACCGCGTGATCAAAATGCGGGACGGAAAGATTGTTGAAGATGTGAGGCAAGGCGTGCTGGCATGAGAATTCCTGGACTAACGACTTTGACGCTGGCCTCTGGCTCATTATTGGAGCGACCTTTTCGGACACTTCTCACCATGCTCGGTATAATTATCGGGGTGGCGGCAGTGTTCGCAATGTTGTCGATTGGAGAGGGATCGCGCCAGAAGATCCTCGAAAACATTGATAGCGTCGAAGCGCGAACAATTTCGATCTTCCCGAACTGGAATAATGGTCGCGCGAGTGCACGACGGGCCTGGCGTCCATTTACCGAACAGGACGTTCTGGACATTCAAGCGATACCAGGAGGCGAGGCGGCAACTGGCGAGCTCTCGCAGGAATATAGCATCGTTTCAGAAACCAGTGATTGGCGCGCGAACGTGATTGGCGCCGACCCGCAATATCTCGCGGCAAATGATCTGCAAATGCAACGCGGCCGGCCCATCACGCAAACTGAGATTGAACGAAGAGAAACGGTGGCTGTGATTGGGACGTCCGTGGTGCGGTCCCTGTTCCGCGGCCAGGATCCGATGGGCGAGCGGATTAAGATCCAGAATATCCCGTTTGAGATTATCGGCATTGTCGATGAAACGGAGGGAACGAATTGGCGGGGTCAAGACCAGAATAATTTTGTCCTCGTCCCTCGCCCGACCGGTCGGGCCCGCCTGTTCGGGGATGACCGGTTGGTCCGCAATCAGGTTCGCTCGATCAGGATTGTTGGCGCCACGCACGAAGATCGCGCCCGGTTTGAACGCGAAGTGGATTTTATCATGCGTCGCTCGCGGGGTTTGACCGCCGACGAAGCCCCGGATTTTCGTATCTTCAACTTTTCGGCCAACCGCCAAGCGGTCGCCGAGACCCAACGCACTCTGAGTTTACTCCTGGCCACGATGGGGGCCGTATCACTCATCGTTGGCGGTGTGGGCGTGATGAACATTATGTTGGTCTCGGTGACGGAAAGAACGCGCGAAATTGGATTGCGTATGGCGATTGGCGCGCGCGGGTCTGACATTCTCAGTCAATTTCTGACAGAGGCGCTATTATTGTCCATCATATCCGGCCTGTTAGGACTGGGGCTTGGTTATGCGGTCTCGCAAGTCTCTCTAGGGACCGATGAGATTGAAATGGTGTTCTCACCGAACATCGCCATCCTATCTTTCGGTTCGGCCCTGCTTGTCGGCGTTGTTTTTGGATTTTTACCGGCGCAGCGCGCCTCGCAGCTCAATCCAATCGAGGCATTACGGCATGAGTAATCGGTACGCATCGAAATTGATGAAGCCCGCATTTCTGAGTGGCGCCGCGCTAGTCCTCGCGGCTTGCCAATCGCCGACGGTCAATCGCAGCCTAGGCGAAATCGCTGAACATTCCGCGGGGCTACCATCTGCTTGGCAAATCGAGGTAGACGCGAGCACCCTGCCTGGCGATTGGGCCGATCTGTTCGACGATAAACAGCTTCGCGACTATCTCGCCATGGCTGAAGCGAACAATCTCGATCTCAAGCAAGCTGAAGCGCGCCTTCGTCAATCTGAAGCCAATCTACGACAGAGCCGCGCTTTGCTCGGTCCAACAGTCAGCGCCGACCTCAGCGCAACAGGCCTGTCCGAGCTTACCGATTTTGATCAAACGAGTGATAGCGCCAGCGCAAATGCAAGCGGCTCTTGGGATCCGGACATATTTGGCGTCAATCGCGCCACCATCCGCCAAGCCGAGGCACAGCTTGATGTTCAACGCGCGAGTACAGCGCGTCTGCGCCGCGCCATCCTGGCGCAAACCGCGCGCTCCTACTTTCAAATCATCGAGGCCGATCAACAGCTGGGCTTGGCGCAAGAGAACCTCACATTCCTGGATGAAACCCGGCGCGTTTCCGAAGCCCGTTTTGAAGCGGGGGACATTGCCCGTTCAGATCTCGCGCTTGCAGAACTCGAATATGAAAATGCTGTAGCCGGCCTACGAAATCAGGAATTCGCCGCCCGGTCAGCGCGCCGCGCCCTTTCAATAGTCTTGGGGGATTTTGGCGCTGCAGACCTAGACGTATCCAAGCAATTGCCCGAAGCGGCCAATCTTGGACTCGCCACCCTGCCGGCTCAGCTGCTTGAAACCCGATATGATGTTCGCGCAGCCCGCGCGGCCGTCACGGTCGAATTGGAGTCTTTTGACGCCACGCGCAAAGCGAACTGGCCAAGTTTAGGCCTGTCTGGACGCATCGGCTCGAGCGGCGTTGAGCTCAGCAACATTTTTGATCCTGATTTCTACATTGCCAGCCTAACCGCGCGCCTGAGTGCGCTTCTGTTCGATTCCGGACGAAACGCAGCGCAAATTGAAGCGGCCGAGGCACGTATTGACGCCGCCGTCGCGGCCTATTCAGCCGCGCTTCGAAATGCCGTCTTTGATGTCAATGATGCGTTCGATCAATCATCGACCCTGCGACAAGCCCTCAGCGCGCTGGAACGGGGACGGGCTTCGGCGGAAGAAGCCCTTGCCTTGGAACAGATCAAATTCGATCTCGGCGAAACGATTTTGCTCGACGTGTTGACCGTGCAGCGCCGCGTAAACGCCATCCGTGGAGCAAGGATCAGCACAGAGCGCCGACTTCTTGACGCGCAAATAGACGCCTACTTAGCGCTCGGCGGCACGGGCTAGACCAGGCTGACGACAGCGCCTGTAGAAGAACAGGCATTAAACCCTCAACCCTGACGACTTGGAGTTCGCTGTTTGCACGCGAGTCGTGCCGAAAGCTCGATCTTCTGACTCGATCTAGAACGTGGATGTCTGCTCTGGGTCAGAAGCGGACGTCAGATATGCATTTGGCGGTCTAATTAGACTCGCCTCAGGCGCCCCCTTCTCCCGATCGCGGGAGAAGGGCCAGGGATGAGGGCAAGATGAGTTCTACTGGCAATGTACTCGCTTCAGCGCAAACAATGGCGCCCTCACCCCAACCCCTCTCCCGCATCCGGGAGAGGGGCTTCGGCAAGTCGCACCCGCGTCGCGCCACCGTATGCTGAGGTCTTCATCAAGTGCGATCTGTTATGTCTCCGCCGACGCCGAAAGCGGAGTTCAGGATTACATATCGGCAGAGATGCCAATGCGTTCGGGTCTTGGCACGGTCGTCGCTTTGAACACGTTTCCCAGAAATAGAGGCTAGGCCGATTCAATCGGCCCCGCCCCTAAAGTCTTCGCATCTAAATTACGCGCGCCGAGCGCGGATTAGAACTCAAATCGAACCCCGACTGAGAAGGCTTGGTGATCCACATTCTCCAAACCTAACATCGTCGAGTATTCGGCAAAGGCGGAGGCGCCATTGGCGAATTGGGCAGAGGCACCAACTGCGAAGTCGACCACAAACTCGTCGGCATCATTGGTCCGAATGACAAAACTATCATCCTGATTGATGGCGACGGCGTAACGGCCTCTGACGGTTTGCGCTGTGTCCTGGAGTTCGAACACCCCGTTTGCGCGGGCATAAGGCACGACAACGCCCCAATCCGTGCTGTAGGGCTTGGACACATTGGCCCCGATCGAGGCTTGCAGCGAGTCGATCTCCTGATCGTCAAAGATCAAGTCCAATCCATTCGATCCCGACTCCGAAAAGCCGGCAATCTCTGAATAATAATAGGTCAAATTGGCGGATGGCGTGAACGAGACGCCATTGTCAGAATACATCGAATAGGCAACGCCGATGGACGCTTGAATATTGTCCGCATCCGTACTTGAAGTCGCGGTCCGGTTCACCGTTGCGAAATTCCCGTCCGAAATCGCATTGATGCCGCCGCCATTCTTGTCGACGATAGAAATGTCCCGGCTGGTCTCAAAATCCGACTGACCGAAAGACAGGAGACCGTTCAACTCCCAGGCGTTCAGCTCATAAGGATCGGTGAGAAGATATGACCCGTACAAAGTGAGCGCGACCGATTCTGTGTCCGTGGTCCCGCCAGAGCTTAGCCCCCCAATGGAATTAAAGTCTGCGGAAGAATCCACATAACTCAGCGCCGCACCGGCAATCAGGCGATCATTGAACGAGTAATCAACGCCCCCTGCAAACCAAAAACCATCAACGTCAAAACCGAGTTCGTCAGAGGTCGAATCTTGGTCGGTCTGAAATCCGCCCAAACTTGCAAAGCCGTCCCAGCGCCCCTCACGCGACAAGCTTGTTCCAGATAGATCAACCGAATCTGGATCGTTTGCAGCCAGCAATACTGGACGTTCCGTCATCAGGTTCGCGAATTGACCAGACCGCATCTGGCCGGAGATGACATTCAGTCTAGCGGAGGCGAATTGATCCGCCCGGCTTGTACGGGATAGACCATCTGACTGCGCGGAGACCCCCTGCACGCCGATATATTGATCTAGAATATCTCCCTGGGCGCTTAAGCCCTGGTCAGTTGTGCTCGGCGCATTCAAGGCGCCATTACAGCGTTGGAATAAATCCGTTTGCGTATTTGTGCGTCCCGTTCCTAATCCGGCAAGCGCCCCACACGTGCGCCGGACATAGTCAACGAAATCCGTTCCCTCACCAAAATCTTGCGCCGTTGCACCAGGCGCGATCATCAAGCTGAGACCGATCCCAGCTGCGAAAACTCGAAAAAGTCTTACTATTCCCATTTTTGTCCCCAACTTTGGACGTTTTGTCCCTATGATATTGCGATACGTTTTTGATCGCTTTTTTGTTCTACAGCACAGTTTGCTATGCGGCGTGGGTGTAGTATTAACGATAAGGTTTGTAAGCACAAGAAAAGGTTCGGAATAATGGTCAAGGGGATGAAACGACATATCGCGGGACAGCGTCCTAGCCGGTATTCGCGACGCTCCTTGAGAACGGTGGCCTGCTCGATTTTTGCGCTTTGTGTCACCCCAGCTTTGACAATCGCGCCATCGAATACCCCGCTCGCTCAGCAAGCAAACGCACAATCTGTGGTTTCGCAACCGAGCGATTTTGAATTCGTGGATTGCCGCCTCCCCGGCCGTGTCGTCCAGAATGGTCGTCGCCAAGTCCGGCAATTGCCAAGCCGATTGGTTCGGATCACATCCGAAGACTGCGAGATTTTTGGTGGCCGCTATATTGTCAGCGCACGCGCCAGTATTGAAGGCGCGCTGCAAGCCTGGTTACCGCAAGCGGATGCCGGCGACCCCAAAGCCCAGACCTATGTCGGCGAATTATACGAGCGCGGCATGAATGGCGTTCCGAATTTCGAGCGCGCCCGCGAATGGTATGGCCGCGCGGTTCAAAAAGGTCATGCACCAGCCATGATCAGCCTCGCGCGTTTGTTCGAAGAAGGCCTCGGCGGCCCTGCTGATCAAGTGCAAGCCACTGAGCTCTATTATGACGCCATGGGCTTTGAAGGGGACTTGCGCGCCAAGCTCACCCAAGTCGACACCGCGGAACTCATCATGCTTCGCGCCAGTCTTGCTGAACGGGACGAAATGCTGGCCCGCCAAGAAACAACGATCAATCGACTGAACCTCGAAATCGATGGATTGAAAACCGAGCGCGATGATGCCAGTGCGCGATATTTGCAACTTGAGACCGAACTCGCGGCGGCCCGTGAACGGCTTGCGGGATCCTTGGCGAGCGCTGCGGATGGACGTGAGAGTCTGCGAACAGAGATCGACGCCGTTCGCCAACAGCGTGTTGAGATTGAGCAGCGCGAGCAAGCCTTGGCAAACAAAGAGCTCGAACTTGCTCAATTGCAAAACGAGATCGCCACTGCTGTTGAGACGCAAAGTTCTCAGGACCAGGCTTTGGTCAATCAGCTTCGCGCCGACCTGGCAAGCGCGCAAAACGCGATTGCGCAATTGCAGGCCGAACGTCGTTCTGCCGTCGCAGCCGAAGCCGCGGCCCTTTTAGCGGTCTCGGACGCTGAATCCGACCTCGCTCAACGCCTGAACGCCCTAGCGGAGCGCGAGCAAGAACTGTCTCAACGCGAGACTGAGCTCGCTCAACTCACACAAAGATATGGCGATGACAGTCTCGTTCTCAACGCCGAACGAGAAGACTTACAACGCGAACGGTCCGAACTGGCCATTGCGCGGTCTGAATTCGCCGATCAACAAAGACAATTCGAAAGCGTGCGCGCCACCTATGATCAACGCCGCTCTGATCTGACGGCGCTTGAGCGCGAGATCGCTACACAGCGCGAGGCGCTGGCGGAAGAATCGACACGCTTGCAAGCCGCCGCTGCGAATGTTTTGACGCTCGAACAAGATCGCGCAGCGCTCGACGCATTGATGCAGGCGCAACGCCAAGATCAGGCAGAGTTGGAATCCGCCAAGCAAGAATATATGCAACGCAACGCGGCGCTGGACGCGCGCGAATCTGAACTGGCTCAGCGCCAAAGAGAGATCACGCAAGAGATTGAACAGCTCGCCAATAGCGAAACGCAATATGCTGAGCTAACCCGGCAAAAAGACGAGGCGGTTGCCCGTGCGGACCGGCTCGAGGAACAACTCGCCGACGCGACCGCGCGACTCGATAAGTTAGCAGAGCTGGCCTCACGCGGCCTGGCCGCACCCGAGGAGCAAGTTGCACAGACTGAACCTGTCTCACCCTATGCCAATATCGATTTCGGCGACTATCACGCCATTCTGATCGGCAATC
This sequence comes from Henriciella sp., assembly GCA_013213825.1. GTDB lineage: Bacteria > Pseudomonadota > Alphaproteobacteria > Caulobacterales > Hyphomonadaceae > Henriciella. Next base: position 10,249 of record JABSQA010000105.1, read on the forward strand.
AGGACTATCACGACGAGAATTGGGTGGATCTTCAAACCCCACACAAGGATGTCGATGACATTTCAAAAATTCTGAGAACGAAGTACGGATTTCAGACCACGGTTGTTAAAGACCTCACCCGCATGGAGCTCGCTGCCGCCGTCCGCGACATCGCCCGTGGATTGGACAAAAGCGACAATTTGTTGATCTACTATGCGGGACACGGGCAAAGAATAAACGGTGTCGCATATTGGGATCCGGTCGATTCAATCCCATTCGACTCGGTAAATTCATTGGGCTTTGATTGGCTCAAAGAGACTCTTGCGGCGTCGGACGCCAGAAAGATCATGGTCGTTTCGGACTCCTGCTATTCCGGCGTGATTACAAGATCGGTGACGACCATTACTAGTGGCGATGACCCGGTGCTCGAAGCCGAACATGTTCGCTATGATTTGGGACTCCAGACACGCGTTGCCCTGACCTCAGGCGGCGCGGATCAAGAAGTTCTAGACGAAGGTGGCGGTGGCAATTCGCTGTTTGCCGAAGCGTTCATCCAGACGCTCAACAATAATGCTCAAATTGCCAGGGCTTCCGTTTTGGCACGCTCTGTGACCGATATTGTATCTGCTCGGGCATTCTCAAAAGACTTCCTGCAAGCGCCGCAATATGGCGAGATGCAGAATTCGGGCAGCCATGGCGGCGAGTTCTTCTTCGTCCCCTCTTACGCCACACGAACGTAAAAAAAACATGCCATCGGGCAAGCCGATGGCACTTATTTGCACGCGTTAGCGTTGCGCGTTTATTCGTCTGACACAGTGAAGGTCAGGCTGCCCAAGGCAACCGGTTCGCCGCGAATTTCAGCGAAGCGCGCCGTGAGCAAGTCGCGATCTGCATGCGCAACCACGCCCTCCATCGCCGTCCCGAACAGATCCACGGCGGCGGACGATATGGCGAGACAGGTCAATGTATATTCGCCTGCTTGTTCGGGCGCCTTCGGAGCGGGTACACCGCGTTGAGGAATATGTTTTGGCGTCCCTGCGAGCATACGCGTTGTACGCTTACCATGGGTCCCCAGGCGCAATTCTGTTGTCTCCGCAGATTGATCCGCGCGCTGAAGCTGGCAGCTCGTTATGGCATTGAAGTCAGAGACCATTTTTACGCGCAAATCCTGAGACGGACGCAACGCACTGCGAACACTGGTATTTGAGATTTCAAATGTCGGCGCCGCTTGACCGGCACCGACCAATTGCTCGCAATCGGCTTCTTCCAGCGTTGGATCTTTTTCCGCAGCTTCCAAACACTGCTCGAAGCGATCCCCGCGTGTGCCTCCAATATCGGCCCGGCGTTTATTCCAGATGGCGATTTCAAAGGCGGAAGGCTGTGAAGAGGCATCATCCTCTGCATTGTCCGCATCATAGATGCTGGTCTCACGAATGACGATTTGTTCGCCATCTCGACTGAGGATTTTGACGTGCTCGCCAGCAGGCAGCTCAATTGCCTCGCCGCTGGCGATGATTTGACCGAGTTTATAATCCGCAATGGTGCTCTCGAACACCACGCCCTCGGCGTGTGCGCCAGAAACCATGATCTGTCCGATCGCTGAACTGGTAGCGAGCGCGATGATCTGATGATAGCGTGGAAAGGGGAGCCGTTGAGGGGATACGTTTTGATCTGGGACCAATCGTTCCGCAAACTCATCACGATCACGCTGATCGGGGCACTGATTGCCGTGGCGGCGACCATGCTCAGCCCGGTGCGGGTCTTCGAGAATTTTCTGGCGGACGTTCGTGTGTCCCATCATTCCGTTCCTTCCGAGGCGTTCGATCAAATTGTCATCGTCGCCATCGACGATTCAAGCTTACAAGATTTCGCCTATACGTCTCCTATAAACCGAAATTTTTTAGCGTCTGTTGTCCAGAGACTTGACAAATTGGGCGCAAGTGTGATCGCCGTCGATGTTTTGCTCGATCGGCCGACCGAATCTGAAGCGGATCAGGCCCTGTTGGACGCCATTTCCAGTGCTCGCGCGCCGGTGATTCTGGTCTCAGACCCCGGCAAAGACTCACGCCGGGCGATTTGCGAACATAGATCTGTGCCCGACCCTCAATCCTCCATCCTCGCCGAATTTCGGGACGTCGCTCAGACCGCCCATGGTATCTTATGCGTCGACACGATTGATGAAGTGGTCCGGCGCGCGCCGCCCAATCGGGTGGAACATTTGAGTTTCGCGGAGGCGATCGCGACCGCGTCCGGTTTTCATCAAGACCGTGGCCGTTGGTTGAACCTCCC
>JABSQA010000106.1 GCA_013213825.1 Henriciella sp.
TAGCCGAGCGCCCATGTCATGATTGCCACCCCGACGGTTGCCAAAGCCACAGAGATCCACTGTGCGGGTCGCAATGATTCAGAGAAAAACACTGCCCCAATCAACACATTGATCAGCGGGTTGATATAATAGCCTAAGCTCGCCTCCATGACGCGTTCTTGACTGACCGCCCAAATATAAATCAGCCAATTCACACCGATCAGAAGCGCTGAAACGGTCAGCCAAAGAACATGTTTCCGCGTCAGCGCTGCTCGTAATTGCTGCCAGTTCCGCGCGATAATGATGAGAATAAAGCCGGTGGGCACGCTCCAAATGATGCGGTGTGCCAGCATTTCCTCAGGCCGAATATGGTCTAACGCTCGGAAATAGAGCGGCAGGCAGCCCCATATCGTGTAACAGCCGAGACAGCAGAAAAAACCAAGGCGAAGGGCAGCGTTCATGTCGGCTGCCCTACCCCTAAAAATCCAACATAGCCACCCGAAAAATGTGGCCTTAAAAATCACAAAGCCCGATGCAGAATCTGCACCGAGCTTTGGATGGAGTGGGAGGAAAGAAGTTAGGTCTTAGAGGTCGCCGCCGCCCCAAAGGACGGAATAGGCTTCACAGTGAACCAAGACGCTATTGTAATCCGCGAGGTTCACACCGGCTGGGATTTCATACTCTTGCGCCCCTTTGGTGGCTTTCAGTTCACCAATATTGATAGCGCCATTCACGGCCGTTTTGCCGGTGACGTCGGAGACGGTTTGCGGCGAAAGGAAGATCTTAAGGTCTGGGCCATTGGCAGCGCGGAAATCATCCGCGAAGACAATAAAAGTCTTATCGCCACGCTCGACGACTTCCCAAGCGCCTTTCAGTCTCTTTTTCTTTTTGACGAAAGTACCGGATGGCAGTTCAGAGGCGACCGCGATGGTTGCAGTATCGGCGAAAGCGACAGGGGCAGCGGTGGCGATACCGGCGAGGCTGAGCGCAAATGCGGTGGCGATGGGAGAAAGGCGGATCATGGGGGAGCTCCTTGATGAGTGTTTTTGGTTAGGGCCGGGTTTGGCCAGGTTTGTCTTGATCGCTAGTTAGGAAGCTCAGCGCGCACACGCCAATCACCGCTGTTCACAGGCCCGTGCGCGACCTGTGAGCGTCAATCAGCCGACCAACCAAAGACGGCTGGTGCATTTGTTTACGTATTAATTGTGAGGGCGATTAAGACGCGATTGGCCCGCCGCCCTTTTTGCGAATGGCGACAACGCTCGGTCGTGGTGGCACGGCGTCATTGAAATCCGGCCAACGTGTGGTCGGTGTTGCGAAGGTTGCGCCATCGCCATCTCCCGGATGCTGGACCGCAACAAATAAGGTTTCGCCATCTGGGGTAAATCTCGGTCCACACACCTCAGCGCCGATCGGCGCGCGGAAGAAGGCTTTGCTGGTGCCACGGCGCTCGCCCGTGGTCTCCATGGCCCAAATGCCGTCGGCTGCTCCCGTATCATCATTGCCATCGGTGGCCACCCAGAGTCGACCAGATGGGTCGATGGCGCAATTGTCTGGGCTGCCATACCAGCCTTCATCGCTGGTCAGCGGATTCCAGGTTGCTCCGATCTCCGCCACGTTCGGGTCACCGCAGCGCACCAAAATTTCCCAACGCGATTGCGTCGCGGTGAAATCGCCATCTGGTTCGGAAATCTCGATAATATGACCAAACTTATTATCGGCTCGCGGATTGGCCGCGTCGATTTCGTCCTCCGTGCGGCGATTATTATTGGTCAGCATGACCCAGACTTTTCCAGTGCGCGCGTCTGGTTCGACATCCTCTGGGCGGTCCATAGGCGTCGCGCGGAGCAAATCGGCCGCCAGACGCGTTTCAATCAAAACATCCGCCTGAGAGGTGAACCCATTCTCCGGTGTTAGCAGCCCCTCACCGAAGACCAAAGGCATCCACTCAACCCAGCCATCTTCATCGAACCGAGCAACATAAAGGGTGCCTTCGTCCAAAAGGTCAGGATTGGCATCTGGATTGTCTGCATCAAACCGTCCCGCCGAAACGAATTTATAGACATAATCGAAGCGCTGATCGTCGCCCATATAGACAACGACACGGCCATCCGGTGCGACAACGCTTTCGGCGCCCTCATGCTTGAACCGACCGAGCGCCGTGCGCTTTTTCGGAGTCGAGTTGGGGTCCTTGGGATCGACTTCGACCACCCAACCGAACCGGTTCGGTTCATTCGGCTCTTTGCCGACATTGTACCGATCAAAATGCCGACCCCATTGATACCAACCGCTGGGCACACTGTAGCGTTCGTGGTTTTCGGTCTCGCGGTGGCCTTCCTCCAGCGTCCCGAGGAAATTGCCATTGAAGTTCTCTTCCGCCATCAGCCAAGTGCCCCATGGGGTCACGCCACCCGCACAATTGTTCATCGTGCCCGCAACGGTGAGTCCCTCAGGGTCTTCAGTCGTCTTAAGGCGATCAGACCCAGCCGCGGGGCCCGTCAAAGTCATCGGTGTCGCGTGCGCCGTAATGCGGCGATTGTACGGACTGCCGACAACCGGCGCCCAGCCTGCTTCGGTCAATTTAAGTTCCACCACCGAGCCGCCATGCGCCGCCATTTCCGTCAAGCACATGTCTGGGGTCATTGAGGTTGGATAGTCGTCGGCAGCACCGGGTTGCATTAAGAGAGTCGAGACATATTCGTGATTGACGCAAAGCAGACCCCGCGCTGCCCCTGTTTCGTCCGCGGGGAGCGGAACAAATCCGAGGAAATCATTATTATATCCAAACTGTTGAAGCTGTTTGGCTTCGCTTTGGTCATTGGCATCGAAATCCGGGCTGTCAGAGAAGAGCGGGTCGCCCCACCGCAACACGACATCCGCGCGATAGCCGTCTGGCACGTGATGCGTTTGATCCAAACCGCGCGCAATTTCGTCGAACTTGAATAGCGTTTCGTCTGACGACGGCGCCTCTGTAAGCGGCGCTCCTTCAGTGTCCTCGACTGCCACACACCCCGTCATGACAAGGCCACCGGACGCAACCAGGCCCCCCAACAATCCGCGCCGACTTAGCCGCGCCTCGACCAGATCCGAGATCGTTTTAGCACCTTCCGCGATGCGCGGATTTGAAGTTTGATTTTCTGACTGATCCATTCCGACCTCCACGACCAAGACAGTCGTGGATTAAAATAGAATTGCAACAGTTTCAGGTCAGCGCGTGCGCGACAAATCAGCCTGCGCGTGAAAATCCGCTCGGTTGCATCATTGCGTATAGTTGATCTTTCAACATCATCCGCTCGCGACGCAATGATAGTTCAGTTACATCTGCAGCTGGTTCGATCCGCTCTTCCATACGGTGAATGGTTCGATTGATCTCATGATATCGTTCCGCGAGTTTGCAGAAATGCGGGCTGGTGCGTTTGAGTTCGCTAATCCGTTCTTTTTCGTTCGGAAAATCGTCGCTCAATTCGTGAGGCGTATGGCTCATAATGTTTGGGCTCCTTTGCTGTCCTAGCAGCAAGAGGAGCCCGAAATCAGATCCCCGTCACTTAGGGGATTTGCTTATTTCGCGACGTTATTCAGGATCACCTTGACGCAAAATCGTACGTTTTCCAGCATGGTTCGGAGCGGAGATCACACCCTCTTCTTCCAACCGTTCGATCAACGTGGCGGCTTTATTGTAGCCAACCTTCAAACGGCGCTGCAAATAGCTGGTCGAAGCCCGCTTATCGCGCAAGATGATCGCCATCGCTTGGGCATAGAGATCTTCGTCTTTGTCACCTGTCGATGTGCCGAGCATGGCATCCATAATGGCACTGCCGGTTCCACCTTCTTCAGGTTCTTCTAGCACTTCAGGATTATAGTCTGGTTCACCGCCATTTTCGCGCAGCCAATCGACCACAGCCTGCACTTCTTCATCCGAAACGAATGGGCCATGGCAGCGTTTGGTTTTAACCCCGGCCGCCTGATAAAGCAGGTCACCCATACCCAGCAATAGCTCCGCGCCTTGCTCACCCAGGATGGTGCGCGAGTCGATTTTGGTGGTGACCATGTAGGAGATACGGGTCGGGAAGTTGGCCTTAATCGTACCTGTAATCACATCCACCGATGGCCGCTGTGTCGCGGTGATCAAGTGGATTCCTGCGGCCCGCGCCATCTGCGCCAGGCGTTGGACACAGCCTTCAATCTCTTTCCCCGCAACCATCATCAGATCGGCCATTTCGTCGATCACGATGACCAAGTTCGGGACGTGATCGAGGGGTAGGATCTCGGTTTCATATTGCGGCTTACCGCGATCGTCGAAACCGGTTTGTACTTTACGGGTCAGATGTTCGCCGCGCTTGCGATACTCCGCCGCCTTCTTGTTGAAGCCGGCAAGGTTGCGCACCCCGGCTTTCGACATCAGCTCATAGCGCATTTCCATTTCGCGCACCGCCCATTGCAGCGCCAGAACAGCCTTTTTCGGATCTGTCACCACAGGCGACAGCAAATGCGGGATGCCTTCATAAATGCTGAGTTCCAGCATTTTAGGGTCAATGAAGATGAAACGGCATTCCTCAGGCGGTAATTTAAAAATCAGCGATAGAATCATCGCGTTCACGCCGACAGATTTACCAGAGCCCGTCGTCCCCGCGATCAAGAGGTGAGGCATCTTCGCCAGCTCAACCACAGTCGGTGCGCCGCCAATATCTTCCCCCAATGCCATGGGAAGCGCAGCTTTGGACTTGGTATAAATGTCATTGTCTAAGAGTGAGCGCAGATAGACCGTTTGGCGCTCATCATTCGGCAATTCGATCCCGATTGCGTTTTTGCCGGGCACAACAGCAATCCGGCAGGACACGGCGCTCATCGACCGGGCGACATCATCTGCAAGTGAAATCACGCGTGCAGATTTCACGCCCGCCGCTGGCTCAAGCTCGAACAGGGTCACCACCGGACCTGGACGGACCTCGCGAATGCGACCGCGAACGCCAAACTCGCGCAACACCTCAGCCAAGCGATTGGCTTTGGCGAGGAGTGAATCCTCATCAATTTCATGACGTTGAGCGGGTGGCACCTGGAGCAAATCCATTGGCGGTACTTTTTGCCCACGCGACTTGCGATTGCGCTTCACCCGCGGCGTCGGCACCGTCGCCGAACGCGGGGCGGTTACAGTCACAGATTTCGCCGGTTCAGGCGTTGGCGCCGGAATGTCTTCCACTATTGCATCTTCAATCTCTTCTTCGACAAAGGCATTGCGTTCAATTTGCGGCTCATCAGCGCGCATAATCTGCGTTTCATCATCCATGTCGTAGCCGCCTTCGCGGGCTTTACGGCGCCATTTGAACAGTCCCAGAAGACCGCCCGCCTGGCGCGCGGCGCGTGCGCCGGACTTGCTGGCCGCAGCGTGCAATAGCCGTGCGTCGCCGCGTCGGAACCCAAGCGCTGCAAAGGCGCACAGCATCGCTAAGGCGCCGGCGACCAAGCCCGACAGTAATTCCGGCATTGGTAAAAGCAGCGCTTTAAACGGCATCGCCGCAAGGTCGTGCAAACCGTCACCAATCATCCCACCGAGACCTGCGCGCAACGGCCACGACGTTGGCACTGGCCAAGCGGCAAAACATGCCGCCGACAAGGGCACAAACAGAAACCCTAAGAACCACCGACGAATGCGAGGCGCGCCGATCAGTACAGCGCGCATGGCGCCGCCAATCATCAAGGCCAAGCCAGCGACCCATGCAGACCAGCCGAGCAATTGGCGCATGACATCAGCAAATACAGCCCCGCCAGCGCCAAACAGGTTCTCGACACTGCGATTGGTGGCGGCATTCCAACTCGGATCGAGCGGATCATAAGACCCAACACTGCCACAAATGAATACACCAAGGGCGAAGGCGAGCGTGCCGGACACGATCCGCCAAACCGGATCTGAGACTTCTCTCATATGGGCCGCTTCTGCGATGGAATTTGCCATAATCTACACTCCGGTTTGAGACGGACGTTCTGAACCAAAAATGAAATTACAAGCGCGGCCTTAAAACGGCGCTAACGGCCATGAAATTGCCCGAAAGAAAAAACCTGAGAAGATACCTAAGAAAAAACCCCGGTGCGAAAGCACCGGGGTAAGTCGGGAGGAAACGCTTCCGAACTAAGGAAGCGTAGGATTGCCCGCGACAGCGTGAGCCGCCGCGGGCAAATCGATTAGGAAGCAAACTCTGGGTAAGCTTCGACACCAGTGTCGGCGCGGTCGAGGCCGAGCTGCTCGTCCTCTTCGCTGACGCGGACACCAAGGGTAACTTTCAGAACCATCCACACGATGGCTGACAGCGCCGAGACCACAACACCGGTCAGAACGATGCCGACAAGCTGGCCGACATAGCTGACGCCAATCGCGCCGACTGCGTCTGCAGCTGGTGGCATGAAGGCGTTGCCGTAAGAGGCTGCAACGATGAGCGTGCCCCAGATACCGCAGACCAAGTGAGCTGGGATGGCGCCGACCACGTCGTCAATCTTCAGCTTATCGAGCAGCGGCACGGTCAGCACGACCAGGACACCACCAACTGCACCGATGGCAACGGCACCGCCCATGGTTGGTGCCAATGGCTCAGCCGTGATTGAGACCAGGCCGCCAATTGCGCCGTTAAACGCCATGGTTGGGTCGACTTTGCCCTTATATAGGACTGCGGTCAGGATCATCGCTGCGAGGACTCCGCCAACGGCCGCCATGTTCGTATTGGCGAAGATTTTCGCAACCGCATTGATGTCATCGAAGGTACCGGCTGCCAGCTGAGACGCGCCGTTAAAGCCGAACCAGCCGAACCAAAGAATGAACGTACCAAGCGCCGCCAAAGGAATGTTAGAGCCCGGCATTGGGTTCACTTTCTCGCCGAAATATTTGCCAGCACGTGGCCCGATAATGATCGCACCGACGAGGGCGGCCCATCCACCTGTTGAGTGAACCAGAGTCGATCCAGCAAAGTCAGAGAAGCCCCATTCGCTATCGAGATAGCCGCCACCCCATTCCCAGCTGACGACAGTTGGGTAGATAAAGGCCGTCAAGAAGACGACGAAAATCAGGAATGACCAAAGCTTTACACGCTCAGCGACAGTACCTGAGACGATTGAAGCGGCTGTTGCCACGAAGACCATTTGGAAGAACCAGTCAGAGCTGGCCGCATATCCAGTGTCGAGGGATTCTTCACCCGACCACGGGATCGCACCCGGAATACCAATAATGCCGCCCAAAGCCGTCGAAGCTGGATACGCAATATTGTAACCGATGAGCCAGAACATTAGGCCCGCAACAGAGAACAAAGCCACGTTTTTAAGTGACTGCATGGAGGCGTTTTTAGACCGCACCAAGCCTGACTCGAGGCAGAGGAAGCCTGCTGCCATGAACATAACGATCAGGCCGCCGATCAAGAACAGATAACTGCTATCCACATAGGCGCTAACGGCGCTCGCATCTTGCGCATGTGCGGCTAGGCCCGCCATGCCTGCAAGCGGCAGCATCATCGCGCCCCGCATTGCTTTTTTCATCCATAAACTCATTGCCCGATATCTCCCGCAGCTCTGGTTAGTTGATGACGCCAACAAAACCCCTGCCCGTTTTTCTTCCAGAACTAAAAAGCTGTTCATCTGAGTCTTGAATGAGCGTGACCAAAATTCGAGCAGAGTGCGACCCAAACGCCCGTTTGTCTGTCAGGCATGGACCGTTCGCAGAAGACTTCATACATGAGGAGCATGACGGATCGCATATTCGACATTGCTATCATTGGCGCTGGCCCAACCGGTGCGTCTTTGGCACTGGGATTGGCAAATCTAGGACTAAAGATTGCTTTAGTTGATGCCCGCGACCCAGCGGCTTCAGCCAAACCGGACGGTCGAAACTTCGCCATTGTTACAGGCAGTTGGCGCCTTTTGCGTTCTTTGGGCGTGACCGAAACATTGACCGAAACATCGCAACCGCTGAACGGGTTAGAAGCGGTCGATGGCGGCACCCATTATTTTGGGCATCCGTCCGTCTTGTTTGAGAAAACCGATCTCGACAGTCCTGATCCAGATGAACCCTTAGGACAAATGATCATGGCCGAACCGCTACAGGCGGCTTTGGATGCAGCCGTCGCGGCGAATGGCGAGATCACTCACTTCTCCCCAGCCCTTTTCGACCGGGTTGAGCGAGACGCTTATCAAGCCACCGTCTATCTCGCAGACGGCACGACTGTCCAAACGCGCTTATTGGTTGGGGCAGACGGCATGCGCTCCCCCGTGCGCGAAGCGGTCGGGATCGAAACCGAAGGGCGCGACTATCAAAAGTCAGTCTTTACAGCGAATGTGCTTCTATCAGAGCCACATCATGGGATTGCCCGCCAATTGTTCACACCAGAGGGCCCATTCGCGACTCTGCCTCTAACGGGCAATCGCGCCAACCTCGCCTGGTATATGCAGCGCGGCGCAGCGGCAACGCTCGCGAAACTGCCGATAGAAGACGCCGAAGCGGAACTGAATGCACGGTTCAGCGAGTTTGCTGGGCCGATGAAGATTGAAGGCGCCGCAGGATCGTACCCTCTAATCTTGCAATTGGCGACGGAGATCACGTCACAGCGGACGGCTTTGATTGGCGACGCCGCCCGACGCGTAAACCCATTGGCCGGTCAAGGGTTGAACCAGGGCTTCCGGGACGTCGCGGCCTTGATTGAAATCGCGGAAGAGACGCTCCATCTGGGCGGCGATATTGGCGGGCCAATGATGCTTCAATCCTTTTCGCAAGCCCGACGTTTTGATGGCGCTGGCACGGCATTGGCCCTCGACGCAATTGATCGCCTTTTCTCAAACGATTCCATGCTCACAAAGCCGCTGCGCTCACTGGGTCTTCTGGCAGCGTCGAAAATTTCACCCTTGCGGCGCTATCTTGCTCAAAAAGCTAGCGCAACGGAAAACGGGGTCGCCGGTCCGATGTCGGATTGGTAGGCTGTTCCAGCCACAACACGCCGGAATTGTACAAATAGAGAAAAGCGTCGGTCGATTCTTGCGCCGCTTTTCCGGCAAGCTCACCCGCCATGCGACGATTGGAGATCCGCTGCAAGCAGGCCAGACCGATGATCGGGATGCAGCTCCACCATGCCACGAAGAAGGCACTTACGACGCCAGCTACAAGCATAATATCTGAGACTAAATCGAGCAGCCAAATCCGGTTGGCATAATGTGCCCCGAGTTTGCGCAAGACATCTAAACGGCCATGTAAATAGTCAGCATCCACAGCCCAGGTCTGATCCGGGGTGGCCGCGATGCGAACGGTGGACCAGTCATTCTCGCTTTGCGTGATCGTTTGGGGTCTGGCTGACATTCTACTCTCCGCTGAGCAGAAAATACCCGCAAGGGTTTAACGAAACCTATCAAAGACCTTGCAAACCGATTTCATGAACTCGCTTTAATAGAAAGCGCGTGTAGTCCAGTATCGAACTCTTCTTTTAATGCATCCATCACGGCGCGTTGCATGGCGACCCTTGAAAGACCTGCAAAAGACGATGAAACGATTTTGACCGTATAGTGGGTTTCACCCTCTGGGCTCGCCCCGGCATGACCGGCATGTTTATGGCTGTCATCGACCACGTCTAAGACGCTCGGCGCGAAGGCTTGGATTAAATTGCTGCGAATTCTGTCTGATCTGTTCATTAGTTCTGGTCTCTTTAACTTTGAGCCACTATGTTCCTGCGCCTATGGATGACGGATACAAATATCGCCCCAAGTTCACCGATATAAGGGTGAAGCCCCCGGCCGACGAGACTTCGCGTGAAAAAGCTGCGAAGACCCGCGTTTGCGACCACCCCGGCTGCGACCTCGCGGGTGAGTACCCGGCCCCGCAGCGGTTCGGAGATGGCAAGCTCTATTTCTGCAAGCGTCACGCGGCGGAGTATAATAAGAACTTCAATTTCTTCGACACGATGACGGACGAACAGCTCAAAGCGTTTAACGAGAATGCACGTTATGGCTTTAAGCAAACTTGGAAGTTCGGCGCGGGACCGATGGGCGGCGATAAAGCCGGTAAAGCCCATGACCCGAAGACGTGGCGGGGGTCCGAATTCTTCCAAGATGCGGCAGACGCCCGCGAACAACGCCGGGCCAATCGTTCTGCAACCGGGCTTGCCAAACGCGCTTTGGCCGAACTGGACCTGGACCCGGATGCGAAGCCCCCCGAGATTCGGGCGCGATATGCGGAATATGTCCGCCGGTTTCACCCCGATTCCAATAGCGGCGATCGCTCTTCCGAAGAAAAACTGGCGCGCGTGATCCGGGCTGGGAAAACGCTGAAAGCGGCCGGTCTGATGAAGGAGTGAGCCTGAGGCTTGCCGAAATCGAAAAATCGGAGCAATTTCAAGGCATGGAAGACACGCCGAAGCTTTCTTATGCGGCCTATTTCGATCATCCGCTGAAACGCGGCATGGTCCGCACCATAGAGCGTCTGTCCGGCCAGCCTTATTTGCAAAAGCTCTACGAGACCTATCGCGCCGACCTCACGCATGAGCCATTCTTTGCCGCAGCGATCAAACTGCTCGACCTGGATGTCGAATTCAGCACCAGTCGTCTGGCGCAGATTCCGACCACCGGACCATTAGTGGTCGTCGCCAACCATCCGTTTGGGGTATTGGATGGGTTGCTCATATCTTGGCTCATCTCGTTGCGACGCCAGGATTTCAAAGTGCTCACCAATGCTGTTCTCGATGGCGCACCTGAAGCGCGTGAATGGCTATTGCCGATCGATTTCAATGACAGCAAAGAAGCGCGGGCGACAAATATTGCGACGCGCGCGGAAAGCCTGGAGCGTTTGAAAAACGGTGAGTGTATCATCGTTTTTCCGGCGGGCGGTGTGTCAACGTCGCCGACTCCCTTTAGCCGGGCCGCCGTGGACGACACATGGAAACCCTTCACGGCGAAACTGATCAGCCGCAGCGACGCGCATGTTACGCCAATCTTCTTTGAAGGACAGAATTCTCGGCTTTTCCAGTGGGCCAGTCATATGTCGATTGAATTGCGATTGGCACTGATTTTCCGAGAAGTGAAGCGCCGCGTCGGCACAGCGATTCCTGTCCATATCGGCGAGACACTGACCCCAGAGGTTTTAGCCTCAGCCGGCAAACGCCAGGAATTGATGAATTTCTTGCGTGACCAGACTTATCAAATGGCGCCACATGGCCAACAGGCTTCAATCGCTCGGGCACATAAACGCTTCCAAGAGTCGAAGCCTTCAATCTTCCACTAGGGTCTTATGGAATATAGACGGTGTAAATCACCTCGGCTTCGACATCGAATGTGCCAGCGCTGAGATCGATATTGCCGGTACTCCAGCGATAATCCAAATCGAACCGTACTGATTGATCCGCAATCGTACCTGCGCTCGCCGCAGTGCGTCGATTGCCACGGAAAATGTCACGCCCGCCGGTCATCGTAGATAGCCGTCGATAACCGCCCCATTGCACGCCTGATCGATTGGTATTGCCACTGTGCGGAATTTGCGCGGCGCTGCCAAACGCCAAGCCGTCATCATTTCCAGATTGGGTCATACGCATGCGGAGACGGATCAAGTTTAAGTCGGCTGGATCGCCGATCGCAGACGAAACCACGTCGATGTTAAAAGCTGCATTCGAAGCAACATAAAAGCTGCTCAGAATGTCACTCCGGATCGTGCGGACATCCGTATTATTGCCAATTTGGAATGGGTTGAGCACATCCGCGCTTGAGGTAAACCGGTCGCCCTGGCGCGTGGTTTGGTTGCCGCTCCCTGGACTATTTTGAATACGCAAGGTTGCGCCTGTACCATCGGCAAAGGATTCATCCAGCGCATCCAGAGACCCGGTGACGACCGTATGAACATCCGTTCCAATCAGGTCCGTACTGCCACTGCCTGTCCCGACGACGAAATCTGAAACAATTGGGGTCGTTCCTGTCGAATCTGCCGCCCAGACGATGGCAACGCCATCTACTTTGAAATGTGCGCGATCGATCGTACTGGCCAAAGACAACGGACTTGCCGCCACCAATATGCCAATACAGGCCGCGCCCATCCGCATCCCAGCGGGTCGTAAGAATTGATTTTTCGCCCTCATACAGCGCGATTTACCAGAACTCCGTTTGATTACGGATAAGCTGGTTGATTGAATTTCACCCAAATTCCTCGGCTTTTTGACCAGTCAGGGCCTTGCTTTTTTGGTTCAATCGCCGTCATTGGCGCGGGTCCTAATCTAGGAGTTTCAGACATGGCTGGTGTTGTGGTTGTCGGCGCTCAATGGGGTGACGAAGGCAAAGGCAAAATTGTCGATTGGTTGTCGCATCGCGCCGATGTGGTGGCGCGGTTCCAAGGCGGTCATAATGCCGGACATACGCTGGTCATTGATGGCACCACATATAAGCTAAACTTGTTGCCGTCTGGCGTTTTGCGCGGCGGCA
>JABSQA010000107.1 GCA_013213825.1 Henriciella sp.
CTTGGCAGTGCTGCGGTTGCGCTGGTTGGGTGCAGTGCCCCCGTTTCTGAACTAGAGACCGATGTCGCAGAAACGGAAGCCGTGACGGTGGAAGCGGAAGCCCCAGCGGTCACCAATGCGGACGGCAAGATCGTCGTCACCAGCGAAGCCGATCTTCCGCGGACCGAAATCGCCTTGACCAAAAAGCCAAGCGAAATTGTTCTCGGCGACGGCCCTGAAATGGAAACGCTGATCAATGAGTTCGATACTGTGGTCACTGATCTGTTGGAGAATTATGACATCCAAGACAAAGCCACGAAACGCGGTGTCGTCTCGATGAAGCGGGTCATCCTCAATGCGCGCGGCGATTGGCAAGGTGTGTTGGAGACGACTCCCCTTATGCGTGAGCTCGCTGGCAAGCCCGCCGAGCGCGAAATGACAGGCCTTGTCGGGGATGCCTTTGCCAAGGCTGCGATCGCTACGGGTGAAACCAGCGGCGATGCCTTTTCGACCGCGTTCCAATCTGAGCTAGCAGCGTCTTTGGCCACGATCGACGTCAATATTGCCCGCGATGAGTTGCAGGCGACGCGTGGTCAGATGCAGTTGGTCAACGCCAATTTGCTCGAAGCCGCTCTGAAAGGACAGTTCGATCCTGCGATCGAACAAGCCGGTATGGTGGTTGATCGCGGTGGCGCTCTTTCCATAATCGGCATTGAACAGACGATTGAATTGGCCCCGTTCATGCCGATGATCGCTGAGACCATCGGTGCGCGACTGGATGAAGTTCCGGAAGCGGAATCGGTCGATCTTTGGACCCCGCGCACGGCCACTGTCCGCGAAGGCGAAGAAGTCATCGTCGCCGTTTGGGACACAGGCGTCGACAGCACCGTGCAAGGCGACCGCATGTGGGTGAACCCTTCCAGTGACGGACCAGGCTACGCCCATGGCATCGCGTTCGGACCGGATTTCCAATTGGAAGATGGTGACCTGATCACCGAGGGCGCCGACTATGCCGACCAAATGGACGGCCTGTATGATACAATTAAAGGCTCACTTGATTTGCAGGCGGGGCTGGAAAGCGCGGAAAAAGATGCCTTCCTTCAGACCATGCAGAATATCGACGCTGACGGCATGATGGATTTCCAGAAGTCGATCACGGTTGCGAGCAATTATGTGCACGGCCAGCACGTCGCAGATATTGCGGCCGACGGAAACGATGTCGCCAAAATCCTGAATGTGCGCTTCACCTGGCCGACAGATCCACTGCCCACTGAACCGATCGACGAAGCTTATGTCGAAGGCTTGGTGGCTGCCGCTCAGACCTCTGTCGATTTCCTCAAAGCGAATGACGTCAAAGTCGTGAATATGAGCTGGCGTCTGACGCGTCCGATGATTGAAGGCATGTTGCAAATCACCGGTGCTGAGCCGGATGCAGACGCGCGCCAGGAACGCGCAGCGGCGATCTTCAAGATTCTCGAAGATGGCCTGACGGACGTCTATGCCTCAGCGCCTGAGATTCTATTCGTTGCCGGGGCTGGCAATGAAGATGAGAATGTCGAGTTTGTGACCTCTGTGCCGGCCGGCATTAATTTGCCAAATGTCATCACGATCGGCGCTGTCGATCGCGAATTGCAACCGGCTGGGTTCACCTCTTATGGCGAGTCCATCGACCTTTACGCCAATGGCTTTGAAGTCCCCGGCCGGGTCCCAGGCGGTCGCGAGCTGCGCCTGTCCGGCACATCTATGGCGGCGCCGCAAGTGGCCAATTTGGCGGGCAAGCTCTGGGCGACCAATCCTGACCTCACTGTTGCTGAAGTGATCGATGCGATGACCAGCACGGCGACGGCAGAAGGAGAGCAGGGGCTCCCCGTGATCCATCCCGCGCTGGCCTTGGCCGCTGTGCAGTAAACCTGTTCGTCGGATCTAAACTAAAAGCCGCTCGGAAACGGGCGGCTTTTTTGTGCGCTGAATTCGAACCAATCGTTCCGCCGATCACTCCCATTCCAGTCGGTAGTCGGGAGGCGTGCGCGTAGACCCGCAATGGGTCTCAGGTGTGAGAAGGAACGTTTTCGGGGCGCTAAAAAAGTCCGCTGCAAGCGACATCGCACAGCCATCGCCGCCCCATTGTTGAGTTGAGCTATGGCTGCCGCGTCGTATGGTTATGACCTCGCTTTGGGACAGTGTCTTTGCCGCCAACGCCCCCCAAACGGGCGGCGTTGAAGGATCGAACTCGCCTGCAATGATCAGAGTTGGAACATCGGACGATACAGGCTCGATAAAGCTAGGGTCTACCGGTGGCACACCCCAAGCCTGGCATATCTCCGGATCAATCGCTGCGCTTTCATACCCCCCAAGAACCGGGTTTGGGGATCGGGAGCGGCTGCGTTCACTGAATGGCAGGGCTTCACGACACCAGACTGAGAACCGCATGCCCCAAGCAAAGTCCGACGCTTGCGCTGGACCCGTTAGCTGTTCCAAAAGCGCCGGGTCGAGCCTTGCCACGCGGTCCATTGTGATTGGAGCGTTGCGAACGCTAGACTCGGAGCTCATTGGTATAAGGGACACAAGATCAGGCGCGGTTACGGGTTGCTCAATTCCGTCAACCAAGAGTGGCGACGCGGTGACCTTATCTATCGTCTGAAAAAAGCGAGATTCAAGGTCTGGAAAAGCGGCGCCACAGGCTTCATCACCAGCGCAATCTGCTGCGATCGCGCGTAAAGCCTGTTCCAAGTTCACGGCGCTCTCATCATCATAAATCGCGTTTGGTGGCAGCGGAGAGTCAAGCACCATCGACTCAAGTTTATCGCTATAGCTTTTGGCGTAAATCAGGGCCAATCGGGTGCCATATGACCCGGCATAAAAACTCCAAGTGTCAAAGCCCAAGACGGATCTGAGGTCTTCAAGATCCTTTGCACTTGCGATGCTATCATAGTTTTGCAGGCCAATTCCCGTGCCGTCTAATCGAGATCGACCCGCGTTCGCGGCCTCTATGAGATCACCGTCATCGGCAACGGCCTCTCTATATTCGGGGCACATAAGCGCCGGCTTGGCAAAGTGCGTCCCGCGTTGACCGAACACAATAAAGTCCCGATCTTTGAGCCAGGGATAGGCCCCTGGAAAAGCCGCTGTTCTCATCGCTGACGTCCCCGGTCCACCGGAAAGATATACGATGGGCGATTTCTTCGTTTCCGCTTCAGAGTGGATCACCGCGACCGGCAATCGAATTTCAAGTGATGTCGGGCTCTGGCGATCTTCTTTCACCACGAGCCAGCCCAGCGTCGCATCAAATGATCCAGGGATCGACACGGGGAAATCCTCTCCGTCGGCGACGATTTCAAACCGGGGATACTCCGCCTCGCTCACAGGCTCGGTTTGGCAGGCCGTCGCCATGAACAGCATGAGTATGGTGAAGACCATTGATGCTAAGTTCATGACTTAAGCTCCGCAGACTTTCGTATCGCCGCCTATTCACTCTGTTCGAGAATGCCAAAGAAGTCCCAATAGTCCTCGCCGAGCGCGGCAAACATCTGGCGGGGATTGTGTCCCGCGTCTTCAAGTAAAATGAGCTCGTGTTCGATCGATAAAGAATCGAGGTGTGCAGAGAAGTCTTGGTTCACAGCGGCGATCGGATCATTGGCGCCAAGAATGAGGCGGATTTCCAAGGCGTGCGGTCCGGTTTCGGTAAATGCGGTCGCCAATTGCCAAGGGCTCTGAGCCTGGAAATAGTCTTGATCCCCACCATAGACCGTATCGAAAATTTGTTGCGCGCGTTCGCGCCCGACAATTGGAGCATTGTCTACATCCATAGCGGATTGCATGGGGCCTGGATTGAGCATGGATATCGCTGCAAACATGTCGGGATATTTGAGGCCGAAGCGGGCCGCGCCGTATCCGCCCATGCTGCCGCCTTCTATCAGGCGTCCGTCAGCGCTCGCGATGACCCGATAATCGGCCTCAATTTTTGGGATCAGCTCTTGAATTATGATGTCTTCCATCGGCACCTGGCCGTCTCTGGAATTGACCCAATTGCTTTGACTCAGGCCGTCTGGAAACACGACAAGGGCTTCCGGCATTTTATTCTGAACCATGGCGCCATTAAAGCGCCCAGAAAGACCTTGCAGCATACCTGGCGGAAAGCCGCCGGACCCGTGTAACCAATAGATCACCGGATAGCGCGCGTCCGGTGTGTCGGCATAGCTTGGCGGGAGGAACACATGATAGCTCACCGGCTGCGCCATCAGCGCGGTTTCCAAAGAATGCTCGGATACCAAAGCCCTTGGTGTCTCTGCAGGCCCAGGTTCAGGCGCTGGTGTTGGTGAGGCCTCAGCAGGCTGGGATACATCCTCCGACGCCGTTGGCGCAGCGCCACCGCAAGCCGCTACAAAAAGTAAAACTGCCCCGCTTAGAATTGAGTTTATGATCCACATGATTGAGTCCCCCGTCTTGATTTCATCATATTCATGGAATGCAGAGGAAAAGAAAGCGAAATTCGGCTTTGACTTGGAACCAATCTGAAACGAGATCCTCTGCCGCATGATTTCGTCGGAATCCTCACCCCGAAATCCTTCCATTACAAAACTGTAACTACAACTGTAACATCATCTGTTGTTACGTCTGTAACGCGCCTTCCTCCAAGGGCGCTGATTCAAACTGTTCCAGGGAGGAACTCACATGAAAATCAAACTCGTAACCGGTGCGATTGCAGGTCTGACAGCAAGTGCGTTTGCTGTCGCTCATGCCGGATCGCCAGCTGATTACTTTAACAAGATCGATGCTGATGCGAATGGCACGATCACGCAAGCCGAATACGTCGCTTATAAGACGTCTGGCGGCAAATATTCCGCGGAAAAGGCGAGTGAAAAATTCGCCAAGCTCGCGGGTGATGACGGCGAGCTCTCCCTCGCTGAATTCGAAGGAGCGATGAAAAAAGCCAAGTCGAAAGACGGAAAGCATAAAAAAGATCGCACAACCTAACGCTATTGTGCTGATCCACAGCTCCGAGAAACGCCCGTTCTGACCACGGGCGTTTCTTTTTTGTTGCTTGTTTGCCCGCGAGTCTCCTTCTAAAGTGAGACATGGGGACAAGTTTGAACCGGTTCGACGCCTTGCGTTTGGCGTTTGCTAGCATGGTCTTTATCTACCATGCGGTGGTCCTGAGTGGGCTTGTCCCGGAGTCTGCGCTCGAGCTGAATTTGGCGCTCTTAGCGGAGCTCTCCATCCAGGGCTTTTTCATTATTTCAGGCGCGCTCGTTTATGGCTCGTGGGAGCGCTCCAAAGGACTTGCTGACTATACGAGCAAACGCATTCGCCGACTGTATCCGGCTTACGCTGTGATTATCTTGATCCCGGCTATTGTCAGCGCCGCAATTACTTTCGAGCAACCCGGCGCACTGGGTGAGATTGCGCGATATGTCGTTGCTAATTTGGCCTTCCTCAACTTCCTCGAGCCGACCCTACCCGGTCTGTTCGAAGATAATCGATTTGGCGCGGTCAATGGGGCCTTATGGACCTTGAAGATTGAGGTCATGTTCTACATTGCCGTGCCGGTTCTGGCTTGGGGGCTCAGCAAGCTGACGCGATTTTGGTGGGTGGGCATTGGCCTGCTGGCCCTTGGCGGATTGGTCTGGCAACATGCGAGCTTGGCGGTCGATCACCGGTTCAGTGAACAGATTGCGCGACAATTGCCGGGCCAGATGATGTATTTCGCAGCCGGCATGGCAATGTGGAAACTGTGGGACCTGGTGCGCGCGAAGGCTGGACTATTCTTGCTCGTCGGCTCGGTCATATTGATCGCAGCCCTCTGGCGGCCTGAACTCGCAGCACTTCGGTCTTTAGGGCTGTTTGGCATTATTACCGGATTTGCCTTCGTTCGAGGGCCCGAGCTGAACGCAGCCCGTTGGGGCGATATCAGTTACGGCGTCTACATCATCCATTTCCCAATCGTGCAGATGCTCGTGGCGGCGGGGCTGTTTGAGACTTTGGGCCTTGGCGGCGGCATCGCCGTCTCGGCACTGGTTGTGCTTCCCGTCAGCTATTTATTGTGGTGGTGGGTTGAAAAACCGGCGCTCCGCCGTGATAGCCATTACAGGCAAGTCTCCGAAGAAAGGGCCGCGGAATGGCCGAATACGAAACCATCGAATTGGACGCCACAAGAGACGGGATCGCCATCCTGACATTGAACCGGCCTGACCGGCACAATGCGTTCAATAGCCAAGTCATTGAAGAGCTGACCGATGCGCTCGAAACGCTCGAAGAACAGGACACGCTGCGTATGGTCATCCTGCGAGGGGCGGGGAATAGATTCTCAGCAGGTGCAGATCTCGAATGGATGAAAGCGGCACAGAATTGGACACGCGAAGACAATGAACAAGACGCGATGGCTCTGGCGGAGATGCTCCGCAAGCTGGCGGAACTCCCCCAAATGACGGTGGCCTTGGTCCAAGGCGCGGCGATGGGCGGCGGCGCCGGCTTGGTCGCAGCCTGTGATATCGCGGTCGCGGTCAAAGGCACCAAATTCAAGTTCAGCGAAGTCCGCCTTGGACTCACGCCAGCGACGATTTCGCCTTTCGTGATCAATGCCATTGGTCCGCGTTGGGCAAAAGCGCTGTTCGTCACCGCTGAAGGGTTTGATGCTGACTATGCTGAGAAGATTGGACTGGTCCAATATGTCGTCGATGATCTGGCCGGCCTGAGCGGTATGGAAGAGCATATTGCCAGCCTGGCTATGGGCGCCGCGCCGGGCGCTATTCGTGATGCTAAGAACCTCGTGCTCGACTTTACCGGCGAACCGTTCAGCGCGGCGCTCAGCAAAGAAACGGCCAAACGCATCGCTGCGCGTCGTGTGAGCGATGAGGGGAAAGAAGGGCTGTCTGCCTTTTTGGAGAAGCGCAAACCTGATTGGGCTGACTGAAAGCGGCAACTGTTCATCAGTGTTTGGAATTTGCCGTTGGTAAGACACCAAACCTTAATCCCGCGCGGTCTAGAACCCGCCGGGTGAGGGGTGTTGTCCCACAGGAGGCAGCATTGCCCCACATCCTCCCTCGTCTTCCCAAGTTCATTCTCATCAGCGCGGCCATCGGTGCGCTTGCAAGTCCGGTTTTTGCGCAAGAGACGCCGCAAGGCACCGGGAAAGTCTGTTATGTCAGCAAAATGAAATTTGAAAATGAAGGCGGCTATGAATTGATCGACTTCAAAGTTCAGTCCTATGATCTCAATGGCGTGCTCACACATGGCAAATCCCGCACATGGGATCTCTCAAAAACGGGGGTCAAGACGGGGTCGAATGTCTTCCTGACCTATAAAATGGATCGGGGCGATTCATTTGATCGCAAGAGTTGCCAGAAAGACGGCACCAAACTGTCTTACCACCCCAATGGGAACACGTGGGGATATTGGTCAAAAGGTACCACGAAGCACAATAATCGTTGCCGGTTTCGCAGCAATCGATGCCTCTCCCTCAGCGATGTGACAGAATAAGCGATCGCGAACCGGGCGGTGCTGTCGGAGATTATGTGTCGCCCGTAATCATCTCCACGGGCAGACCTAATCCTTTCAAAAAGCTCAGGGTCGCTTCAACCGGATTTATCCCCGTCATCGCTTCGATTTGATTTTGGAACACAAAGACGACCACGCCGAGCATGATGGCGTAGATGACAAATTGCATCAGTGATTTCAGGATGAACGCGCCCGCGCTGCCCGCGACGAGGCCAACGCCGCCGAGGATCAAGGCACCGGTAATCGGGGTGAGATCGCTGACATCTGCTGCTTGTGTATAGCCAATATAGCCGCCGACGCCTGCCCCGACGAGGCCGGCAATGCTGCTTAGTCGCACTCCAGATGCGTATGCCATATGAAATCCCCTTACGTTTTTATGCGCTTTAGCTTAGGCGGTAAAGGGAAGACGGGGCAAGGCTAAATGACTCCGCGTAAGAGAGAGGGCGCCAATATGATCTCATCGCTTCTAATCGCCAATCGCGGCGAAATTGCCTGTCGGATCATGCGGACGTGTCGGGTGTTGGGGATCCGCAATGTCGCGGTCTATTCCGATGCTGACGCCCGCGCCAAACATGTCCGCGAGGCCGATGAAGCGGTGTGGATCGGCGCGGCCGCCGCGACCGAGAGCTATCTTGACGGCAATCGCATCATTGCCGCAGCAAAAGAGGCGGGCATTGAGGCGATCCACCCGGGCTATGGCTTCCTGTCGGAGAATGCAGGCTTTGCCCGCGCCGTGCTGGACGCTGGCCTGATCTGGGTTGGTCCTAAGCCAGACACGATTGAGTCCATGGGGTTGAAGGATCGCGCCAAGGCGATCGCCGAAGAGGCGGGTGTGCCGGTCTTGCCGGGCTATCGCGGTGACGCGCAAGACGCGGAGACGCTTGCTAAGGAAGCCGAACGAATTGGCTTTCCGCTGCTGATCAAAGCGGTCGCAGGTGGTGGTGGACGCGGGATCCGTTTGGTCTCTGAAGCCAGTGAGCTCGCTGGTGAGCTTGAAAGCGCTGTGCGCGAAGCCGAATCCGCTTTTGGGGACGGCCGAGTAATGCTGGAAAAATTGGTCGAACAGCCGCGCCATATCGAAGTGCAAGTCTTTGGCGACAGCCATGGCCAAGCTGTGCACCTGTTCGAACGCGATTGCTCGCTCCAACGCCGCCGCCAGAAAGTCATCGAAGAAGCGCCAGCCCCCGGCATGCCAGAAGAGGTTCGCGCAGCCATGTGCGGCGCCGCCGTCAAACTGGCCGAAGCGGTCGGCTATGAAGGGGCCGGGACGGTGGAATTCATTGTCGATGGCGCAAAACCGCTCGCGCTCGACACGTTCTGGTTCCTGGAAATGAATACAAGGCTGCAGGTCGAACACCCGGTCACGGAAATGGTCACCGGCACGGATCTGGTCGAGTGGCAGCTGCGCGTTGCCAGCGGCGAGACCTTGCCTGCCAAACAAGAAGACATCCAATTACTCGGCCATTCGATCGAAGCCCGGATCTGCGCCGAAGACCCCGCGGACGGCTTCCGTCCTGGTGCCGGCCTGATTGAAGAGTTTGGCATGCTCGCCGACGAAGATGCGGACTGGCTGCGCTGGGAAGCCGGCTTTGAGAGCGGCGATCGTGTACCGGCCTCTTATGATTCAATGATCGCCAAACTGGTCGTCTGGGGCGAGGATCGAGACACGGCCAATGACCGTCTCATCGACACATTGGCGCATTTGCAGCTGGTCGGCGTGCCCGGCAATATCGGCTTCTTGCGCCGCTGCGCCATGGCCGACGCCTTTATCGAAGGCACCCATCACGTCAATTGGATCGCCGAACAAGGCGAGGCGCTCAGCCAGGCCCCAGACGCGCATCAGTACGCGTCTGTCATGGCGGTTTGCGATGTCCTCTTAGGCGAGAGCGTTGAGATGCCTTGGTCGATCAAGGATGGCTGGCGGATGAATGCCGCGCCGGTGATGAAAACGGCGGTTGCTGTGGGCGAGGATGCAGACTGGTTCGATCCGAGTGAGCACGAGGTGGCTGAAGATATCTCGATGCCGCTGCTCACGGACCTATCCCCGCGCCGCTTTGGCGTCACGACGGGTGGCGACACGGTTCTGGTCGAAGTCCCCGATTTCGAAGCCGAAGCCGAAGCCTTGGCCGGCGGCAATGCCGTCAACGCGCCTATGCCGGGCAAAGTCATCGCTGTGAACGTCAAAGCTGGCGACACGGTTGAGAAGGGCCAAACCCTGGCGGTGATGGAAGCGATGAAGATGGAACACGCTTTGGCCGCCCCGCGCGACGGAGTCGTTGAGGCGGTCGGCGTCGAACTCGGTGCGCAAGTGCCCGAAGGGGAAATTCTGGTCGCATTGGTCGACGAATAAAGACGGCTGACAGGGTGGCGCGTCCGCCAGATGCGCAGACGCAACAGAACCGATCTACGATTTTTCCACCGAAAAAACAGCAATATTAGATTGCCTCTCAAAATCCGCACTGACCCTTCCTATATATTGATATTCAATAAATTCACTTAAGGGTCTCACCATGTCCAAAGCGCTTACGCTTCCACAATCCTTGCTGCTTTTAACGCTCAACGATGAAAGCGGTCGTCCCAAGGCGGGCTTCTATAAGCCAGCAATTGCGGGGGCAGGTCTGTCCGAACTGTTGCTGCGCGGCCTATTGACGGTCACCGATGACAAAAAGCCCAAACTCTTGGTGGCGTCAGCGGCTCCCAGTCAAGGACCGTTTCTTGATCACATTCTGGCGCAAGTCTCTGCCGATACGAAACCGCGCGACATGCAATACTGGGTCACCAAGCTCGGCAATCACAAAGCGCTCGTCCCGACGCTCGCAGAAGAACTTTGCGAGCTCGGCGCATTGACCAAAGAGACCTCAAAAGTCTTCGGCCTCTTCACACTAAATTCTTGGCCAGAAGCGTCGCCAAAGCTGGAGACGAATCTCAAATCCCAATTGAGAAAAGTCATCACCGGTTCGGGAGAAGTGGAAGACCGATTGAGTGTGATCATCGCGCTGGCCAAATCCGCAGACGTTCTGCGCCACAATTTTGACCGCGACATTTTGAAATCCAATAAGGCGAGGATCAAAGCCATCACGGATGGCGACCTTCTCGCGACAGGCGCCACAGACGCCGCTGTCCAAGCTGCAAAAGCGGCCATTACCGCTGCCATCATCGTCGGTGCAGTGGTTCCCACTGTGACATAGTTTGGGTGGACGGTTCTGATCGACGGAAGAGAGAAGTGGATGTCTGCATTCGGCGTCAAAGCGGACATTCCTGTTATCGCCCAACCGAGTCCTGTGCGAGTGATTACGTATCAAGCATGCGGCTTGCCACAGCCCCTCTCCCGAACGCGGGAGAGGGGGGTGAGGGCGCCGGTCTTTGCGTTGAAGCGAATGCATTGCCTGTAGAACCCATCTTGCCCTCATCCCCGGCTCTTCTCCCGCATCTGGGAGAAGTGGGCGCATAGGGCAAGTTATGTTAGAGCGTCTTACGTATGCTCTATGTCTCCTCCTGACCGATAGCGGACTTATTTCGACCTAGGGTAAGTTTGGCGCAGATAATTGAGGATTGCGAAGCTACCGCTAACCAGTTGATCTGAATTTGGGTCTCTTAATAGCGGCGTTCTTTGGCTTTCGGGGGCTTGGGCTGACCAGAAGTATTCCAACTCTTTGCTGCACAACATTTCCTTCACAAGTCGTCCACCTGGCGAACGTTCTGAAGTATAGAGCCAGAGCGGTTTATCTGGCTTTGCAGCCGGGCGCGCAATCGTGCCATTCATGTATCGCGCGAGCGCCGCAAACTGGGAAAGCACCTGATTTACTGGCCCTGCCCAATGAATGAGTGGGCGAGAGGCCTTTCCGTATCGTTGACGCAGATAATGAGCAATATCCGCACTTTCGTACATAGCCGTAGCCGTTCCGTCTGCTGGCACGTTCGGGTCAACCAAATACGGAAATTGTGCTTTGCCACCTTTTTGCTTCACCTCGGGCCGAAACCGCTCGCCACCTTTGGGACATGGCTTGACGTTCACGGTGACCCCGGAGGCGGATACCTGTTCACGTGCTATTCTACAGAATGGACAGCTTTCGAACTCGTACAGGATGAGTGGCATCTCATTTGTGGAAACAGATGAGCCCGCTCCTCCGGCCCCAAGTCGTAAGGCGGAGGCGAGCAATGAAAGCGACCAGTCCACCGGGAATAGCAATCTAGATAGCATGGTGATTGGTTACCGGTTCTAGCAGAAAAACGCCAGACAATCGCTTTCGGCGCAATGACCGCTTCTGACCCAAAGCGGCGGTCCGCTTCCTGCGTTTAAGCGGAGATCAATCCAAGGATCGTCCCGCTGGCCCGCTATAAGCGCGCTCGACCTTCGCCACGCGCAACTCATAATGGCTGTACCATCTTTCTATGCCATTTTTCTGGGCCAGGGCGTGTTGTGTTTGCTGTTTCCAGGCGAGAATGCTGTCCTCATCCTTCCAATAAGACACCGTGATCCCCAGACCATCCGCGCCTCTGGTGGTTTCAATGCCCAGAAACCCAGGTTGATGCGCCGCGAGCTCAACCATCGCGGCTCCCATGGCGTCATACCCGTCTCGATGCTCACCAAGAATGCTTGTGAAGATCACGGCATAATAGGGGGGTTCAGGTGTTTTCGAAAATCCGTCCATGCTTGCGGGCACTCCAGTTTCAAATCAGGGGTGTTAGGGTTTGGTCCTTTGTCAGACACGACACTAACTCCCATCAGCAGAGATTCACGCATCGAGGCCACCCGATTCTTGCGATTCTGACCAATGAGCCGCGGTAATGTCTCATCTCATGTTTCCTTGCGT
>JABSQA010000108.1 GCA_013213825.1 Henriciella sp.
CAACAGTGTGTAGGAATGAATCTGGCACGATCTTAAACCGCACGCTGTCATCCCCGGTTTGAGTCACATCCAAGGTTTTGACGCCATCATTCATACGATACGTCCCCCCACCCGCGGCTGTGGCATCAATTTCAATCGAGGCGATAGCCATCCATCCAATCGCGTCCTTATCCGTTCCGGTCACGGATACCGACTTGCCGTCATTGGAATGGAAGGCATTGTTTGGCGGGCGCGGCGCCGTGAAGCTTGCTTCTGGCGGTGTATTATTGATCGTAATCGTGACCGGCTCGGACGCGGATTTACCTTCCTTATCCGTGACGCTGAACCCCGTATCGTAAGTGCCATGTGGATGCGGATACTTCGCCGTCGCATTGCGCTCAATATCATATGTATATTGGCCCTTTGTAGGATCGTGACGGCGATTGGTCACGCGCAGATTCTGGCCAAACGCGCCATCAGGCGTCGTTTCGAGACCGACGGGGTGGCCGTCTAGCTTAATACTAGATTGGGCGACTTCATTCGCGTTTCTGTCATCCGCATTCGTATCGATGATGACGATCTCGCCTTTAAGAGAAATATCCTCGCCTGGGTCACCGCTTGGCGCGGCGGGTATCGACACGATCTTCGGTGCCGCATTCGCGACTGTATAGCTAAACCGCTGTGTGTGCCGGGTTCCAGTTGCGCTCGCGGGCGCTCCAGCAGGGGCGCCTTGGACTGTGATGCTGATTGGGAATGGCCCTTGTCGACGCACATCATCAATTTTGAACGTAATGCTCGCCGCACCTCCTGGCGTCTGCGTGTTTTCCAAAGTGGCAAACGCATCCATTCCCGTCACTGTAACGCTGGAAATGTTGACCGCTTTGCCACCAGCTGTGCGCGCAGTGATCTGTGCATTCACCCGCATGCCAGGTTCAACACTGGCCGGGGCAAAAGAGATGCTCGCCACTGGGTCATCGCGACCATCACACTCTTCTTCGGTCTTTGGCGTGGCGTTTATGGTCCGGATCAAAGCTGCGATTGAGGTGCTCGCGGCTTGTTGATCGCGGCGCAAAGCATTGAGGTTTTGAATGCCGAACCCGACGGCTTCCAAATCCCGCGCCGTTGGTTCGCCAAGAACGGTCCGCACATTGATAGATTCGTCATAGTCACGGCGAAGTTTATTGATGCGGACACTCAAATTCAGCGCGCGATTGCGCAAGGCCGTCGCACGATCAAGGTCAACCTGTCGATCAGGGGTCCCTGGCGGGCAAGCATATTGCGCTGGCAGGGTATTTTCGACTTGCTGCACATCCTGCTGCAACGTCTGAATTTCGCCCGCAATCGCTTCGCTCTCTGCGGTAATTTGTTGCGCCGTCAGGACTTCAGCCGAGGCCGTTTGCATGATCGCAGCGGGCGCCATGGCAAGCATGGCAGCGATTCCGACCGAACGCGTAAGGTGTTTTCTAGACATAGTTTTGACTCCCATCCCGCTCTTCGATTCTATGAAGAGCGAAGGCAGGAGAGCTCAGATCAGATGCTGAGACATGATCCGTTTGTACTATGCTTTGAAATTTTTTTTGTTTTCAAGCGATTGCCGCTTGAGAAAACTAATAGAGCATATCCGCGCCTTCAAAACAGCCGCGAATGAACCGGGCGGTTTCTTGAATCGACTTATCGGCGTCTGTTGAAAATTCATGCTCCCAAACATGACCGCCCATCGGCCACACGCGCATCAACATGCGTCCATCCACTTCCTTGATCCGCTTGGCCAGGAGCTTGGAATCATCAAAAAATGAATCCTCTTGGCTGACATGCACGAGCATAGGGGGCAGACCGGATAAATCGCCAAAAATCGGGGAGGCATCGGGTTCAATCGCTAAGACCTTGTCTTGCAAATAAAGGCGCGCGCATAAAGCTGTCATTTCCATCGTAAACGGACTCACGCCCGAAAGACCGGAAGAAAGTAGGGAATAGCCGGTAAGCGCTAAATCAAGCCAAGGCGAAAACATAGCTAGACCCGCTGGCATCGGCACGCCTCGAGATTTGAGTCTGAGCAAAGCAGCAAGCGCGATCGACCCGCCCGCCGAGTCGCAGGCTACAACCGTTTTCTCCGGCGCGTAACCGTCATCATAAAGTCCCAGCAGCGCCGACTCGACATCATCAACCGCTGCCGGACAGGGATGTTCCGGGGCCAAGCGATAGTCTGCGATGCGCAGGCGGGCATCGGCCATCCGCGCTAAACGGGCGGCCAGTGCCGTCATCCGGTCACTCCGCTTCATGATAAAGGCTCCGCCCGGGACATAAAGAATTGCGGCATCATCAGGCGCCGTTTTAGCGGAAATCCACTCGCCCAACCCATCGATGACCGGCTCCCGGATTGTGTCGCGGAACGCGTCATCCATTAGGACGGGTTTTACGGCCGCTTCTTTGGCGCGCGCGTCTCGAAATTCGCGCACGGATTCGGCCAGTTGGGCGTGTTGCTGGTGGTCCATCATCTCCGCCCAACCGCGCGCTTGCCGACGTGTGATCCATTGGATCAGGCGATTAAACTGTCGTTCTCGCCATCGTGAGAAGTCTGAGCTCGGCTGCAGCATTGGCATATCCAGCAACTCGACCGAAGCCGGTTTCACGATCGAGTCTGCCATGGTTCGGTCCCTCCACACGCTTTGCGCGAGAAGCGAGTGTAGTGTAAGCTTGGACAACTGTCATGTTAGGCGCGCCAATGTCTAAAGAGAAGGCCAAGCAAAGAGCCCACTTACTGGTCGAGAGATCGGTGGAGTTAAAGCGATTTCGCACAGCTTATCCTGGCAGTCGCGAGCGGTTTTCAGAAATTGCCAAAATCGCGCCTGATGACCTCAAACCGACGCTTGAACACGTCTTGGAATTGATGGACCTGCGCGATGAGGATGATGGCGCCGAGCTCGCTCAATTCTTTGGGTTTACCGGTGCCGAAACCAAGCTCGCTGCATATTTAATGGCGGGTGGCTCTCTCTCGAGTTTTGCCAAAGAGAATGGTGTAAGCCGCAATACGGCGCGCAATCAGTTGCAGGTGATTTTTCAGAAAACGAATGTCCGACGCCAAGCCGAACTGGTGGCATTGCTCAAAGATACAATGAACTCATTCGAGTGATTGCGCGCGCGCATTTGCGATGTCCAAGACTCGCAGGAAATTTTCACCCCAAATTTTGTTGATGTCACTTGCAGAATATCCGCGCGCCAGAAGTTCCGCTGTCACGTTCGCGGCTGAATCGGCTTCGGTGAAACCCACAATCCCGCCGCCATGATTAAAGTCGGTGCCAATGCCAACATGATCAATACCGATCCGGTCAACAACATAATCAATGTGATCGACCATTCGTCCAACATCTTCGCGACCGACCAAAGCGCGCATATTGGTCAGAAAGTTCAATTTTTCGCTGTCATCATCAAGCTCCCAATAGAGCTCGTACGGATAGGAGTATGTTTCCGGTAATCCGGCGGCCCGACGAACACTGCGGATCTTTTCGGCTAATTCTGGGTCAGACAGGTCAACCAAATAGGCACTGAAAGCGGCGATGTGGATCACGCCTCCCGCTGCACCGATCTGATCAATCTCCGCATCAGAAAGATTTCGGGTCACGTCAGATAGGGTTTTGACATTCGAGTGACTCGCGATGACTGGTGTCTTTGTCAGGGCGATGGTTTCCAGCGTTGCGGCATTGGACATTTGCGAAACATCCAGGATGCCGCCTAATCCATCTATGCGTTGGACCGCCAAACGACCAAGATCCGATAATCCACCATGTTCCTCTGTGACTTCATAAGTGCCGGTTTCGCCATCAAACATGGGCCGAGACGAATCCGCGAAATCATTATGTCCCATATGCGTGAGCCCAAAAACGCGAACACCGGCGGAATAATAGTCATCGAGTTTGGAAAGATCGCCGTTGAGGCCCTGGGCATTTTGGAAACCGAGCAGAATAGAGATTTGCCCTTTGCTCTGATGGGTTCGAATCTCATTGGACGTCGTGGCGAGTGCGAAAGAACTTTCATCCGCGATGAGCGCTTGAACGGCCGCGAGTTTGGCATCGGCTTCCTGCGCCGCAGCTACGTCCCCTTCCGCGGTTCGAGGTTTTGGGCCTGCGGCAACGCTCATAATAACCGCATCGATTTGACCGGCTTGCAGTTTATCAACGCTCACTTTTGAGCGCCCGTCACCGCCCAGATATAGCGGAGATGTTTCGGGAAGAACGATGTCCGCATGCGCGTCGATCGTGATGGCTGCCTGGTGGACCTCAGCCGGATCTGGCGGGGTCGCGCAAGCCGCAATTCCGAGTCCGAGCAGCGCGGCAAAAGCGTGATGCGTCTTGACCATTCTGATCAATCCTTTGGGTGTAGAATGACAGGCAGCCAGGTATAGCCTTTCACGAACGCACTCGAGGTTCGGCTCGGTTCGTCTAAGACTTCTACATGTTCGAACCTTTCGAGAATTTCCTCCCACAGGATTCTCAATTGTAACTCGGCCAACCGGTTGCCGACGCAGCGGTGAATGCCAAAGCCAAAAGACATGTGATTTCGCGCTTGCTTGCGATCGATGATCAATTGGTTCGGATCTTCGTCCCAAAACGTCTCGTCGCGATTGGCGGACACATACCACATCGCCACCTTATCGCCTTTTCGAATCGTTTTGCCGTGCATCTCGACATCTTCGAGCGCGGTTCGCCGCATATAGGCGAGCGGCGTTTGCCAGCGAATAATTTCTGAAACCATATTCGGAATAAGGTCTGGATTGGCTTTGAGCTTGGCATACTGATCCGGGAATTTGTTTAAGGCATAAACACCGCCCGACATGGAATTTCGCGTCGTGTCATTGCCGCCGACAATCAACAGAATCACATTGCCCAGCATGTCTATGGGATTCATATCTGTCGTGTCTTTGCCATGCGCCAAGAGACTCATCAGGTCACCAGATGGCGCTGCATTTTTGCGCTCCTGGAAGATTTCCCAAAAAACTTGGCCACACTGGGTAAGTTCAGCCCGCCATTGTTCCATCCCGCCCGGACAAATGTCGGGATCCGTCGGATTGGTGGTCACATCAGACCAGCGTGTGAGTTCGCGGCGGCGCTCTTGCGGATAATTGAACAACGTGGCGAGCATCATCGCCGTCAACTCAATGGACACCGCGTCGACCCAATCGAAGGGTTCGCCAACGGGCAAATTGTCGAGCACAGCTTGTGTTCGTTTTCGGATCAATGGCTCATATTCCCGAAGCGCCGTAGGGGCGACCGCGGGCTGCGCCGTTTTTCTTTGCTGAGAATGAACCGGTTCATCCGCGGTGATAAAGCTTCGACCGACAATGCTTTGAGTCATATTGGAAAGTGTGATGCCGCCTTGATCCGCGTCGGACGAAAACCGCTTATGATCTGTGTCTATTGCGAGTACATCTTTGTAACGTGTGATCGACCAATAGGGACCAAAAAAACTGTCTGGCGTGTAATGGATTGGGTCTTCTTTGCGGAGCCGCTCAAACCGATCCCACATCTTGTTCTGCCGCCAAATCTCCACGTCAGCGAGATCGAGCGTCTCCAGATCAAGCTCACTCGCCGGGAGCACCTTAGCCCCGCGTTCGAGATAGCCTTCATAAGTTGGCACGCGATAGCTTAAAGTCGGTCGCTCAAGTTTCGGACGAGTCTCGAAGGTTGAGTCGGGCATCTCTTCTTCTCCCAATCATACGCCTGATACGTCACCGTTCAGGCCTAGATCCGCACGCTATCATCGTGCCGCCGGGGAAGACAAATGCCGTCTTTTCAATTTCGATCGAAAGAACAAATCGAATTATTTTACTGATAAAACAGTGTATTATCCACGTTTTGCCGTGAGACGGCGGCACAATTCATCCAATTGCTCTAAGTCGCCATACTTGATGCGCAACTCGCCGCCTTTGCTGCCTTGCCGAATATCAACCTTCAAGCCAAGGACCCGCGCCAAATCGCTCTCGAGCGCTTCCGTGTCGACGTCCTTGTCAGACTGGGAGACTTTCTTGGCCACCGCGTCGAGGGCGCTACCATCCTTCAACCGCTTCACCAAGGCCTCGACCTCGCGTACGGACATCCGCTTGGCCACCGCCATATCAACGACCGGGTCTGGGTCCGGCGCGCCTAAGGCAGCGCGGGCATGACCCGCCGAGATTCGCCCTTGCCGCAAATGCTCGCGTGAACTTTCGCCAAGGTTTAGAAGTCGCATCGTATTGGCGATATGGGCGCGCGATTTGCCAACGCTTTCCGCCAAGTTTTCCTGGGTCCGACCGAACCGTTTAATCAGCGCACCATAGGCTTCCGCTTCTTCAATTGGATTGAGGTCTTCACGTTGAACATTCTCGATGATGCCGACTTCGAGAAGTTGCAACTCATCCATATCCCGAACCACGGCCGGGATGGTTTTGAACCCTGCCCGCTGAGCGGCGCGCCAGCGGCGTTCGCCGGCGACAATTTGATATTGATTCGGCGCGTCCGGGTCAGGCCGAAGCAAGATGGGCTGCAAGACCCCACGTTGCTGTATCGACGCGGCAAGTTCTTCGAGCTCGGCCTCGGAAAATGTGCGTCTTGGCTGAGCTGGATTCGGACGAATGTCTGAAACCGCAAATTCTGAGACAGATGTAACCGGTGCGTCGCCCGAGGGCGACTCGCTTGGCGCAGCAAGACCGACACCTTCAACTTCTCCGATGAGGGCGGAAAGTCCTTTGCCGAGACGGTTCTGTTTTCCCCGTGATGGATCTGGCGCCATGCCCTACCCCCGAAGCGCGCGTTCGCGCTGCAACATTTCTGAAGCCAGGCGAATATAGGCTTCGCTGCCTGGGCAACGATAATCATAAAGCAAAGCCGGCTTACCGAAACTTGGCGCTTCAGACAGACGCACATTTCTTGGGATCACTGTATTATAGACTTTCGCGCCAAGCACCGACCGCACCTCATCCGCGACCTGGTCCGACAAATTATTGCGCCGGTCATACATGGTCAGCACCACGCCTTGAATATCCAAATCTGGATTCAGACCAGAACGAACAAGCTCGACGGTTTTCAAGAGTTGGCTCAATCCTTCCAGTGCCAAGAACTCGCACTGCAATGGAACCAAAAGCGAGTCTGAAGCCGTCATCGCATTGATGGTGAGCGACGACAAAGATGGCGGGCAGTCGATCAAGATATAATCATATTCGGTCAAACCACGTTGCGACGCTTCTTGGATATAAGCGCGCAAAGCATTCCGCAGCCGATAGGAGCGATGGGGATCTCCGGAGAGCTCGGTCTCAACACCTGCGAGGTTTTCATCGCCAGGGACGATATCCAAACGTGGAACCAGTGTGCTTAAGACCGCATCGCCTAAAAATTCATTGTGTACGACCACGTCATACGTGGTCAGCTGCCGTTCTGGACGGGTAATACCCAGTCCGGTCGAGGCATTACCTTGAGCGTCGAAATCGATGACCAAGACTTTGCGACCGACTGCGGCGAGCGCGGTGCCCAAATTAATTGAGGTTGTCGTCTTGCCGACACCGCCCTTCTGATTGGCGATCGCAAGAATGCGCGTATTAGGATTCGACACGTGAAACCTCCGAAATCTTCAAAATAGCCCCGTCCCCTGTTTTCGAGGGAATCGCTTCATACGCGAAATTCCAAGATTCCAAGGCCGACGTCAATTCCTCTTGCCAGCGTCGTCCCTTCGGGAAAACCCCATAAGCCCCATTTTCCAGCCAAGGTGATGAATATTCTAGAAGCTGTGGCAATGGTGCAAACGCTCGAGCCGTGACACATAGGGCTTGGACAGAGTTAACCGCCTCGACTCGACCCTGTATGACTTTTGCATGCAAACCCGCCGCTTTCACGGCCGCACGTAGGAAAGCACACTTCTTTCCCACGCTCTCGATCATGGTCATATGAGACTCCTCAGAGGCGAATCCCGCCGCCAGGACCAAGGCGGGAAACCCGGAGCCGGAGCCTAAATCCACAATCGGTCCACGCTCTGGAATAAGATCGAAAAGTTGCCAGGAGTCCCAAACGTGACGGCGCCAGACTTGATCGAACTCGGACGGACCAATGAGATTGATCTTTTGCCGCCATTCGTCCAGCTCCGCGACGATCACCTCCAGCCGATCGCGTGTTTCACGTGAAACATTTTCGAGATCATCCGGACCAAAGCCATCTTTATCAGCCATTGGCACGGGTCCGACTTGGGCGCCGGCGGACATAGGCCAACAAAGCCGTGAGGGCGCCTGGGGTGATACCTTCAATCCGCGAGGCCTGACCGAGTGTTGCCGGTCTGACGTGTTCCAGCTTTGCTCGCACCTCATTGGTGAGCCCACCCACTTGGCCGTAATCCAGATCTCCGGGAAGCGCCAAAGACTCTTCGCGCCGCAAGGCGGCGACATCATCCTTTTGACGCTCAATATATCCCGCATACATCGCCTCGATTTCGAGTTGATCTTTGGTTCGCTGGTCCAAACACGCCACTTCTGGAAAGGCCTTTGAAATGTCGGTCATGGATATGGTCGGATAGGCCAAGAATTCCCAAGCGGTTCGGCGTTGGCCATCCTGATTGACCTTCCAGCCATGCTTTTGTGCCGCGTTCGGAGTCATGGCGAGAGTCTGAAGCTTATTGCGACCGTCCGTCAGAGCGTTTTGTTTCACGTGAAACATTTCGGCCCGGCTTGCGCCGACCAAACCCAGTTCAATGCCCCGCTCCGTCAATCTTTGATCCGCATTGTCTGAGCGCAGCGACAAACGGTATTCCGCGCGTGATGTAAACATGCGGTAGGGCTCGGTCACACCGCGTGTGATCAAGTCATCAATCAGTACACCAATATAGGCTTCGGCGCGATCAAAGCTCGCATGAGGCTTACCTCGACCAAAGCGGGCCGCGTTCAGTCCAGCGACCAGTCCTTGCGCGCCGGCTTCTTCATAGCCGGTGGTCCCGTTTATCTGCCCCGCCAGAAATAGGCCCGGCATAGTTTTCACTTGGAGCCCAACGTCTAAAGCGCGTGGGTCGACATAGTCATATTCGATCGCATAGCCGTATTCAAAGATCTCGACCGATTCGAGACCTTCAATCTCGCGGATGAATGCATCCTGGATCTCACGCGGCAGAGACGTTGAGATCCCATTTGGGTAGACCGTCTTATCGTCTAGCCCTTCTGGCTCGAGGAAAATTTGGTGACGCGTTTTCTCCGGAAATCGATAGATCTTATCTTCGATGGCCGGACAGTAACGCGGGCCCCTGCCTGCGATCGCCCCGGAATAGACGGCTGACCGTTTCAGATTCTCCGCGACGATTGCGTGTGCCGCTGCATTCGTGTGCGTGATCCCACAAGCTATTTGAGGGACTTCAATCTGATCCGTCAGATAAGAGAAGGGGATTGGAACCTCGTCGGCGGGTTGCATTTCCAGCTTCCCCCAATCGATGGTTTCACCATTTAGCCGTGCGGGCGTTCCCGTCTTCAATCGACCGATCGGAAGATTGAGCGCATATAGACGCTCCGCCAATCCGATGGCTGGTTTCTCACCCACCCGCCCGGCAGGAATACGTTCGGCCCCCCGATGGATGATCCCTTTGAGAAAAGTACCGGTCGTGATCACTACGGCTTTTGCAGAATAAGCTGTTCCGGACTCACCGATCACACCCTGCGCCGTATCGTTTTTGACCATCAGGTCTTCGACGCCGTCTGCGATGACCGTGAGATTCTCATGATTGAGGATCTCTCCTTGCATCGCCGAACGATAGAGCTGGCGATCTATCTGGGCGCGCGGTCCCCAGACCGCGGGACCCTTGGACCGATTGAGCATGCGAAACTGAATGCCTGCGCGATCTGACGCGCGCGCCATCAAACCGTCGAGTGCGTCAATTTCTCGAACCAAATGACCTTTGCCCAAACCCCCAATCGCTGGGTTGCAGGACATCTCGCCAATGGTTTCAACCTTGTGGGTAATCAGCGCTGTGCGCGCACCGGTTCGCGCCGCCGCCGATGCAGCTTCGCACCCGGCATGGCCGCCGCCGACAACAATTACATCAAAATCAAACGAGTCATGCATCGCAATCTGCCTCTATCCGGGACGACATATAATATTCAGGCCGCGAGACATAGACTATTTGCCGATACAAAAGCTGGAAAATACAGCGCCAAGCACTGTGTCTGGATCAATATGTCCCGTCAGCATTCCAAGTTCGCGACTGGCTTGTCGCACATCTTCCGCAACGAATTCTGATCCCGATTGCAATTTAAGATGATCTCGCGCCGCCGAAACATATTCAAGGGCGCGTTCAATGCCTTGCCGATGCCGCGCCCGCGTAATCATTGGCGCGCTCAGATTCTGGGTCATCTTTGAGATGTGAGAAATGATGTCAGCCTCGAGATTGGCAACGCCCTCCCCCGTTTTGGCGACAATTGTGAGTGTTTCACGTGAAACATCTTTGGGCGCGACCAGGTCAGACTTGTTTGCGACAACAATATCTCCCGGTTGGACCACGCTCATATCAAAGTCTTCCCGCGCATCATAAACCCACAAACGAAGGTCGGCCTCATCCGCCGCTTTCATCGCCCGTCGGACGCCCTCCGCCTCAACAATATCAGTCGTTTCCCGAAGGCCCGCCGTATCTGAAAGCCAAACCAAATATCCCCCAATTGTCAGTCTGACTTCAACGACATCCCGGGTCGTACCCGGTATGTCTGTAACAATTGCGGCTTCGCGCTTTGAAATTTGATTGAGTAAGGTCGATTTTCCCGCATTTGGCTTACCCAGGATCGCAATTTTGAACCCATCGCGAATACGTTCTGTAATATTCCCCTGGACCAACGCATCTTTGAGCGCCTGGTCTATGCGCAAGAGCGTCTCTCGCACCGGAGCATCAACCCGGTCCGGCGCATCTTCTTCATCTGGAAAATCGATACTGGCTTCGAGCAAAGCCAAGCACGTGGTGAGATCATCCCGCCACCCCGCATAAAGCCGTTCGAGCGCCCCATCCATTTGCTTGAGCGCTTGCTGGTGCTGCGCTTCACTTTCCGCATCGATGAGATCGGCCACCGCTTCGGCGCGCGTGAGGTCGAGTTTTCCCGCTTCGAACGCTCGACGTGTAAACTCTCCGGGTTCGGCTAATCGTGCACCTGCCGACATGATCGACCGCAAAGCGAGTTCGGTGATGACACGTCCACCATGGAGTGAGATTTCAAGCGTGTCTTCGCCGGTATAACTTGCAGGGCCTGGCATGAAGACCGCAAGACCTGAATCGATCAGCGTCCCTTTTTCATCCAGCAGATCAACCAGGGTTGCGTGTCGCGGCTTAAGCGTCTGCAACGAACACCGTGCCGCAATGATGTCCGCCACGTGGGGGCCGGACACGCGTAACACAGATATTGCGGATGGCGGCGGACCGCTCGCCAGAGCACAGATTGTGTCCCGGCGCAAAGCCATGATTAGTTTTTCATGGCCTCGAAGAATTCGGCATTGTTCTTCGTCTGCTTCAACTTATCGAGCAGGAAGTCGATCGCATCTGAAGTTCCCATCGGATTCAGGATCCGACGCAGAACATAGATTTTCTGAAGCTGAACTTTGTCTGTGATCAGCTCTTCTTTCCGGGTGCCTGACTTCATGATGTCGATGGCTGGGAATGTGCGCTTATCCGCCACTTTGCGATCGAGCACGATTTCCGAGTTACCGGTGCCCTTAAATTCTTCGAAGATGACTTCGTCCATACGCGAGCCTGTATCGATCAAGGCCGTGGCGACAATGGTTAGAGAACCACCGCCCTCAACATTTCGGGCCGCACCAAAGAAACGTTTTGGCCGGTGCAATGCGTTGGCGTCCACACCGCCTGTCAGAACGTTGCCTGAGCTTGGAACGGTTGTGTTATAGGCGCGGCCAAGGCGCGTAATGGAGTCGAGCAAGATCACGACATCACGTCCATGCTCGACCAGACGTTTGGCTTTTTCAATCACCATTTCGGCAACAGCAACATGTCGTGAAGCCGGCTCATCAAAGGTCGAAGAAATCACTTCGCCTTTCACGGACCGCTTCATATCGGTGACTTCTTCCGGACGTTCGTCAATGAGCAGGACCAAGAGATAGCACTCTGGGTGATTCTCTTCGATCGACGCGGCAATATTCTGCAACAGCACCGTCTTACCGGTCCGCGGCGGCGCCA
>JABSQA010000109.1 GCA_013213825.1 Henriciella sp.
AAAAAATTCTGAAGCACACTTCGCCGTGTGAGACGCGGGCGGTTGAATATGGAGGGAATGGGCGCGCGTACCGACTCTTAACGCAACGTTGGTTTGGTCAAGGCGATCCCGCTCGATATGGAGCAATCTATGACGCGCGATTGAGAGCGTTCGTGGATGAATTGCGCGGTGCTTTTTGCCAACTCTCAAATGGTGAGGAGGCATTCCTACGATTGAAGGCCCGCGGCGGTTTGAGCGAAGGGGCGGCAATACGCGTAAAAGTACAAAGCGAAGCCCGCACGGGAAAACTGGCGCGTGTCGCAACTACGGATGAGCCATTGGCCGATCACGAGGCATTCGACCTATGGCGCGCAACGATTGGCGCTGCTCAAGACACGGAGATTCGCGAAGACCGAGAGGCAGTTGAGGCGGCGTTTGACGATGTGATGTCACCGAACGCTGTTTTGCCGCGTGGCGGGACGTTGCACATTGCCCGCACTCGAGCGCTAACAGCGATTGATGTCGATACGTCCGGGCGCATCGACAAAAGCAGCGCCGGGGCAAGAGCCTTAGCTGTAAATCGTGACGCGATAACGGAAATGGTGCGTCAAATTGGATTGCGAGGGCTTGGCGGTCTTTTTGTTTTGGACTGCGTGTCGCCGATCAATGCTGATGCCGCCACACGATTGAGAGACACGGCTCGCGAGGCGTTTCAAATATTTGGCTTTCCGCATGCTAAAGTTCTGAAACCGTCTGTCCTGGGATTGCTGGAAGCCTCGACGGCTTGGCGCGTACGCCCGATCGACGAGATATTGGCGGAGACCCCTGACGAAACCACTTTATTATTTCTACTAAGAGCATTGCAACGCGAGGCCGATGCGCGAACGAACGCGTTTTTCGAACTTTGTTTGAACGACCAGATCTGGCCGACATACTTGGCGCGCAAAGAAGATGTGGACCAAGCGCTCGCCGAGGGCTTTTCAGGCCGCGTGACGGTGGTTAAGACCGACGCGGAAGAAAACGAGGTACGCCGCAAATGAGCCAGAGAAAGTGTCCAGTTTGCGAAACGCGGACAGTGAGTCCGGAGTTTAAGCCATTTTGTTCGAATCGGTGTGCTGAAGTGGATTTATCGCGATGGCTCAAAGGGAGCTATGCCATACCAGGTCGACCTGCCGACCAAGCGGATGAAGTTCCCGGTCAACCAGACCCATCCGACGCCTGACCCTTTTACGGTGCGCGTCATCGCATCTCGGCGTTTAAGGAGTTAGGGTCACCATATATTGTGATCATCGAACCCTTCATCATATTAGGCTCAACTGCGCCGTCGCTTTGGGTCATACCAATAAAAACAATGTCATTCACGGGGTCGATCCAAAACCAAGTTCCTAAGGCACCGGTCCAATACATGGTTCCTTTTGGCGCAGGGAGTTGGGCAAGTTCCGGTTCTTCAATCGTCCCGATTCCAAGCCCGAATCCTAAGCCTGCGCCACCACCATAAGATCGTTGCCGACCGTGGCCTCCGCGATACTGGATCGCATTGCGTTGAAATCGGTCGGAAGTTTCGGATGAAATGATCTGATGATCGCCGACCCTGCCACCTTTTCTCAACATGTTTAGAAATTTAAAATAGTCGCTGCGCGTCGAATAAAGGCCATGGCCGCCCTCGAAATAGACCCTGGATTGCGCTGTGAAATCTGAAGCTTCGAGTTCAATGTATTTGAATTCGCCCTGGAACAAACGACCTACGCCACTGATGCGGACGCTTTCGCGCGGGGCCACATAAAACCCAGTATCGGACATATGAAGCGGGTCGAACACTTCCTTTTTTAAAAACTCAGCTAAGGATTGACCCGTTATTCGCTCTATGATCGCGCCTTGTAGATCGGAGGCGAATGAGTAATTCCATTCAGCGCCTGGCATTGAGACATAGGGAAACGAAGCCAGAGTTCGAACGAATTCATCCGTATCGGGAGAGTCTGAAATACCTGACTCATTGAGCTTTTGATCTATGACACCAGAATTCGTTCGATCGTAGGCGAAGCCCGCCGTGTGGGCCAGTAATTGCTCCATTGTCGGCGAGTATAGCCAGGGATACGTGTAGAGCACGCCATCGGAATCATAATCCGCCAAAACTTCATTTTCTTCGAATTCAGGTAGAAATTTGGTTATCGGGTCACTGAGTTTGAAATGGCCGCGTTCCATCAGAATTAAGAGACCAATCGCCGTGACAGGTTTGGTCATTGATCGAATGCGATAAATTGTAGTGTCTGAAACAGGCGCAGATATCGTCTCGCTTATAGGTCCGTAATTGCCTTCGGTTATGAGCTGACCGTCTTGCCAAACGCCGAAAGAGAGATTGGTGATGATGTTCTGGTCCACGTAGCTCTGCATTCTAGAATGCAAATCCTCGACCGCCCCTTTGCCTATCCTGAGCTTATCTCCTTCGAATCCTGATTCGCCGTGAGCGCGCCGGCTGAGGCCAAACATCAAACTGGCCGTAAACGCGATGATGAAAACAAATATGAGAATCTTCGACACGAATGAATTCCGGAAGGCAACAAATTCGTGCGGCGCGCAGGAGCACGACCGCATGCGTGCAAGATCACGGAAGCGCCGTTTTCGTCATCGTCCTGGTGTCTCAGGGTGACTGCCATTGACTCGAAATCGTCACACAATCGGGGCTTGCCCTCAGCGGGTGACTCAATTAGGGAGCCAAAAAGGGAGCTCCCCACATGAATATCCGACAAGCGATCACCTTTGACGACGTGCTCTTGCAGCCCGGCGCGAGCGAGGTCACACCGTCAGAAGTTGATGTTTCGACCCAGCTGACAAAATCAATTGGCCTCAACATTCCGCTGATTTCCGCAGCGATGGATACGGTCACCGAAGCCCGGCTCGCCATCGCCATGGCACAAGCCGGTGGTATTGGTGTCATTCACCGTAATTTCTCGGTTGAGGAACAGGCCGCCCAAGTCACGCAGGTGAAGAAATTTGAGAGCGGCGTCGTGATGAACCCGATCACGATCGCTCCAACGGCCAGTCTCGCCGAGCTCAAGGCTCTGAAAGAACAGACCGGCTTCTCAGGCATTCCTGTGGTCGAGAATGGTAAGCTTGTTGGGATTATCACCAACCGCGATATGCGCTTCGCGCCTGACCTCAATCAGCAAGTCGGAAGCCTGATGACCCGCGATGTCGTCACGGTGACAATGGATGTGCCGATTGAGGAAGCCCGGACCTTGCTCCACAAGCACCGGATTGAACGCCTCGTCATTGTTGATGGATCGGGCAATTGCATTGGCTTGCTAACCGTCAAAGATATGGATAAGGCGGCGGTTAATCCAAACGCTGCCAAGGATGATGGCGGGCGTTTACGCGTCGCTGCGGCGTCGACCGTCGGCGATGCCGGATATGAACGTACGGCGGCGCTGATTGAAGCAGGCGCCGACGCGGTCATTATCGACACGGCTCATGGTCATTCCAAAGCGGTGGGAGAGGCCGTGACCCGCGCCAAGAAAATTTCCAATGCGGTCCAGATTATTGCAGGCAATGTCGCCACAGGCGATGCCACAAAGGCCTTAATCGATGCCGGAGCAGATGCTGTTAAAGTCGGGATCGGTCCAGGCTCAATCTGTACAACGCGCATTGTCGCTGGCGTCGGCGTCCCGCAGCTGACAGCGATCGAGGACTGCGCCAACGCGGCCTCTGTATCTGGTGTCCCTATTATCGCCGATGGCGGGATCAAATTCTCGGGCGATTTTGCCAAAGCGCTGGCGGCGGGCGCGTCGACGGCCATGATGGGATCGATGTTTGCAGGCACGGAAGAAGCGCCTGGCGAAGTCTTCCTCTATCAAGGTCGTTCTTACAAAGCGTATCGCGGCATGGGGAGCCTTGGCGCGATGGCACGCGGTTCCGCGGATCGCTATTTCCAGAAAGATGCCGCCAGCGATAAATTGGTCCCAGAGGGCATTGAAGGCCAAGTGCCGTTCAAAGGGCCGATCGGGCCTATCGTCCACCAAATGGTTGGGGGCTTGCGCGCCGCCATGGGTTATGTCGGCGCTCCGACTATGGCTGAGCTGCATAAGCGTGCTGAGTTTGTCCAAATCACCGGGGCAGGGCTGCATGAAAGCCATGTCCATGATGTTCAAATGACGCGCGAGGCGCCGAACTATTCGCTGAGTCGAGGTTAGGGCGTTTTCGGCTCTCGCCACATCGGCTCCATGACTGGGCTATCGTCGCCATCAATGTTGAAGATGCCCAGGCGCTCGAAGCCATGTGCCGCATAGAAGCCAGCATTGGCGGGGTTCGAGTTTTCCAGATAAACCGGCATGCCGCTGGCGTCACACGCGTCGAGTACAGGCGAAAGCAGGCTTCTGCCGACGCCTTTGCCTCGCGCGGCGTGTGTGGTGCCGATGGTGAAAAGGTACATGTGCGGATCTTTAGGATGCCAGTCTTGCATCATTCGAGACAGCGCCATGCCTTTGCTGATCGCACCGAATGTACCATGTCGAAATTGGCCAAGTGCGAAGTTTAGCAAGCCCCATTGGCTGGGGGCTGCGTCCACGCCAGGCGGCATCCACATGGTCGCGCCGCCCGCTTTGTGGAGATGGCAAAGGCCTTGCGGCAAATACATTTCGCGGGCCATGACCCGAAACATTGAGCGAATCGAGGCGGGTTTGCCAAATATGTATTGATTGACGGGGTCCTGCGCGAAGGCTTCGCCCGTAATATCTGCGACTGCTTTCCAATCGCTCGGTTGCGCGCGGACTAAGTCGGACCTGGTGAGATCGATCTGCATATCTGAAGTGTCCGATTGTCCGGTCACGAAAGCAAGGGTGAAACACGTATCAAAATCTAATCAAAGAAAATCACCCGAAAGCTGCAAAAAAGCGATTTCCGCCGTCAAA
Source organism: Henriciella sp. (assembly GCA_013213825.1). Lineage (GTDB taxonomy): Bacteria > Pseudomonadota > Alphaproteobacteria > Caulobacterales > Hyphomonadaceae > Henriciella. Next base: position 4,884 of record JABSQA010000109.1, read on the forward strand.
GAAGGTTGCAAGCGAAATCACGCTTGTATATATCCGCCATTCGAACAGCGCGCTCCCTTCGTCTATCGGTTAGGACGCCAGGTTTTCAACCTGGAAAGAGGGGTTCGATTCCCCTAGGGAGTGCCACTTTCCACCCGGTTACAGAATTCTGCCAACGCGAAGATAATGTTTCGCGGTCTCAATTCCGTTCGATCCGCAAAAAGCGATGATCGTCGTGGGTCAGGCCTAAGACAAATCAATGTTAAAGAAATGAATGACTTACGCTTCATTTGAGAGTGCCGATTTTACCACGATAGATTGAATTAATGTCTGTTCGCTGATTAAAGCCGCGTGACAGAGCTGTTCCGTATGGTTAACAAAGAATTTAGTTGGGGGTTGGGCCCATGAGTAACGCGGCTGAACAGGTATCAAAATTGAGTGCAGAGTCAGGTGTGCGCCTGATTGGTCGTGTCAAATGGTTTGATACGGTCAAGGGCTATGGGTTTGTTGTCCCGGAATCTGTTGAGGGTGTGATCCTCAACCAGGATGTCATGATGCACGTCTCGTGCTTGCGCGCGTTCGGCGAGAATTCTGCGGACGAGGGCGCAAGAATTGTTTGCGATATTGTCGAGCGCGAACGCGGTTGGCAGGTTTTAAACATTATGGAAATGGATCGCCCCAAAGCCTCGGTCATGCGTGATCAGGGTGAGGCGATTGTTTTCGAACGGGTTATTGTGAAGTGGTTTAACGCCGCTCAAGGCTTCGGGTTCGTCAATCGGCCGAACGATCCATCAGATATATTTGTTCATATCTCAGTCCTTCGAAAAGCTGGGATTGATACGCTCGAGCCTGGCACGGAGCTCAGTATCGTCGCGGGGCGCGGTCAAAAAGGCGAGAATGTCATCGTTGTGAAAAAGTAGTGAATGCCTGTGGCCATTGCTTGCCGTGTGCCAGACACGCGGCTACACACAAGCCATGACTCGGACATTTCTAATTGCTCTCGCCAGCTGCGCAGCCTTTGCCGGAATCGCTCAAGCCGATCCAATGGAAGTTACCCCGCTGACCATTGTTAGCGCTGAGGCAACTCATAGTTTCTCTGTCGAAGTTGCGAATGATCGCGATGAAATCAGTTTCGGTTTGATGGAGCGGGAAAGCATGGATGCCGATAAAGGCATGTTGTTTGACTTCGACCCGCCGCGCGAACCAGCCATGTATATGAAGAACACACTGATTCCATTGGATATGCTCTTCATTTCTGAAGATGGAAGCATCGAAATGATCGCTCGAAACACGGTGCCCGGATCTTTGCGGACGATTTCACCCGGCGTGCCTGTGCGTGCAGTCCTTGAAATCAATGGTGGTCAATCGGCTGAGCTTGGTATTCTGCCGGGCGACACAGTCCAGCATCCTTTGTTTGGGAATGTCACGGCTGACGCGCCGGCTGAATAAGATCTCATGCGCGAAGAGGATTTACCCGCGCATCTGATCGTGCCGGATGGCTTTGCGCTATCAAAATCTCGCGGGGCGTTTTCCAATCACAATGGCCCCGTCTATGAAGCCAGCGGCGAAGGGGATGTGCGCAGCGGCTTATTCATCTTAGACCGACACTGCAACAGTATGGGATTTCTGCATGGCGGCATGGCGAGCGCGTTTGCCGACCGGTCCTTGGCGATGGCGGTTTGGGCAGCCACCAAACGGCCATCTGTCACGCTGAAACTAACTCTGCATTTTCTTGAAACCGTACGCCTACACAATTGGCTAGAAGCCCATCCAACCGTTGTCAGCTATGAGCACGATCTTGTACATGTTGGGGCCGATCTGCTGATTAATGGCGAGAAACTCGCCGCGCGTGCAGATGCGACATTCCGTTCACTGCGTCGACGGCAAAAACAGGGTTGAAACCCCAAAAACCGACAGTATACCGGAAGGCCGGAGCGTGGCGCAGTCTGGTAGCGCATCTGGTTTGGGACCAGAGGGTCGTAGGTTCGAATCCTATCGCTCCGACCAGTTTCTTCTCTAGGAGATGGTCTACATGGATGCCCGTATCTACAAGCCTGCGAAGACTGCGATGCAATCTGGCCGCGGCAAAACCAAGGATTGGGTGCTAGAATTCGTCTCTGAGAGCAAACGATCCAGTGATCCTGTCATGGGTTGGACCAGCATTGACGATACAACCGGTCAGGTTCGGCTCCATTTCGATAGCCGCGAACAAGCGATCGCTTATGCAAAACGGGAAGGCCTGACCTTCATCGTCGAAGAGCCGCGGGAAGTGAAGCGATTGCTCAAATCCTATTCAGAGAATTTCTCAGCGACCCGTAAGCAGCCCTGGACGCACTAAACGAAGGTTGGTCCAGCGCCAAAATTACCCAAATTCGGTAATGCCGCTGCGATTTCTGCATCGTTCAATCCAAACCAACGGCCGAGCGGTTCTGCGAACTGTTCGACGGACATTGTCGGGATGAGACGACCGCTTCCTGCATCTTGATCATGACCGAGATCATAAGGCGGCATGTCGCCATAGATCTGTCCGCCCTGAACAGCATCGCCGATCACAAAATGGTGGCTGCCCCAGCCGTGATCTGTGCCGTCACCATTGATGGCGAGTGTGCGACCGAAATCAGACGCCGTGAACAGCGTCACATCATTGCCAAGCCCGAGTTCTTGCATCGCTTGATAGAAGGCGACGACACCGCCATCGATTTGGCTTTGTAACCCCGGCAAATCATTGGCTTGATTGGAATGGGTATCAAAGCCTCCAATGGCGACAAAAAAGACTTGGCGGCTGACCAGCAAAGCATCGCGGATAGCGATCGTGTTGGCGACGGCTTGCAATTGCTGGCCGAGGAAGTTTCCTGGGAACTCAGTAACAAAAGGCTGAATAGATTCAAACGCTTCGTTGAAAGTTTCATTGGTTGTAAGCGCCGTGCGCATGGCATTTGCGACGTCGCGATCGATGAGGTTCGAGCTGTTAAAGTCCATCGCCTCAAAATGATCGCGCAGCTTCTGATAGACTTCTGATTGCGTCCCGGAGCCATCGTCATTTTCGAAGAAGTTGAGGGCATCAATCTCTGGCGCCCCGTCGAGCCCAATTTGATAAGGTCGAGCATCGGACCCGGTTAAGAAGAGCTCATTTCCAAGACTGGTAATCGTCGAGAATTCCTGACTGCCTGAGTTCGCGCCCGCTGCGAGTGCGGCATCTGCGAAGCGTCCACCCCAGCCAAACTGTGCGCCTTCTGGCTGGCTCGACATCCACGTGGATTGTTGGTCATTGTGGGAGAAGAGCCGCTTCGGTTGCGGCACCGTTTCGGCTTCGAATTGCTGTCGATTGAGGGGTTGAATCAATGGACCAACATTGCCGACAATGGCGGCATTGCCATCATCAAACAGCGATTTGATCCCACTCAATTCCTCTGGCAGCGCAAATTGGCGCGTGCCAAACGAGGCGGCATTGGTCGGATTAAGCGGCAATAGTCGGTCGCGCGCTCGGGTCGATCCGCCTTGCATATTGGCGTATTGGCCCATCAGCGAGGCGCGGATCTCTGCATAGCGATCATACGAAGCCTGGTCATACGGTAGGACCGTGTCATGCCCATCCAAGCCGCCCAGGAAGAACAGGCAAACAATCGCTTTATAGCCGGATGTGTTGGCGGCGCTGGCCTGAAAGGCGGCGAGAGAGCTGCCATAGCCGGCGAGTGTTGCTGCGCTCAGGGCGCTGGCGCCGGTGAGGAACGTTCTGCGGGTCGGTTTCATCATGTCCTCCTATCGCTGCACTGTGTAATCAGGCGATGTCATCATCATCAGAACCGCCAAGCCGACCCTTAAAAATGGGCCATTATAGTTTGGGTCATTCGGGTTCTCGAGCGCGATATCTTCTAAGAATGTGATGATCGTCGCTTTGGTCTCATCCGACGTCGTGCCGAAATTGAGCAGTAAGTCGAGATGTTCCACCAAGGCGGTCGGATCGTCTGCTAAAGCCAGCTCATCTGTATAATCGGGGATGAAACTCGTCGCCGATGGTTCACCTGCATTGTTCGCAGCGAACGAAAAGACGAAATAGGTCATAAAGTTCGCGTAATTGCTTATGGAATTCGCGTTGACCAATTGCATTTCCGGCATCGTCAATCCGGCTGCACCGGTTTCGGTGCCAGGCGCGACATAGCCCGGTCGGTAAAAGTTGAACACGGACGGTGATTTGTAAGGCGCCTGCGCGAGGCCTCCACCAAATGTGGTATTGTAGAGCGGGAATGTATGCTCCGGCGTGACGGTGCCAGCGTCAAAGGCTCGGGCCCATTGAATGAAGCGAATGACGGGCTCGCGTATCTTGCCAAAGCTGTCATCATTGCGATTGCTCGGGTCCCTTGCATCAGGATCGAACAGGACAGCCGCAATCGTGGCGGACAAGTCGCCCCGACGCCCATCGCCCACAATCGAGCCATTCGGAAGCGTATATTGACCATTGGCGAAGGCCGCGGAGACGCGCCCAATATAGTCCGGCTCTGGATGGCTGGTAACGAACCGTTGGATCAGTTGGCGGGCCAAGAAAGGCGCTGTGTTCGGGTGGTCGACGAGCGCGTCGAGCGCCATATCGATACTTTCCGTCGGTCCAGTGCCGGCCGGAATTGTGGTCCCTAAGAAGCTCTTCTCGAGCTCAGAATGCCATTCTGGATAGACTTCCATAGGGGAGTGGAGGGCATCTGGCGGCAAGTTGCGGAAATTGAAAAAGAACTCTCCGCCTTTGAGACTCAGCCCTGTAAAGACGCGGGCGAGACCGGTGACATCATTATTATCATAGACTTCCACCGGAACACCCCCATTCGTGACGACATCGCCATCTTGCTCCAATTCCACCAAGCCGATGGAGAAAAGTTGCATGACTTCGCGCGCGTAATTCTCGTCGGGCATGCGACCTATGTCTGGATCGCCTTTTATGTTTTGTAGATAGGTTAGATATTCACCCATAGCTGGCGAATAGGTCACGTCTTCGAGTAGATCGCGATAATTGCCGAAAGCATTGCTGACCAAGATGTCTTGATAGTGTGCGACCGCATTCGGAGCCTGGAATAAGAAATTGCCTTCTGCGTGCGATATCACCAGGATTTGTGATAGCGCGAAAGCCATACGCTGACGCAATTGGTCTTCGCCCTCTACGGCGTTAATCCAAAAAGAAAATGTCGGCGTGTTCCGGGCGGCGAATGTCAATTCTCCGTCACTATCCCGGGCGTCGGGCTCTGAAATCTCGGCCAAGACATAATCGAGATTGAGACTCGGCGATTTGTTCAATTCCGCGATCAGCCATTCTGAAGGCGATGTGCCCGTTAGCTGCGTGATGTCGCTAGAGGTTGCTCCAAAGGTCGCTTGCGTCAGGAAAAGCGCTGTCGATTCCGCCGTTTCAAATGCAGCACTCGCGGGGGGAGGGGGCGGCGGTGGTGGCGGCGGGGGAGGTGGAGGCGGAGGTGGTGACGTGCCGACGCCGCCTGGAACAGAGCCGCCACCATTGCTGCCACCGCCGCCGCCGCAAGCGGAAAGGCCCAGCAACACAGCCAAAGCTGCACTTTGCGCGAATAGGGTTATTTTGCGTTTACGCATCCCGTCCTCCCTAGTCCTCATCTGCGAGTGTCGCCCTAATTCTTTAATGAATTGAGTTCACCCACGTGAAGATTTCGTCCCTGATATGACAAAGGTTTAACGCTGCTGACGGAGATCTCCGTCGGTATTATTTATCAGATGCAATGAAATATGGATTTGGATGCAGTCCCTAAGAACATTTCTGCGCTTTAATTTTGCGCGCTTTCGGATTAAGGCAGCCCTCTAACGGCCCCTTAGCTCAGTTGGATAGAGCACCCGACTTCTAATCGGACGGTCGCAGGTTCGAATCCTGCAGGGGTCGCCAGGGCCTAGATATTGTGGATCGAGAGTACGGGTATGCGCCGATGAGACTCGCTAAACAACTAATGGCTCCTATTTGAGCCTGTTTGTTGTACGATTGATTGTAGGTATTCCAAATGTCGCTTCGCGGTCATTTCTGTACTGTACTCTTGTTCACAACTTTCGAAACCCACCCGCGTTTTTGCGAGCAATGGGTTCGGCTCTTCCAAGTGTTCATTGATCGCCTGTGCAAACTGCACTACGTCACCGTTGGGCACCAAAACACCAAGGTCGCCGCCCTTTAAAATTTCGCGTGGTCCAGTTTCACAGTCGAAAGAAATACTCGGAACGCCTAACGCCATCGCTTCAACCAGAACGAGAGGGTACCCTTCAAAGCGACTTGATAGCAGGAACAATTTCGACTTTTTCAGAATTGGAGCTGGATTCTCAATAAACCCCAGAAAGTGAACCTTACGTTCAATAGACAAGTCTTTCGCGAGTTTTTTTAGTGCATCGTCATCGACGCCAGAGCCCAGAATCACTAAGTCTAAGATTGATGGATTGGTTGCCAATGCATGGGCGTAGGCTTTTAGCAGCAGGTCGAATCCTTTCTGACTCGATAATCGCCCTAACCCTACCATATACGGAGTACTCGGAGCACTTACGCTGGCAACCTGGTTTGATTTGTCCCGAAAACTCGCGACATCGATTCCGTTTACGACGGTGTTCGCGACAGATTCAGAGCTTCGGTATGGCTTGGAAAGTTCGACAAGTGCTTCTGATACACAGATAAAATGATTTGCCCGTTTCAATACCCATCTTGTGAAATTTTCGACGCGTCCTTGCGGTACTTATAATGCAAACGCGTCCTGGATATTGTTTTGTACAACTACAGAAAACGGCTTTCGCGCGATTGTTGCAGCAAGCCCACCGACGATCATGCCGGGGCCGATGGCCTGGCTCGAGACAACAATGTCGGCTTTTCGTGCTAGAAGAGTCGGTTTGATCATGCGCACAGCGGTTTTAGGCCGGAACGATGGATAGATGCCCTCAGAGAACTGCGTCCGTAGCGTATCAGGAATCCAACTCTTATTCTGCTCAAACTTGTCCCGGTCAGAAACCAAGAGTACGTCGACGTGATGTCCCAGTTCAGTCCAACGCTGGGCACGCTGAATGGCCACGGCGTTGGCGCCATGTTTGATGAGCGCCGGCAAGGTCAATAATATGCGCATGTTTTGTACCCAAATTAGTTTTCTTAGGTTTGCTCAGTGAAGTTCAAGTGGCCAATTTTTCTACTAATAGTGAAAAAGTAGACAATTATTCAAGCTTTATACTGGCTTTTCTTATCGCGTCGTCAACTAGA
>JABSQA010000011.1 GCA_013213825.1 Henriciella sp.
CCGTCAATGGCGTGTCTGTGTCGAAATCGGCGGCCTTGTTGTCGATCAATGACAATGTGGCGGGTAAAATCCTCCGCCTCGAGCATAGCGCAGACGGCGGCTGGCAGACCAGTGATGTGGCGCTGCCCGGGACCGGCCAAGCGGGAATCGCGTTTGCCGATGAGGACGAGGACACCGTTTTCGTCAATTATGAGGGCTATCTGACCCCTGACAGCCTTCTCACTTTTGATGCTGAGACCAATACCACGGCGAGCCTCAAATCCCTCCCATCAAAGTTCGATGCTGAGGGCTTGGTCGTTCATCAAAAAGAAGCGACATCGACGGACGGAACGAAAATTCCATATTTCGTCGTTCACCGTGAGGGCATCACGCTTGATGGTACGACTCCAACCTTGCTTTACGGCTATGGCGGTTTCCAAGTGTCCTTGCGTCCGAGCTATAGCGGCGGTGTCGGCCGGATGTGGCTGGAGCGCGGCGGGGCCTATGTTGTCGCCAACATTCGTGGCGGTGGTGAGTTTGGCCCGATGTGGCACCAAGCCGGCCTTAAAGGTGACCGCCAACGCATCTATGATGACTTCATTGCGGTCGGCGAAGACCTCGTTGCGAAAGGCATTACCAGCCCAGACCATTTGGGCATTATGGGGGGGTCAAATGGCGGTCTGTTGATGGGCGTTATGCTGAACCAGCGGCCTGACCTTTGGAATGCGGTTGTCGTGCAAGTGCCGTTGCTGGATATGTTGCGCTATCACAAGCTCCTCGCCGGTGCGTCTTGGGTCGACGAGTATGGCGATCCGGATGTGCCAGAAGAACGAGCTTTCCTAGAGACCATCTCGCCCTATCAAAATTTTGATGCAACGGCCGACTATCCAACGCCACTCTTCGTGACTTCAACCAAGGATGACCGTGTGCATCCTGGGCATGCGCGCAAAATGGCCAAACTGTTTGAGGATTCAGGCAAGCCCTTCCTCTATTATGAGAATATTGATGGCGGCCACTCAGCCGCCGCGAACCAGAAGGAACGCGCGAAGCGGACCGCACTGGAATTCTCTTACCTCTATGACCGCTTGTTCCCGCAAGACGCGGCGGAATAGATAGACTCAATCGATTTCGAGCGTAGATTGCCTATATGGCTTCTACGCTCGACATCACCCCCGTGGCTGGGGCGCTTGGCGCTGAAATTGGCGGCGTCAAACTCTCTGAAGAGCTCTCAAACGCGCAGTTTGATGAGATCCACCAAGCCTTTCTCGACCATCATGTGATCTTCTTTCGCGACCAGACAGGTCTGTCACCTGAAGCGCAGAAACGGTTCGCGCGGCGGTTCGGAACCCTGAACGTGCATCCTTATGTGCAGGGCATGGAGGGGCACCCGGAACTGTTAGAGATCATCAAAGAACCTGAGGACAAGCTCAATTTTGGTGGCGGCTGGCATTCCGACATGTCGTTTCTAGAAGAACCGGCTTTGGGGTCGATCCTGTATGGGGTTGAGATCCCCACCTATGGGGGCGACACCCTATTCGCCAATCAAATTGCTGCATACGAAGCGCTCTCGGACGGTATGAAGGAGATGCTAGGCGGCTTAACGGCGATCCATTCCGCCAGCCGCGAATATAGCGACAAAGGCCAATCGGCGCAGGCGCGCCAATCGATGCAATCGCAAACCGCCAGTAATGCTCCAGAGTTTGAGCACCCGGTGGTCCGGACCCATCCTGAAACGGGCCGCAAAGGGTTATATATCAATCCAGCTTTCACATTGCGCTTTGCTGGCATGACCAAGCGCGAGAGCCGACCATTGCTCAGTTTTCTATTTGATCATGCGCGCGATGAACGGTTCACCTGCCGCTTCCGGTGGAGCCAGGGAGCGGTTGCGTTTTGGGATAATCGCTGCTGCTGGCATTATGCGCTGAACGATTATCCGGGTCAGCGGCGACATATGCGCCGCGCGACCGTCAATGGGGATAAGCCTTTTTAATTCGCCCTGGGGGCCAAATGGAGACGGGATTGACGCAGGCGGCTTCGCCAACACCACGTCGAACCTTGACCGACCGTTTGGTCGATCTGGCGCATTCGCGCTGGCTGCTGCCGATCTTGCTTCTGGTCGAAGTTGTTGAAACGTCTGTCTTGCCCTTACCGTATGAGGCAGCCTTTATCGCGCTATGCCTCGCCGCTCGGGACCGAATTTGGCTATTCGTCGCAGTCTCCGTTCTCGGCAGCGCGATTGGCGGTTCGATTGTCTATGCGATTGGCAGCGTCTATTTCGATCCGATCATTACGCGTCTTGGTGTTGAAGAGATTGCGGCCACCTATACCGAGCGGTTCTCCGAACGCGGTGCGTCCTTCATCTTCCTAGGCGGGACAACGCCAGCGCCGTCCTATGTGATCAATTTGATCGCTGGAGCCACCGGCTATCCGTTTGGTGAATTTTTCGGTATTTTCACGGTCAGCCGATTGGTCCGTTTCGGCATTCTTGGCGGGTTGCTCTTTATCTTCGGCGCGCAAATTACGGGCGGTTGGGAAAGACTGCCAAAATGGCTCAAGCGCGGTTTGTCGATCCTGATTATTATTGCCCTGATCTACTGGTTCATCTCGGGACTCAGCGGGTGATGCTCAACTTGGGAAGCCGCCAGCTTTGCTGAGGCTCGAACTCACCGGGTGACCGAGCACCGTCTCAAGCCAATTTGCCGTCTCGATTAATTTGCCGAGATCCAATCCGGTCTCAAAGCCCGCGCGCTCTAACATGTAGACCACGTCTTCGGTCGCGACATTGCCCGTCGCCGCAGGGGCAAACGGACAACCGCCAATGCCGCCGCAACTGGCATCAATGACGTCAATGCCAGCCTCGACCGCCGCCGCGACATTGGCCAGTCCGGCACCGCGTGTGTCGTGAAAATGCAAACGCAGATAGACATCAGGGGCTTCCATCCGCACACGTTCGATCACGGTGCGGACGTCCCATGGTGTGGCCACGCCAATCGTATCGCCGAGACCGATCTCGGCCACGCCTGCGCGTTGGGCCTGAGCCGCCAAATTGGCCACCACACCGGGGTCTACTTCACCCGAATAGGGATCGCCAAAGGCAACGGATATCGTTGCGGATAATGGAATTTCTGCCTCATGCACCAGAGGCGCGCACTGCGCCAACATGTCAGCACTTTGCTGCGGGGTCATGCGCTGATTGCGTTGGCCGAATTCTTCACTGGCAACCAGTACAAAATTGATCTCGTCGGCCGCCACATCGATGGCGCGTCGAACGCCCTTCTCATTCAAAGCCAGCGCAATGTGGCGAACGGACTTCGACCGATCAAGACCGCGACAGCCGTCCGCACTATCCGCCATTTTCGGCACCGCGCGTGGCGAGACAAAGGATCCCGACTCCATACGCCGGACACCACAATCTTCGAGGCGTGCGATGAATTCTAGTTTTTGGTCCGTCGTCAGATCTCCAGGATCATTCTGCAATCCATCCCGAGGGCCGACTTCAACAATGTCGATACGTCTTGTCATACGGCGTGTTTAGCGGGCATTGAGAAGGAATGACAGAACCGATTGTACAACCGCCCCTATCCGGCTTGCGCGTGCTTGAACTTGGACAATTGATTGCCGGCCCATTTTGCGGCCAGCTCTTGGGTGATTTTGGCGCCGAAGTGATTAAAATCGAAGCCCCGGATCGGCCCGATCCCGCCCGTGATTGGGGCGGTGTGAAAGTAAATGATGAAAGCGTATTCTGGGCGATTATCGCGCGTAATAAAAAGGCGATGACGCTAAACTTGCGCGTTGCAAAGGGCCAGGACATCCTGAAACGTCTGGTCGGTACAGCGGACGTCTTGATCGAGAATTTCCGACCCGGAACGCTTGAGAAATGGGGGTTGAGCCCGGAAGTCTTGCATCAAATCAACCCGCGCCTCGTGATCACGCGGGTGTCGGGCTACGGCCAGACGGGACCAGAAAGCCACAAACCAGGATATGCGAGCGTCGGCGAAGCCAAAGGCGGCTTACGCTATTTGATCGGTGAGCCAGATCGCCCTCCAGCGCGCGCAGGGGTTAGCCTCGGCGACACGATGACGGGGACTTTCGCGGCACTTGGCACCATGATGGCGCTCTTTCACCGCGAGAAGTCGGGGCGGGGACAAGTGGTCGACGCGGCGATCTATGAAAGCGTCATGGCCTTTGTTGAGAGCCTCCTTCCGGAATATGCGCTTGGTGGTCATACCCGCGAACGCACTGGGGGAATCCTGCCCCGCATCGCGCCATCGGGTGTTTATCCGTGCAGCGATGGCATGGTGATTATTGGAGCCAATCAGGACACGCTGTTCGCACGTCTAGCAAAAATGATGGGCAAAGACTGGGCCGACGATGAACGCTTTGCCACACATGATGCGCGCGGTGACAATCAAGGCGAGCTGGATGAGTTGATCGCCGACTGGACGCGCCAACGAACGATGGCGGACGTGTTACGGGCCTGCGAGGGCCACGCCGTGCCGTGTGGGCAAGTGAATACAGCAAAGGACATGCTGAGCGATGCGCATATGAAAGCGCGCGAAGCGATCCTCAACGTGTTCTCGCCGCTGCTTGGGCAAGACGTGCCGATGCAAGCCCCCGTTCCCAAATTAGATCTCACGCCCGGCCGTGTGGACTCCACCGGCCCAAGTTTAGGTCAAGATACGGGTGCAATTCTTGATGCTTTAGGATACAGCGCCGCTGATCAACAAAGTCTGCGAGACGAAAATGTCATTTGAACCCCCTCTCAAGAATAAGGCTGAGCAAGACGAAACTTCGGAGCTTCGTCCGAAGTTTAATGCAGACGGATTGATCGCAGCCGTCGCACAAGACGCTGATACAGGCGAGATTTTGATGCTCGCATGGATGAATGTTGAAGCACTATCAGCGACGCTCAAGACGGGTCGTGGCACGTATTGGAGCCGATCACGGCAATCGCTATGGGTTAAAGGAGAAACATCCGGGCATGTTCAGACCGTAGAGTCTGTTCAGATTGATTGTGATCAGGATGCGGTCGTTCTGAAAGTTCGCCAGAGCGGTGGCGCCTGCCATACGGGGCGCAAATCTTGCTTCTACAGAACCATTGATCCTGAGACACTACAACTAAGACACGAATAGTTGGCATACAACTTGCTGGACACGGGAGTAAGCAATTTGGAGTTACCGTCGTGTTTGGCTGGTTTGAACGGGAAAAAATTCCCGAAATAACAAAGGATGAGGCCTCAGACATGATTGAGCGTCGCCGCTCAGAACGTCGTGATGTCTATGCTGATGTTGTTACAATGTCGGACGGTGGACGATTCCTCAAGAAGGGGATCGCGCTTGATTTGTCCCGTGACGGTACACGTGTCCGATTTCAAAACAGTGACAGTTTGTTGGACGGCATGATCGTTAGTATCTCGCGATACGGGATCAAACGTCGCGCGCGCATGCGTTGGCGGACCCGTACGGATGTCGGCGTCGAGTTTCTAGACGAAGTCGAATAATTTTCTCCAGCCCGCATTCAGAGCTGGACATCCAAAATGAGAGTGATATGTCGCGGCTAAGACAGGTCTGCGGCTGAACATTTTTGGTTCGAATCCGGAACGAAATGACTATTTTGTCCACAGAAGTGGGCTTTCTGTGGACCACTCTCCAAATTTTCCCTGAATCTTGATCCTGACCTATCGACTCTTTTTCGATCTTGGTCATTCTACACCTGTCCGCAGCGAAGACCGGGAAGCCTCCGGGAAGCGAAGCGGAAAGAACGTCGCGCCCGGACGAAGTGGGCTCAAGAGCGAACCTCAGAAATGGGGGGCTGCGAAGGGGCAAACGGAGATGAAGGGAAAGGCAACGCGGCGTCTGTTGAGCCTCTTCTAGGCGAGGTGATACAGGGCCATACCTGCGAACGGGGCACGAACCGCAACGCAGGCCAGAAAGAACACCGGCATCGGGGAACTGGATGGTGGGACTTAACAAAACTGCGCGAGCAGAACGGGAAGTTTCAGGTCTTATTCGAAGCGCGAAAGCGGGGACTTAGCGGAAGCCGAAGACGCGAATTGAAAAAGCCAAAATGGGGTGCGAGCCGCAAGGTCCGCACCCCTCTTTGATCCTAGGGTTGCGGGATTCGGGAAGTTTGGATGGCAACGACGTCCCTGAACGAGATTTCTCAAGCTTACTGAACCAGCCCCATCATCAAACCACCTTTCATTCTTTGGAGATCATCTGCCGTCTGACCGGAAACGCCCGTTTGTAATCCAAGGTCTAACAATTCAATGGCTTTTGCGGGATTGCCCGATGCCAAAGTCTTAGCTTGCCCGCCATAGGACCAGGCCAAAAACAAGCGTCGAAGGAAGTCATCTTCCTGATTGGGTAAATCTATGATGCGCTGAAACAGCAGGTAAGAGTCCGCGTTGCGACCGGTTTGCGCCAAATATTCGGCGGCGCCCAACAGGCTCCATTTATTGTGAGGATACGTCGCCAAGACGATATCATTGAACGCATCGATCAAGGGGTCAGGGCTTTGTTGTGCGCTTGTCGCGATGAAATGCAGGACCAGCTGATCCGGGTCTTTGAAGGCATCTGGGTTCACGCGCTTGAGGTCGTCATAGGCGGCAATGGCGGTGTCATAGTCTTCGACCCAGATCGCCGTCAGAATGTCTGCGAGCGTTCGATGAATAGGGTCGATCTTGGTGCCAAATTCAGGCGCGTAAATATCAAAAAAGGCCTGCGCAAAAGGTGAAACCCGAATGTCCCCCATGAGGAGCCGGTAAGGGTTCGAAAGTTCATCTGTATTGGCCAGGAGTACGAGGCTCAGCTTTTCATCCGGAATAGAGAGAAACAATGCGCTCGAGTGGTCTGGGTCATCCTGACCAAAGCTCCAAACAACCGGTTTTCCGCCAATGTCTTGCGTGAAAAAACCGACACCCACACGTCCATTAGAGCCATCATTGAGGATGTATGGGGACGATAACTCTGTCATTGAGCGCGCGCTCAAGAGCTGCCCACGCTGCAAAGCTGCGGCAAACCTGGCCATGTCGTTGACGCTCGACTCAAAGCCAGCATGACTGCCGAGGAAAGGGCTGTCATACCAAGTCATTCCGGCGGGTATGAGAATACGCTGACGCAAGGCTTCGGCAAACGACGTTCCCGAAGCCGCTTCGATGACTGTTTCAAGGAGGGCGTAGCGTTGCGTGCCGTAAACATAAACCGAGCCCGGCGCCCCTTCGGATGTGTGCGAGGCCAAATGGCGGATTGTAATGGCAGGATCCAACCCTTGGTCGGGGAGGTAAGCAGATGCCGACGCATCTAAATCGAGCCGCCCTTCCTCGTTGAGCTGAAGGAGGATGACCCCCGTTAGAGCCTTGGTCACCGAAGCGAAGCGCAAGACGTCGTCAGACCCTAGGGTGATCTCGTCCGTGCTGGATAAGCCGCGACTTTCCAGAACCTCACCATCCTTAATGACGGCATAAGCCACTCCATTGATACCCAAGGCCTCCGAATGTTCGATAACCCGATCGGCGAATTGGGAATCAACGACATAAGCCGGCGTTTCTGTGGCGGGCGCTATGGTACAGGCAGAAAGAAATAAGCCCGCGCAAAATACAATGGCCAGAACTCTCATCTATGGGGTCACTCCGGAGGGCTTGCTAATCTCTGTGTTATTGCCGCGCTGCGACTAACGGATCAAGAAATCCAATTCTCGCAAGCTACGCGGCGTTACTCTGCCGCCAGTTTCGCCTCTGTCTCGTCGTCGAAAATCTCTTCAATCGATCTTTCGAACAGCCGGGCAATGGAAAAGGCGAGGGGGAGGGATGGATCATATTTGCCGGTTTCGATGGCATTCACCGATTGCCGCGACACACCCAATTGGTCGGCGAGACTGGCTTGGCTCCAGCCACGTTCTGTGCGCAGGGCGCGAATGATATTCTTCATTAGCACTGTCTCCCACCATTCATGATCAAGGTTGAGATCCCAAAGGCGATGAAGAAGAATGGTCCGAACCAAAAGATCTCAAAATTCTCGATCACATGGAACAATTGCAGGAAGCCGATCAGGAAAATGATACTGACGGTGATCACGCCGGCCCAAGCGAAGCCTTTCAATTGGATCATTCGGGAATATTCATCCGTCTCCAGCGCGTAACGTAGCATGACCAATAACGTTCCAATGACGGGCACGGCACAGGCGACAGCAAGCGACGCTTGAAGCCATTCTGGTTCAGGGTCCATTTGATTGAGCGTGTAGGATCCCGCCAATACGATCACCGAATACACGCCCATCAACGGCCAGAAGACACGATGGTATCTTCGCTTGGCAGATTTGAAGGTTTGTTGAGTCATAAGAAAAGCTCCTGGGAGGATTAGATCACCAACTGCTCGAAGGCTTTTGCTGATTGGTTGAGACGCTCGGCGCGCCGCCACAGCCAGGCGATCGCGGCGAGGGCAGGGAGGGTCAGAATTGGGCTGAGCCAAGCTGGCCCAAACACGCCCAAAGCGAACCCAATCTGGATGGCGAGACTGACCAGAACGATCAGAATGGCCGAAAATTGATACGATACGGTGACAGGCATGTGTCCCTCTCTTGTCAAGTGTGCTTGTCATTTAGACAAGGGAGCTTGACATGTCAAGCGTCATTGACAAATTATTTTTATTGCCATGTTGGCGCGACGGATTAGGACGCCCCGATGGCCATCGCTCCCTCCCTCCAGATCTTCCGATACCGGGCCTACTTGCAGTATTGGCTGATGCGCGTGTCTGTAGCTGCGGCGCGGCAAATGCAATTCGTTGCCATTGGCTGGCAGGTCTATGATCTCGCGCGCGATCCAGTGGAAGATGGCGGCATGGGCCTGGCCATTAATGAGGCCGCTTTCATGCTCGGCCTGGTGGGATTGGCGCAATTCATTCCCGTATTGCTGCTCTCGCTGGTGGGGGGACAGGCCGCGGATCGCTTGAACCGCAAAATGATCCTGGTGATCAGCAATATGGTTCGGCTCTTGGCCACTGTGGGCTTGCTGACGACACTCATTCTGCCTGCCCAACAAGCCTTAATGCTGATCTTCGGCGTTGCGTTCTTGCTCGGCACAGTGAACGCGTTCACGCCAGCCGCTGCCAACGCGCTTTATCCGCAATTGGTCCCGCGTAGCGATTTGCCCACGGCAATTGCGTTTAACTCTCTCGGGTTTCAAACGGCGAAGATAACTGGTCCCGCAATCGGTGGGCTTTTGCTGGCTTTTGGCGGACTAAATCTTGTCTATAGCGTTGCGTTCGGCCTGATCTTGTTTGGCATTGTTTCCATCGCCACAGCAAAAACACCGGCGCACGAGAAGGTCGCAAATACGAATGCGCGCGCCATGGTACTTGAAGGTCTACGCTATATTGGTCGCAATAAGATCGTTCTTGGCGCGATTTCGCTTGATCTCTTCGTCGTGTTCTTCGGTGGTTTGGTCGCGCTTTTACCCGTCTTTGCCCGGGACATTTTGAAAGTTGGTGAGACAGGCCTTGGCTTTTTGGCTGCCGCGCCGGCCATCGGCGCGGTGACGGTAGCCTTCCTTCTCGCGCGCCGTCCATTGACCCGCCGTGTCGGGCCATGGATGTTCTGGGCTGTGGGCGTGTTCGGCGCAGCGACTTTGGTTTTCGGTTTTTCGACAGTTTTTTGGTTGAGCTTCGCCGCGCTCGTCGTGACCGGAGCTGCAGACGAGATCTCCGTCTATGTCCGGGCGTCATTAATCCAATTGGCGACGCCGGATGAGATGAAAGGACGGGTCACGTCCGTCTCCTTCATATTTATCTCCGCCTCAAACGAATTGGGTGATTTTCAAAGCGGCGTCGCGGCCCGCATACTCGGTCCGGTCGGGGCCGTTCTGTTTGGTGGGGTCGTCGCGATCGGCGTTGGCTTGCTCTGGTTGCGATTGTTCCCAGAGCTTGCCAAAGCCGATACGTTTGAAGGGATTGAAGAGCAGGCGGTTTAAGCCGCGCTCTTCTTGCCGGGGACGAGTTTTCCGAAGAACGCCCAGACATCATTCACGCCCGCGCCATGAACGGCACCGGCACGGTAGACCCGTGTCGCCAATTGCAAGATCACATAAGTGGTCAATGCCATCAGTCCGAGTTGCGACAAGACTTCCCAGAGCGGGGGCTCAGTCGGCATGCGCAAGATCAGCAAGAAAGGCGTGAACACCGGCACCCAAGCCATGAACTCAATCAATGCTGATTCCGCGTCTTGGATGGCGAACGCCAACATCGCGAGCGGGGCCATCAGGGTTACAAAAAGCGGTGTCATAAGGGTTTGTGCTTCTTGGATCGTGTCGCAAAGCGAGCCCAGCGCCAGGAAGAGAGAGCCATACATGAGATAACCCAAAACAAAGCTGATCGTGGCGGGAATGAACAATGCTGGATTTGCCGCCGCCGTCAGTAGCGATCCCAGCGCTTTGGCGACATCATCGGTGATCGCATCGCGCATGAAAAAGCCAATCAAACCGGTGCCAATGCTCCAAAAGGCGACCAGTGTGAGTGAAAGCAGGAGGACCGCGAGCAGTTTACCGGCCAGCAAATGCGGTAGCTTCACGGAGGTTAGAAGACTGTCGAAAATCTTATTCGAGCGTTCTTCAATTGTGCCCATCAATAGGTAATTGATCACCGAGAAAATCAAAAACCAAAGCGAAAAGGCCATCATGATAGAGACCGCAAATGGTGCGCGATCGGTTTGAGTCACTTCTGTTTCCGCGTCGGCGTCTGCTCCAACTCGAACCCTTTGTTGTTTGACGTCGCGTTGCGCGCTCCGGGCCTGCGATAGGACTTCTCGGCTAACATTCACAGAGGCGAGGGCGCGATCGAGTTGTAAGTCATTCTCGGCTTGTTGAGCGGCCGAGATGAGCGTTCGTGCTTGAAGATTTTCCGACCAATACTCAATCTCACCTGTCTCATCATTTACGAGAAACGCTGCGAACAGGACTTGCGGGCCTTCTTCTGTATCAACCAGCTTTTCACCTAAAAGATAGGGCGCCAGCTCCGCGCTATCTGAAACGGGCGGTGGAATCTCCACAAAATCTTGTCGAGGCAGGAGGCCTGGATTGCCGCCAGCTTGCTCAAAGGCTTCGCTAACGCTCGCACCCGCCTCGATGGCATCATCGAACGCTTCGAGCTTTTCGCTGGGGCTATCATCAAGAATTGCGATCGGGTCGACCATGGCGCGGGCCAGTTCGGCCTCGCCATCGGAAAGATGCTCCCGCAACGCGGCGGTGAAGGCGTCGCCTTGCTCGATCACTGTAAAGTATCGGGTCGGTTGAGAGTTTTGCGCAAAGGTCGGGGCGAGGATGAAGATCCCCAGGATGACCGGCGTGAATAATAGGCCGAGCCAGAACCCCCAGGCTGAGACATATCCCAAATAGTCACGCCGGGTGACGAGATAAGTGGACCGGATCATGCGGCATCCCTCCCCTCAGCCGCGTCGGCGGCGAGTGTATCGGTTAGGTCTTGCGCTTCAGCCTCACTGACCAAGGACACAAAGACATCGCGCAAACGCGCTTCTTGAGGTGTGAAACTGGTAATCGGCGCTCCCAAATCGATTGAGGCGCGTAATGCGTCTTGCGAACTCTGGTCGGGTTTCAGGCTCACCCGCCAATGATCGCCATCTTGTTGCGTTTCGAACCCAGCGGGCGCAAGGGCGGCACTAAGATCAAAACCATCCGCTACGCCGATATGGACCGCCCGCCCAAGCGCGGCGAAGCCTTCTTCGAGCGTGCCGTCGAAGACTTTTCGGCCGCGCGCCATCATCACTATTTTCTCACAGAGGCGTTCGGCGTGTTCCATAACATGGGTGGAAAACACAATCGTGGCACCTCGTTTGTGTTCATCAATGATCAGGTCTTCCAGCGCCTGCTGATTGACAGGGTCAAGACCGGAGAAGGGCTCATCCAGGATCAAAAAATCCGGACGATGCGCCAAAGCTGAGAGAATCTGAACTTTTTGTGCCATGCCTTTGGAGAGTTTGGTCACGCGGCTGCGCCCAAAGTCGCCCAAGCCCATCATGTCCAACAATTCATCAGCGCGCGCTTTGGCGTCGCTATGGCTCATGCCTTTGAGGCGCGCGAAATAAGTGATGATTTGGCGCGGGCTCATTTTCTTATACAGACCGCGTTCTTCAGGCAGAAAGCCGACTCGTTTCAGAGACTCCAAATTCGGGCGCGACCCAAGCAGTGAGACCTCACCGCGATCTGGGGATAATACGCCAAGCGCCATGCGCAGGCTTGTAGACTTGCCAGCTCCATTTGGACCTAGAAATCCGACGATCGAGCCTTTTGGAACCTCGAAATCGAGGTCGCGGACGGCCTGGAAGCTCCCAAACCACTTGCTCACGCCAGTCATTTTGAGGGGTGTTTCACCGCTCATGCGCCCATCTCCCGCATCAATTCTTCCGTTTATCGATATGTAGGATGCTTCTTTTGACCGACTAGGCTTGCCAAGCCCTTAAAGAGTCAACAGGATGTTCATATGAAGACGCCGCTAAATCCTCTGCAAAGGGATTTGGTCGTCGCCCGGGGGATAGAGCCACGTAGAAAACGTGAAGACACTCTCCGCCAAGCGAGGGCTAATCCTTGTGTGCCTGAGCACTCGTCAAGCGGGTGTAATGGCACAGAGACGCTCGCCTCGATCGAGCGCGCTTTGCTGCGGCTGGCGTCTGGGACTTATGGCGTCTGCGTCTCTTGTGGCGCCGAGATCAGTTTGAAACGCCTGGAGCACAACCCGGCGGTGGAAACGTGCCATCGCTGCGATGGCACGGTCACACTCAAAGCGCACTAAGCGCTTGCAATAGATCAGCGCTCAAATCGCCCGCATCTTCAAGACCCACGGACAATCGGATCCAGCTCTCGTCGAGTCCCATTTCGGCCTGTTCCTCTTCTGACAGCGCGCGATGCGTTGTTGAACATGGGTGGCAGGCGAGGGATTTAGTATCGCCGAGATTGTTGGAAATATCGACCAATTCCAGACTGTTGAGCACTTTAAACGCTTCCGCGCGTGCGCCTTTGACGGAAAATGCGATCAATGTGCCGCCCGCCGCCATTTGTTTCTTGTGAACGGCATAATCTGGGTGATCGCTGCGGCCAGGATAGCGTACGGCTTGGATATTGGGATGGTCTGCAATCGCATCGGCGATCTGAGCCGCATTGGAACAGGCCTGACGTACGCGCAAGTCGAGCGTTTCCAAGCCTTTCAAAACCACCCAGGCATTGAATGGTGAGGCCGCTGGCCCAGTGTGGCGGAGCCAAGGGTCGATATGTTCTTCGATGAATTCGCTTTGGCCAAGAATAGCGCCGAGCAAGACCCGGCCTTGGCCATCCATATGCTTGGTCGCGGAATAGACGGCGATGTCGGCGCCAAGCTCCAATGGCTTTTGTAGGATTGGCGTCGCGAATACATTGTCGACCACCAAAAGCGCACCTGCAGCATGCGCCAGTTCAGCAACCGCGGCGATATCGACCGCTTCCAAAAGCGGATTGGAGGGGCTTTCAATCAGGACCAATCGCGTTGGCTTAGATAAAGCGCGTTTCCAAGCATCGAGGTCGTTGCCATTTACGAATTCTGTCTCCACGCCATAGCGGGGCAGGATGGTTGAGCAAATGTGTCGGCAAGATCCAAAAAGCGCATTCGCTGCGACCACTCGGTCGCCAGCACTGCACGGCGCAATCATCGCTGACGATATCGCCCCCATGCCCGAGGCCGTGATGCGGCAGGTTTCCGCGCCTTCTAATGCCGTCAATCGCTCAGCCAGCATCTGATTGGTTGGATTGCCATAGCGCGAATAAACATAGCCGTCTTCGTCTCCGGCCATGCGCGCGGCGGCCTGTTCGGCATTGTCGTAGGCATAGCCAGACGTCAGGTACATAGCTTCGGAGGTTTCCCCGAATTGCGAGCGCATCGTCCCTTCACGCACCAGTTTGGTGGCGAGGGCCCAATTATCACTGCGCTTATTCATAGCGAAATCCTTTGCATTCGAAGCGCATCGTCATAAGCCTTAGCAGGTGAAGGGATCAAGCCATGGCTGATGGAAAACCTGGTGTTTTGGCAGACCGCGCGCTCGCCGCGCTGTTTGAAAGCGGGGCGATCAAATCGCTGAGCGCTTTGGATGATGACCAGATTCAGCCCGCCAGTTTAGATTTACGGCTTGGTTTCGAAGCCCATCGTATTCGCGCGAGTTTCTTACCGGGGGGGCGGAGCGTCGCCGATACTTTGGCCGAGCCTGGCACTGAATTGCATCGCATTGAACTCACGCCGCAAGGCGCAGTTCTGGAAACGGGCTGTGTTTATGTGGTGCCGCTTCAGGAGCGTTTGCGACTCCCCGCCGGCGTTTCCGGACGCGCCAATCCGAAAAGCTCTACGGGTCGAATCGACGTCTTCACGCGAGTCGTCAGCAACCGCGCCAAAGCCTTTGACGATGTGCCGACCGGTTATTCAGGTCCGCTCTGGTTGGAGATCAGTCCACGCACCTTCCCAATCCTGGTTCGGCCCGGCGATCGATTGGCGCAGCTTCGACTGCGCAACGGGCAAAGCCAGGATGTGACCGAAAAAACGGTATCAATCGATCTCGACCAAGCAGATGGTGTACCCGTCGGCTGGCGCGCCAAACGCCATGGTGGACTGATTGATCTGCGCGGTATTGGCCAGCATGAGGTTCATGAATTTTGGGAGCCGCTTTATGCGCGCAATGGACGGCTGATCCTGGACCCGGAAGAATTCTACATTCTTGCCAGCCGCGAGACGGTGAAAGTCCCTGCCGGAAAAGCCGCCGAAATGGCGCCGATTGCGCCGGAACTTGGTGAGTTTCGCGCGCATTATGCCGGTTTCTTTGATCCGGGCTTTGGCACCAATCAAGGCGGCAGTCGCGCGGTCTTGGAAGTTCGATCACGCGATGTGCCCTTTGTGCTCGAACACGGCCAACCCGTGGCCAAACTGGTTTATGAATCCATGGCTTCAAAACCTAAGGCACTGTATGGCGGCAAGACCAGTAATTATCAGGGCCAGGGCCTGAAACTTTCAAAACATTTCGCCCGACCTGATTGAGCCGAACGGCTGCGTGTGCGATAGCGGCGCCCCATGTTTGGCTTTTTTGAACGACGCTTAGATCCATTCCCCGAGACGCGCACAGGTATGCCGCCTGCGCGCTTGTGGTCGTTCATCTGGCATTATGTCGCGGATGCGCGTCCGTGGTTATTGGGCATGGCCGTTCTGTCCGCTTTGCTCGGCGTGGCAGAAGTCATGCTGTTTGGCTTTCTGGGTCAGATCATTGATTGGCTGGCGGTCGCGCAACCAGATTCGTTCTTAGAGGATTATGGCCTGCTGCTTATCGGCATGGTGGCTGTGGTCATTTTTGCCATGCCGCTTGGGCATTACATTTGGGGTCTGATCGTCCATCAAGTCATGTATGGCAATCTGCCGATGAGCGCCCGATGGCGCATGCACACTTACCTGCTTGGTCAATCGATCGGATTCTATTCGGATGAGTTTGCAGGTCGGGTCGGCGCGAAGGTCATGCAGACCGCGCTCGCAGTGCGCGAAGTGATGATCAAATTGCTCGACGTGCTCGTCTATACGGGCGTGTTCTTCATCACCATGGTTGTGCTTGTCGCCAGCGCTGACATTCGTTTAGCCGCGCCGCTTGGGCTATGGCTCGCTTGTTATATTGCGCTTATTTGTTGGTTTGTGCCGCGTCTGACCAAAGTCGCTGAAGCCCAGGCCGATGCGCGATCGGATATGACCGGGAGGATTGTCGACTCATATACCAATATCGCGACGGTGAAACTCTTCGCGCATGCTGGGGGTGAGCGCGCCTATGCCCGCGCCAGCATGCGGGACTTTCTCGGCACTGTTTATGGCCAGTTCCGCCTGATCACCGCGTTTTATTCTCTGGTCCATTTGAACAATGCGATTTGCGTCCTGACGATTGGCGGCCTCGGCATCATGTTCTGGATGGATGGCGCTGTGACGGTCGGTGCCATCGCCGTGGCCCTAGGCTTGGCTTTGCGCATTGTCGGGATGTCGCAATGGGTGATGTGGGAAGTCTCTGCCCTGTTTGAGAATATTGGTGTGGTCTATGATGGCATGACCATGATGTCCAAGCGCCGTGCGGTAGAAGACGCGCCAGCCGCCAAAACGCTCGAAATCAGCAAGAGCGACATTCAGTTTGAGAATGTTGGGTTCCATTATGGCAAAGAGAGCGGCGTCATCGAAAAACTCGATTTGAGCGTCGCAGGTGGCGAGAAAATCGGCCTCGTCGGCCGGTCCGGTGCGGGTAAATCGACTTTGGTGAACCTGTTGCTGCGCTTCTATGATGTCGAACGTGGGACCATTACGATTGATGGCCAGTCGGTCAGCCAGGTCACTCAAGCCTCTTTGCGACAGAATATCGGTATGGTGACTCAAGACACCTCGCTGCTCCACCGTTCCATCCGCGAGAACATCATGTATGGCGTCCCAGAAGCGACGGATGAGCAGGTCTGGGCAGCCATTGAACGCGCCGATGCAACCGATTTTATAGGTGACTTAGTAGATGCCAAAGGCCGCAAGGGCTTGGATGCGCAAGTCGGCGAGCGCGGTGTGAAACTCTCCGGTGGTCAGCGCCAGCGCATTGCGATTGCGCGGATCTTTCTAAAAGATGCGCCAATCTTGGTGCTCGACGAAGCCACTTCGGCTTTGGACTCCGAAGTCGAAGCGGCGATCCAACAAAACCTATTTCGATTGATGGAGGGCAAAACCGTGATTGCGATTGCGCACCGCCTTTCAACGATCGCGGCGATGGACCGCTTGGTTGTTTTGGACAAAGGCAGCGTCAGTGAAATGGGCACGCATGATGAGTTGCTGCAAGCAGGCGGCTTGTATGCCGACCTATGGGCGCGTCAGTCAGGTGGGTTTCTTGCGGGCGCAACCAGTGCGGCGGCGGAGTAATTCCTGCAGACTCTTATCGAGCTTTAAGCCCGTCACGAGCGAGAGACTGCGATCTTAGATTGTTTTGCGGTCTATTTTGAGAGCGTGACCCAATGACAAAGCCCTGAGTGACAGGCGTATCAACCCGCTATTAACCAACATAGCGGAAGACAGAAAATCTACCTTAAGTAGTATTTTTTGGAGACCCTGAGGCCTCAATGCGGGATGTTTTGCCCTCATTTTTGATCGCGATTGGCGTTATAATAACGATTGCGATGTGGGAGCTTGCCCCACCGGAGTCTGGTACCGTGATTGCGGTGTTAGGCCCGAACGCAACCCTCAGACAAACGGTCC
This sequence comes from Henriciella sp., assembly GCA_013213825.1. Lineage (GTDB taxonomy): Bacteria > Pseudomonadota > Alphaproteobacteria > Caulobacterales > Hyphomonadaceae > Henriciella. The sequence continues at coordinate 17,247 of JABSQA010000011.1, forward strand.
ACGAAACCGACGCTTATTTGGTGCGCGAAAGCCGCTTACCGAACGCATATGTGTTGTATAGCCGCGCCCCAGACTTTCCGGCGCGATTGCGCCGGGCTGGCGCTATTCTCGTTTTGGATTCGGCCTATTCCGGAGCCTGCATGTCTTCCTCCCAGGAGCCAACGCGTACCCCAATAAGCGCGCGCTCGTCGTCAATTTGAAAGAACACAATATGATGAAATTTCTCAGCTCTCATGCCGGACCAGCGCTGTCGAAATTGCAGCAACAAACGACCAAAGGCATCGCCTTTGCGCTGTGGGCGCATTTGCCCATCGTTTTGGGATTGGGCCTCTATATCGGGTCTCCAAATCTTTGGCCGAGCCTCGCCATTTCGGCTGGTCTTGCGAGTGCGGCAACGTTTGCCGTGATGACATCTGTGACCACATCGGCCACGCGCTGTCTGGTCGCGTCTTGCTATACAATGCAAGCGGCGGCTTTGGTCTTTTTGTGCAGCGGGCATCCCTGGCAAATCGACATGCATATGTATTTCTTTGCGGCATTGGCGATCAGCGTCGCCACTTTCGACATGAGAGCGGTATTGGCCGCGGCGGGCGTCACGGCACTGCATCATCTGGCGCTCAATGTGATTGCCCCAGCTTGGGTCTTCCCCGGCGGTGCGGATTATGCCCGCGTACTTCTTCACGCGACCATTGTGATCATCCAGACGGCGGCTTTGTTGACCCTAATTTACAAATTGCATGAAGCGATTGCGACTTCGGAAGAGAAGTCGGCAGAGGTGGCAAAAGCACGGGAGACTCTGGAACAAGAGAATTTGCAACGCCAGGACATGGTTCAACGCCTCGCCAATGCGCTATCTGGATTGGCCTCTGGTAATCTCACCATGCGGATGAATACTGAATTCTCCGGCAGCTTCGAAAAATTGCGGACGGATTTCAACACCTCAGTGGAATCTTTGGAACAGCTGGTCGGGCAAGTCATCGAGCAGACCGTGAGCATTCGCGGCGATGCTGCCGAGATCAATCAAGCGTCAACGACCCTATCCAACCGGACCGAGAATCAAGCGGCGAGTTTGGAAGAAACCGCCGCGGCTTTGGATGAAATCACCGTCACCGTTGAAACGACGGCGAAAGGATCGAAAGAGGCCAATGAATTGGTGCTCGCCACCCATAGTCGCGCGCAAGAAAGTGGCGAAGTGGTCAAAGACGCGGTCAAAGCCATGAGCGAGATCGAAGCCTCATCAGCGAAAATTGCCGATGTCGTGTCGGTCATTGATGAAATCGCCTTTCAGACCAATCTTCTGGCGCTCAATGCTGGCGTCGAAGCGGCACGCGCGGGCAATGCCGGCAAGGGCTTTGCCGTCGTCGCAACCGAAGTTCGAACTTTGGCGCAACGCTCATCAGAGGCGGCGCAAGAGATTAAGAAGATCATTTCCCTCAGCCTCACGCATGTCGAAAACGGCGTAAACCTGGTTGGTCGCGCGGGGACAGAGCTTGATGAGATCGTGCAACAAGTCACCAGCTTCTCCGATCTGATTGGCCATATCAGCACCGCCACGCAAGAACAGGCCACAGCGCTGAGCGAGGTCAATTCCGCGGTCAATCAAATGAACCAAATCACTCAGCACAATGCCGCCATGGCAGAAGAAACGACAGCGGCCAGCTATTCCCTGTCATCTGCTGCGGGTACGCTGACGGAGATTGTCCAGCGCTTCAAAACAAGCAGCTCGACGGCTGGCGCGATCACGCCTTCGGCGCCGATGGGGAAGGTGGCTTAGTTGCCGCTTAGAGTCGTTTAGAATTCGGGCCTGCTATAAGTAAGATGGTGGGCCCGGAGGGACTTGAACCCCCGACCAGACCGTTATGAGCGGTCCGCTCTAACCAACTGAGCTACAGGCCCTTACCATCAAGGCTGTTCAAATATGAACGGACGCATAAAACGCCAGACTTGATCTCGCCGCAATGGCGCAATTCAATAGAGACTGCAAGTTTTTTGATCCGTATGGAGGGTTGCATGAGAAAGTTGAAGAAATCCCATTTGATGCTGGGTCTATCCGGCCTGGCTTTGGTCACGCTGACGGCCTGTGGTGGCGGCTCGCAAGAGGCTGAGACGGCGCCGGCAGACACGCCAGCGGTCGAGATCAGCGCGGCCCCAGCGCCGACGGTGACACCCAATGCTGACCCGATTGAAACCACCCATCCCAACTCCATACAACCGGAGACGACGCTGAGCATTTCCGCCCAAGGCTCGGTCGAGCGGGCGCCTGATATCGCCTTCTTGAATGCCGGGGTCCAAACCCAAGGCGAAACCGCACAAGCGGCGATGAGCGCCAATGCGACCGCGATGAATGGCGTGTTTGATGCTCTGGCAGCGGCAAATGTCGATCGCAGCGATATGCAGACATCGAATTTCTCGCTGCAGCCGCAATATGATTATTCGAACCGCTCGAATGGCCAGCCTCCGAGGCTGACCGGCTATCAGGCGTCCAATCAGCTGACGGTGCGCGTGCGGGATCTGGAAAGCCTTGGCGAAACCATGGATGCGCTGGTCTCTGCCGGCGGCAACACGTTTAACGGTCTACGCTTTGCCCTTGAAGATGATCGCGCGGCGAAGAATGCGGCGCGGGATCTGGCAATGAAAGAAGCGATTTCGCGGGCGGAACTCTACGCCGCCGCGTCTGGCTATGAAGTGGCTCGGGTTGTGACCATCTCCGAGAGTGGCGGATACGCGCCTCAGCCTATGGCAATGATGGCCGAAGCCCGCAGCATGGATCGCTCCACGCCGATTGCCTCTGGTGAAGTTGGCTATTCGGTCACCGTGAATGTGACATTCGAATTGAGAAAGCCCGCTAATTAGCGGGCTTTCCAACGCAACTTATATTCTACGCTAATCTACGCTTTAAGGGGTCGAGGGCTTAATAGGCCGCACTCGGCGTCTTAATTTCATTATGCTCATCCATCAGCGCGACTTGCGGCTTATGTTGACGTGCGAGTTCCGCGTCCATTTGCACGAAAGCGGCGATGACCACACGGTCACCAAGCGCGAATTTGCGGGCGGCCCCGCCATTCACGCCAATCGTGCGAGAGCCGCGTGGGGCTTCGATCGCATAGGTTGAGATCCGCTCACCATTGGTGATGTTCCAAATGTCGACGCGCTCATGTGGGAGAATGCCGGCAGCATCCAAAAGATCTTGGTCAATCGACACCGAACCTTCGTAATATACGTCGCACTGCGTCACTGTCGCCGCGTGCAATTTGCCCTTCAACATGTTGACCAGCAAAGCTCGCCCTCCCTATCGAAAATCTACGTGGCAGGCCCCGCCTGCTATGCATATATGGGTACTGCTTGCCCCCGGGTAAAGGCTTTTTGTGCAGTGCAAGAGCGGTGCTAAAAGCACAAAAATGGGACGACGGGAAGAGGTCTGACCGCGTTGTCATCAGGCGCTTGTAATTATTACGATTATTAACCTTAGGTGAGGCCGTGTAATTGCCCGGTTTCAAGGTTGAGTTGCACGGTCAAATCATTGTGATCTTGTGCGGCTGCGAGATTCTCCAGCGGTGTCATCGCCGCTTTCAACAGATCGTAGTCGCGATCATCGCCGATCACCCCGCCTGACGCCGAAATCGAAGTCAATGTGTGCTTGATGGTCGGCGTGTCATCCTCGATGGCGTAACGTCGCTCATAGATAATGGTCACAGCCCCCGGCAAGGCCGCGAAGCGCAGGGCTTTGACCCAGTCTGCGCTCATTCGAGTGGGCTTCCAAGCAGACTCATCGTTTCGCGCAAGAGCGGGCCGATTTCTGTGTTGAGGACCAGATCGGCATAGACGTCATGCTCTGTCTCCTCGCGATTGATAATGATGTACTTCGCGCCATGCTGTTTCGCGATGAGCGGGATATTGGCTGCGGGATAGACCACCAAAGACGACCCGAGCGCGATCATCAAATCACAGGATAAGGCTTCACTTTCAGCTATGGCCATTTGTTTTTCTGGCATGGCCTGTCCGAACGAAATCGTCGCAGATTTCAACAAGCCACCGCAAAAGTCGCAAGTCAGATCCTCTTTCGCTTCCCAGCGCGGGCGCAGGGCCTCGTATTCGTGGCGCTTCCCGCAATTGAGGCATTTGGCGTAGGACGCATTGCCATGGACTTCGATGACTTTCTCGTCCGGAACGCCGCCATCTTGATGCAGATTGTCGACATTTTGAGTCACCACGCGGGTTACCTTGCCCATTTCGACCAGTTTGGCGATGGCGAAATGGCCCGCATTGGGAGTGGCCCCTGTCCAGCCAGCCGTCCGTTCGAAAACCCGCCGCCATCCCTCTTTGCGCGCCTCAGGATCGGCAACGAAGTCTTGGAAGTAAATCGGTTTCATCTTTGACCAGACGCCGCCCGGAGAGCGAAAGTCTGGGATTCCGCTTTCGGTGGAAATACCGGCGCCAGTGAAGATCACGACGCGGTCGGCCGCTTCAATATGATTGGCGAGAGATTGTGCTTCATCCATGCGCTGACGCTAACCGAGCGGCGAAAGCCCGCCAACCGAAAATATAAGAATGAACGAGCTTTGGGGGATCTCTCGCGCGGTCAAGCCTTGGCGGCGACGGTCCGGGCGTCCAGTATGCGTTCAAATCAGGGGAGCAAAACGAATGATCAAAAAGATCCTCGCCGGGCTGGCCGCGTTGATCGCTGTTCTGGCCATCGCAGCTGCGATATACACTTGGGATCCGCTCCCACAAAACCCGAATGCCGACATCTTGGCCGCGGAGGCCGCGAATTATGAGGTCGAGATTATTCGCGACAATTGGGGCGTTCCGCACATTTACGGGCAGACCCATGCCGACACGGCCTTCGGCGTCGCTTACGCGCATGCTGAAGATGATTATGAAACGATCCAAGATGTCGTCGCCGCGACGCGAGGCGTGCTCGCGCGCTACAAAGGCGCATCCGCGGCCCCAACCGACTATATCGTTGCGCTCTTGGATGTGTGGGGAACCGTCGACCGGCGATATGAGACGGATGTGCCCGCGGATATCAAAGCCATTGCTGAAGCTTATGCGTCCGGACTAAATCTCTATGCCGCCGAACATCCCGACGAGACTTGGGCAGGCCTCGCGCCATTTACAGGGCAAGACGTGGTCGCTGGTTTCATTTTCAAAACGCCCTTCTTTTACGGTTTTGATGAGACATTACAGGCTTTGTTTGCTGAGGAGCGTGATGCACCGCTGGCGGTGGATCCAAGCCAGCGCACCTGGTTCTTACATCCCAGCATGAATACTGAACGTGGCTCCAATGCTTTTGCCGTTTCGAGCGAGCGAAGCGGAGATGATATGACCCGTTTGCTGATCAATTCACACCAACCGATGACGGGTGCCGTGGCGTGGTGGGAGGCGCATATCGTGTCGGAAGAGGGGCTCGATATTACCGGTGGATTATTCCCTGGCACGCCAGTCATTTTGCACGGCTTTAACCGCCATCTTGGCTGGGCGAATACGGTCTCAAAGCCCGACCTGACGGATATTTATCGTCTGACCCTAAATCCCGACAAACGTGATCAGTATCAATTGGACGGTGAATGGCGCGCCTTCGAAGAGTCGACGGCGACCTTGCGGGTCAAACTGTTTGGACCGTTCGCCTTAAAGGTTCGTCGTCCCGTTCGACGCACTGAGCATGGGCCGGTGATTGAGGCGGCGCATTGCACGTATGCGGTACGATATGCCGGCATGGATGAGGTACGTCAGTTGGAACAATATGTGCGGCTCAATCTGGCGGAGAATTGGGACCAATTCAGTACCGCCATGGGTCTGAATGCGCTGCCAAGCATCAACTATGTCTATGCTGACAAAGACGGGACGATCGCCTTCATCCATAATGGCCAATACCCGGAACGTTTACCGAATTGGGATTGGAAAGCCGATTTACCTGGCAATCGCTCTGATCTGATTTGGCAAGATTACATTCCCTATGCCGAAGGCCCAAAGCTGGTGAACCCTGCCTCTGGGTTCATCTATAATGCGAACAATACGCCCTATCGCGCCACTGACGGTGAGGACAATCTAAGCCCCGGGGATTTCCCAGACTGGCTGGGTTTACAAACGAATGAGACCAATCGCTCTTTGCGCATTCAAGACCTGACGGATGGGACGCGCCTGATGACTCGTGACCGCTTGCTCGCGATCAAGTTTGATGATGCTTATTCGAACAGCTCCGAAGCGAGTGACTTTTTGGCTCAAGTTTTAGCCCATGATTGGACGTCCGCACCCGAGATGGCCGAAGCTGTCGCGCATTTGCAAGCTTGGGATCTGCGGACAAATATCGAGAACCGGCATGCCGCCTTGGGAGTACTGACGGTCTTGCGGCATGTCACCGGTCAATTCACCGGCGATTACGGCCCCGCGCCACATGAGGCCTTTCGTGAGGCGGTCGACTTATTACAGACCAATTACGGACGGATCGATCCGGAATGGGGAGAGGTCAATCGCCTTCTGCGGGGGGAGACAGATTTACCCGTAAGTGGAGGACCGGACATTTTACGCGCCATCTATCCCGCTGATATGCGCGATGATGGAAAGCTGTACGCCAATGCGGGTGACACTTGGATTGCTTTGGTAGAGTGGACCGCGGATGGCGCACAATCAGCGGACGTCATTCACCAATATGGTGCCGCGACGCTGGATGAAAGCTCGCCCCATTATGATGACCAAGCCCCATTATTCGCGAATGAGGAATGGCGACCGGCTTTGCTGACGCGTGCAGAGGTTGAGGCGAACGCGACCCGAACCTATCGGCCAGGGCGTTAGTCGAACGCCCGGCCCCAAGCCTGGACATCTGCCACGAATAGGTCAGGCGCTTCCATCGCGGCAAAATGGCCGCCATGATCCATGTCTGTCCAATGGGTTAGATTATAGGCTCGCTCACACCAGGAACGCGGCGGTGGCGTGTAGATTTTCTCGCCCGGGAAATTTGCAAAGCCGGTTGGTGTTTCGCAGCGCTGGCCTTCCGGCAGGTTCGGCCCGCCCTCACCAAAGAAGGCGGCATAGTACCAAACCGACGTCGCAATGGCGTCATTGACCAAATAGATCATCACATTGGTGAGCAATTGGTCTTTGGAATAGACACTGAGTAAGTCATCATTCTTCAAGTCCGACCAGCCATGGAACTTTTCAAGAATCCAGGCCGCCGTCCCCATCGGGCTGTCCATGAGGGACATGGCGAGCGTTTGCGGCTTGGTGGCTTGCTGCATGAAATAACTGCCCCCCAATTGCATGGCCGCTTGCGTGTGCTGGATCCAGGCCAGCTCTTCATCATTTTGCGGAGTGGATGGCGTCGGTCGAAACCCGATCATATTGAGGTGGATGGCCTTGCAGCCGCCTTTTTGGTTGTGCGTGCCGTGGTCAAAGCCAATCCACGACGTGACCATGCCGCCCCAGTCGCCACCTTGGGCGAGATAGGTGTCATAGCCCAGCACGTCTTGCATCAATGTGTTCCAAAGCTTGGCGGTTGCGCGCTGTCCAAGTGGTGCTGACGGTTTCCCGGAAAAGCCATATCCGGGCAGTGAGGGAATGATGAGATCAAAGGCGTCTTCGGCCTTACCACCATGCTGGCTTGGATAGGCCAGCGGACCGATCGCATCGAAAAATTCATAAAAAGAGCCAGGCCAGCCATGCGTGATCAATAGGGGGCGCTGTCCATTAGCTTCGCCAACAATGTGCATGAAATGGATGGGTAAGCCGTCAATCTCGGCGATGAAATGCGGATAGCGATTAAGATCTGCTTCGGCGGCGCGCCAATCATAATCCGCCAACCAATAGGCTTGGATATCTTTCATCACCGGTGTCGACATACCGAGTTGCCAGTCTGGAAGACCCTGCGGTTCTGGAAACCAAGCATAAGCCTCCACCCGCCGCCGGATCTCGTCCAGCTTTGCTTGTGGAACATCGATCTGAAATGGTTTGGCCATAATAAAACGCTCCCTCCGAGGCTAATCGGAGGGTGACGTGGATCATGAATTGGTCAAGTAGGAACGCCGCGTTAGGGTCTAAACGCCTGCATCGGCCATGGCGTCACCGACATCTTCGGAGATGCCATTCCACTTGTCGCCGGTATTGCTGCCAGTGGTTCCGATCGCGCCGATCAAGGCGACGGTCATCATTCCTAAGATCAATCCGTATTCAACGGCGGTTGCCCCAGAATCATTGGTCGCGAAACGCGTCGTCCAATCGCGGAGTATGTTCATCTCAAGCCTCATCCCTGCAAGCTAACGCATCGAAAAGCGGGAGGTCGGCGGCCGGTGCGGGGTAGGTGTGTAACTCTGTTGGGGGCACCCAAGCGAGTTTCTGACCTTCCTGCGGGATCGGCGATCCGCCCCATTTCTTCAGCCCGAACAATGGCATGAAAAGATGAAAGGAATCGTAAGTATGGCTGGCAAATGTTAACGGAAACAGGTCGCTTTCAGTAACCGTGATGGCCAGTTCTTCTTGTAATTCGCGCGCCAATGCTTGCTCAGGGCGTTCATTTTGTTCGATTTTCCCGCCGGGAAATTCCCAAAGCCCAGCCATGGCTTTGCCCTCCGGTCGCTGAGCCAAAAGGATATTTCCTTCCTTATTGTACAGAGCCGCAGCCACAACATAGACCACCTTCATGTCCGATAAGCTCCGTTGATATCGACATAGGCGTGGGTGAGGTCGCACGTATACAGCGTGGCGCGTCCGGCGCCGACGCCAACATCGACGCGGATGTGAATATCAGGCTGGGAAACGACGGCCGTCGCGGCGTCCTCATCATAATCCTGTGCGCGCGCCCCACCTTGCGCCACAGCGACATCGCCAAACCAGATCGACAATCGATCCAGGGCGACCGGTTGTCCGGATTTTCCAGTCGCCATTACCACACGTCCCCAATTGGCATCATTCGCGGCGAGGGCTGTCTTGACCAAAGGGCTGTTGGCGATGTCGGCGGCGATCATGCGCGCCGAAGCATCGCTTTCTGCGCCGGTGACATCGATGGTGATAAACTTGGTCGCCCCTTCGCCATCCTTGACGATCTGTAGGGCAAGATCGAGACAGACCTGCGTCAGTGCTTGGACCAGTTCGGCAAATCTCGGATCATCCTGAGCCGAAATTTCGGGTGACGCGTTCTGTCCAGTGGCGAAGACCATCAAACTGTCGGAGGTTGAGGTGTCGCTATCCACTGTAATCGCGTTGAAACTGGCATTGCACGCTTGTCGAAGGGCGACGTCGAGTATGGCCGGTGTGGCCGCGATATCGGTGAACACATAAGCCAGCATGGTCGCCATATTCGGTGCGATCATACCGGATCCTTTGGCAATTCCAGCGAATTGCGCGGTTGTGTTACCGATCGAAGCCGAGTGGCTTGCCCCTTTTGGATAAGTGTCCGTGGTCATGAAGGCTTTCGCACAGGCCAACCAGTCGGGCGCAGCGAGCTGGCTCTGCAATTGCGGAACAATGCTGCCCACGTAGTTGGGGTCGGGCAGGGGTTCTCCGATCACGCCAGTCGCGCCTAGAAAGCACTGCGTTTTCGGGGCACCAAGACTGGCCACGATGGCGGCCAAAGTGGCGTCATTCTTTTCTTTGCCTTTAGGGCCTGTAAAAGCGTTGGAATTGCCTGAATTCACCACCAAAGCGCGAGCTTGGCCTTGCCCCGCAAGGAGCGCTTCGCGACACCAAGCGACGTCGGCCGAGGCCGTGGTCGACATGGTGAACACGCCGGCCGTTGTGGTGCCTGGGGCAAACTCGAATAAGAACACATCATCGCGGTCTAAACCGCGCGCGGCGTAAAACCCCCGCGAGGCAGTGGCGGTGCGAACGCCTGCTATGACCGGCAATTCAGGGAATTGCGCGGGCGCAAAAGGAGAGGGTTTGAGCATTAGTCGTTTGTGTCGGTTGGTGTTTCAGAAGTAGCATCATCGGCAGAGGTTGCAGCCTCGGCGTCCTGCAAAATTTCGGCGCTGAATCGCAGCTCGCGCAAAATATCGCTGATCTGCGTAAAGGTCATAAATGTGATGATCTCTGGTCGCATCTCCTCCTTGGTTTTAGGCGGCGTGGTGCGGCGTTCATCGATCTTCAAAATCGTCCATCCGAGACCGGACTCGAACACTTCGGAAACCGTGCCCGTCACCGTGTTACCGATCACAGCTGGATACGGATCCGGCAAATCATTCGGGGCCACCCAGCCCATATCACCGCCTTCCAATCGCGTACGAATATCGGTGGAATGTTCCAAAGCCGCTTCAGCGAAGTCGCGACCGTCGGTCAATTCGGCTAAAATTGCGCGGGCTTCAGCTTCGGTTTCGACTGAGATTCGACGGACGCGGACTTGATCATCCAATTGCTGCAATTTGACCTGCTCTTCGTACATTCGATCAATGGCTTCTTCGGTGACTTCCGTTGCAACCAAGTCTTCGACCAGAATGTTCCCGAGCAAGCGTTCACGCCCAGCTGCCAGGCGGCGCGCTGTCTCAGGACGTTCATGGAGCCCGCGCCGGATGGCTTCCTGCGCCAATAAGCGCTGATCGATCAATTGTTCGAGAATTTGCGGAAAGTCAGGATCTGACGGCCCAAAATCCGAACCGGCTTCGATCAAACCTTGGGCGACAGCCTCCAATTCTACATCTCGAATGTAAATCGCTTCGCCGTTCACGACGGCGGCGGTGGCGCTATCAATCACGGGTGTCGTTACGGTTGGAATCGGGTCTGAATCACAAGCGCTCAACCCGACCAAAACCAGGGCTGAGATCAATGCAAAGCCAAGTGAACCGTGTTTATTGGGCATTTCTGGTCATCCTTTGACGCATTCGACTAATTGACTCAGGTATGCGGCGTTCTTAAGTCCGCATGAGGTGGTGGTCGAGAGACTTGTTACGGGCGTATTTTCATATGCGTCCATATCCTAGAAAGAAATTCGTGATTTCTAGGGTCAATTCAAACAGTGTGGTATCTCCTACGATGTTGTCCGTAGCTCAGAAGATTTTCGGTTCCGTGAATGATCGCAAGCTCAAGCCTTTGCGACGCCGTGTACAAAAGATCAATACATTAGAGCCGATGATTGAGGCGCTTTCGGATCAAGCCTTACGCGCCAAGACCGATGAGTTTCGCAAGCGTCTCGCAGACGGCGCGTCCCTCGATGATATTCTGGATGAAGCCTTTGCGGTCGTCCGAGAAGGCGCCAAGCGCTCGCTTGGCATGCGCCATTTCGATGTGCAATTGCTCGGCGGAATGGTGTTGCACAATGGCGCGATCGCCGAAATGCGCACGGGCGAGGGGAAAACCTTAGTGGCGACCCTACCCGTTTATCTCAACGCGCTTAGCGGAAATAGTGTTCACGTTGTGACGGTGAATGATTATCTGGCCGCGCGCGATGCAGAATGGATGGGCAAGCTATATGGCTTCTTGGGCCTGACCACGGGCGTCATCCGCGGCGAAGTTCCAGGCGGCGGCCGGATGTCGGACGAAGACCGACGGGCGGCTTATGCTTGCGACATCACGTATGGCACGAACAATGAGTTCGGCTTCGATTATTTGCGCGACAATATGAAATATGCGCTGGATCAAATGGTGCAGCGCGGGCACGCCTTTGCGATTGTCGACGAAGTGGATTCCATTTTGATCGATGAGGCGCGCACACCTTTGATCATTTCCGGTCCAACCGACGATCGTTCTGAACTGTACCGAACGATTGATAAGCTGATCCCGGGCTTGGATGATGAGGATATCGATCTCGACGAGAAAATGCGTTCAGTGGTCTTCACCGAAGAAGGCCTCGAAAAGATGGAAGAGCGCCTGACCAAGGATGGTATTATTGAAGGATCGCTTTGGGATCCATCAAACGTCTCCATCGTGCACCATTCGAACCAAGCGCTAAAAGCGCACAAACTATTCCATCGCGACAAAGATTATATCGTCAAAGATGATCAGGTCATGCTGATCGACGAGTTTACCGGCCGGATGATGGAAGGCCGCCGTTTGTCAGAAGGTCTGCACCAGGCGATCGAAGCCAAGGAAGGCGTCGATATCAAGCCAGAGAACCAGACATTGGCCTCGATCACCTTCCAGAATTATTTCCGCTTATATGACAAACTGGCCGGTATGACCGGCACGGCGATGACCGAAGCGTCTGAATTTGCGGACATTTACTCGCTATCGACCTTTGAGCTACCCACCAATAAACCGATCCAACGGATTGATGATGATGACGTCGTCTATCGGGTCGCGGGTGCGAAATATAAAGAGATTGTCGAAGAAGTGCGCGAAGCGCGTGCCAAAGGCCAACCGGTTCTACTCGGGACGGCTTCGATCGAAAAATCAGAAGTGGTGTCGACTTATCTGACAGCCGCAAAAATTCCGCACAAAGTGCTGAACGCGCGTCACCATGCCCAAGAAGCTGAAATTGTTGCGGATGCGGGTGTTCCTGGCGCGGTGACTGTGGCGACCAATATGGCTGGCCGCGGAACAGACATTCAGCTTGGCGGCAATTTCGAAATGCGCGTCGCGAAAGCGGTGCAAGATCATGTCGAGAAAAAGGGCAGCGAACCGTCTGAGGGCGAGCTGCAATTGATCGAAGACCAAATCAAAGCTGAGGTTGAAGTCGCCAAAGAAAAAGCGCTGGCCGCGGGCGGCTTATATGTGCTCGGCACAGAGCGCCATGAAAGTCGCCGGATCGACAATCAGCTGCGTGGCCGGACGGGTCGCCAAGGGGACCCTGGTAAATCGAAATTCTTCATTTCAGTCGATGATGACCTGATGCGAGTTTTCGCGGCTGAGCGCCTGAATTCGATTATGAAAGGCCTCGGCATCAAAGAGGAAGAGGGCATCACACATCCTTGGATGAATAAGGCGATTGAAACCTCACAGAAGAAAATCGAAGCGCGTAATTTCGATATTCGGAAGAACGTTCTGAAATATGACGATGTGATCAATGACCAACGCAAAGTGATCTTTGAGCAGCGCATCGACTTTATGCATGCAGACAGTGTGCTCGACGAAATTGAGGATATGCGCGAGCAAGTGATTGAGGGCATGGTTGCCCATCATATGCCAGAAAAAGCGCATGCCGAACTTTGGGATACGGATGGCCTTCGCGAGCGTTGCCTAGAGATGCTCGGTCTGGATCTACCCATTGCCGAATGGGCCAGTGAAGAAGGCGTAGCGAACAAAGAAATCGCCGAGCGTGTCCTCGAAGCGGCGAATATGGCCTATAATCAAAAAGCCGAGCTCGCTGCGGATGGTCAATTCCGGATGATTGAGAAGCAAGTTTTGCTTCAAGTGCTCGATGGGCGCTGGCGACAGCACTTGCAACAGATCGACCAGTTGCGTTCTGTCATCCACTTGCGGTCATATGGGCAACGCAATCCGCTGAACGAGTTTAAAGAAGAAGCGTTCAAACTGTTCTATGACATGTTGTCTGAAATGCGGTTGGAGGTCACACGCTGGCTGATGACGGCGCAAGTGCAACCGCCTCAGCCGCGCCCTGTTCCGGCTGCACCGCAGCCGACTTTTGAAACCAGTCTCGACCCGGACACAGGCGAAAACCAACAGCCAGGCACACCGCAAAATGTTGCCGAACAAGCGCCCCATTCTATGGTCGCGCAGGCAGAAGAGAGTTGGAAGAACACGCCAAGAAATGCGCCCTGCCCCTGTGGGTCAGGCAAGAAATACAAGCATTGTCATGGTTTGCTGACAGCGAATGTGAAGAACGCCTAAGGCGATCTCAAGACTGCCCTAAACTTTTCGTAATCTGAACAAGGCGAGACCGCGGTCTCGCCTTTTCTGTAAGCGACATACGCAGGCTCCGATAAAATTTTACACGAATCTGGAGACTGTCCATGACAGAACAATCCTCATCCGTCGCAGCAAGATCGACGTCCAAACTTACCGACTTTTTACCACGGCGGTCCGCCGGACTTAAGCTACTGCTGGTCTGTGCACTCGCTGTGATCATGACCATTCCAGCAATGCTCATTCACAATATTGTATATGAGCGCAGCAGCGGCTTGGATCTCGCCATCGCTCAAGTCAGCGAAACAGCGGGAGGGCAACAATCCGTATTGGGACCGGTGATTACGGTGCCTTACTCGCACATGCCGGATCCGACTAAACCCAATCATCTCGTCTATGGTATTGCGGTCGCGTTTGCAGAAAGCGGGACGGCGGTATCGCAAGTCAACGTCGCAGAGAAGCGCCGCGGCATTCACACGATCCCCGTCTATGAGGCGCAAATTGATATGGCGGCGACGTTTTCGCCGACCGCCCTGCTTGAAGCGGTGCCCGAGCACGCGGTTCCGATTTGGTCTGATGCGAGACTGTTTGTCGGCGTGAGTGACACACGCGGTATCAAAGACGCTGTACAGGCGAGCATAGATGGTCGTTCAGTCTCCATGGAGCCCGTCTCCCGATCACTGAACGGAGACGGATATTATCGCGTGCCGGTGGCGGGTGTGAAGCTCGCCGGGGGACGTTTAGACGGATTGGAGAATTCCGACTCCCCGTTCGATGTTCGCGTCAGCTTATTGCTAACGGGAGCGCAGCGATTGGCGGTTGGGCCCTTCGCCAAGGATACAACGCTGACTTTAAGTTCGAATTGGCCGAGCCCTAGTTTTGTTGGTGGCTTCCTGCCCAATCAGCACAATGTCGGTGAAACAGAGGCCGGATTCGAGGCCACCTGGCGCGTGCCATATATGGCGCGTGGCATTCCAGGCGCGGGACGTAACAGTGACTTGAACGTCATCACCGCCTGGAATCAGCATGATATGGCGATTCAGTTTATCAAAGAGGCCAGCCCTTATCAGAGCATCGACCGCGCATTGAAATATGCAGCCATGTTTATTGGCTTCGTGTTCTTGGCTTATTTTTTGTTCGAAGCCACGAGCCAGAAACGCGCCCACCCCGCCCAATACATTTTGGTCGGCTTGGCGCAGGCAATATTCTATATGCTGCTCTTAGCTTTTTCCGAGCGCGTTGGCTTCGACATTGCCTTCTTAATCGCTGCGTCAATGACCGTTGGCGTGACAAGCCTGTATGCCGCAAACGTGTTTAGAGCGCGCAAATACGGTCTGCGAGCACTCGGTATTATGGGCGGTATATATGCGCTGATTTATGTCCTGATGCGGGCAGAGAGCCAAGCGCTGCTCGCTGGTGCGTTGGCCAGTTTTGCCGCGATTGCATTGACCATGTACCTGACCAGAAATGTCGATTGGTATGGCGACGATCACGCGACCGAAACAGCTTAAGGGGTCCAGGGCCGCTCTTTCGGGAGCGGCCTTAATCTACGGTCTCGAACTCAGTCTCAGGACCGTTCGCCAAATGTGTCGAGACATATTCCCTGAGCGCCAGCGTCAATGCATTTGCATCGCCTTCGAGTCGCTCTGGCGCAATGAGGGGGCCGAACGTCATTTCGAAAGAGCTGCCGCGTTTGTTCAGCAATTCGTGGAACAGCGTAATGTCGCGGAGTTCGCCGTTGAGCTCTGAAAATAAGTAGTACAGCCAGGAATTGGTCGCTTGGAGATTTAGCGGTTGGACCGGGGCTTTGTGTTTTCGCGCCAAGCTGACAACCGTCGGCATCCAATCTTGTTCGGTGAGGACACCGTCAATTTTCTTCGCCAATTTGCCGGACGGGAAAATGACGACGCATTTTTCTTCTGCAAACGCTTCTTTGGCGAGGCGCAGAGTTTCGCGTGTTTTCGCAGGCGAGCGTTTGTCCATGACCCATTCCACCGGGATGAGCACATCGGAGAAACCGGGATTAACGCGTAGGGCATCCGCATTGGCAAAGAACACAATATCACGACGGACTTTGCGAAGCGCATCCCATACAGCCACGCCATCGGCCAGTCCGGTGGGGTGATTCGCGGCGACGACGAGACGGCCTTCCTTTGGCATTCGCTCAATCGCATTCAGGGTCAAATCGACCGATAATTCTTCAGCCAAATGGTCGAAACTGTCGCCGCCATTAAGAGTCTGCAGATAATCCGTCGTTCGGCAGGCGCGACCATAGCCGAGCACGCCGTAAAGCATTGGGCGAATCACTGGCCAGGACCAATGATCGACAAAACTTGGGCAACGTTCTTTTATCAGCCGATCAACAATATGATCATCACTGGACTCCAGCTCCGCTAGGAAAGCGGCCTGCGTACTCGCGGCTGGCAGTGATTTGCTGGTCATATTTTCCCGTCTTTATTGGGTTTATTGCAATTATGACATCTCTATCACAGTTCGTGCCAGCTTGGCGACGACCTCGATCAGCCGACTGTAAACTGTAACATTGTCAACACTTTGGTCACTTTCGCTTTACCATCCCGTAATCCACTCGTGGCAATGTGCGTTTCAGAAGAGGGCTAGGCGAGAAGCGCCGGGGAAACACTGTAGAGTCGTAAGGGTGTATTGATGAAAGTTCTTTGGGTCGAGGATCACGAGCCGGTTCGCGAGCTTCTAATGGTTGCAGCGGATAAGGCCGCACGGGCGAGAGTGCCTGTTGATCTGGTTATGGCAACGACCTTGATGGAAGCGGAAAATCGCTTGCGTTTAGAACGTTTTGATTTGGTCGTCCTAGACCTGACTCTACCAGACAGCTTCGATGGTGATATGACCATCGCGCGGGTCGCGAACATGGGCAAACACCGCATCGCGGTCTGCTCAGCCCAACCGGAACGCGACCAAGCGGTCGAAACCGCGTTAAAGTGCGGGGCAAATGTCGCGCCGCAAGCCGTGTTCAAGGCAAAACTGCCATTCAATCGGTTCATTCAGCGCGCTGAGACCTTCCACGATTTCTTATTAGAGCAAATGCCAGGCGCCGAAGGCGGCGTCCGCGTCGCGGCATAACGCGCCTGACCGGCGCAACACGCTCTCATAATCTTATCTTGCGTTTCGGCCCAGGCTGCGCCATATGCGCGGTGGGCCAGCCTTCCCCAACGAAGGTCAGCCTATCTGTAAGGATAGGAGTACAAACAGATGACTGACGTCGCCAAGCCGGACGTGCGCCCTGCATGCCCGCATTTTTCTTCCGGACCCACTGCAAAGCGTCCTGGATTCTCTCTCGAAAAACTCGAAACAGCAGCGCTCGGTCGCTCTCATCGTTCTGCCACCGCGAAAGCAAAGCTGAAGCAAGCGATTGAGCGGACGAAAGATATTCTCGGTCTGCCTGATGATTATCGCGTCGCGATCGTGCCAGCGTCGGACACTGGCGCGGTGGAAATGTGCATGTGGTCCATGCTGGGTCAGCGCGCTGTCGACGTGTTTGCGTGGGAAAGCTTTGGCAAAGACTGGGTCACGGACGCCGTCAACGAGCTCAAGCTTGATAATTGTAATATCCATGTCGGAGATTACGGTGTGCTGCCGCCTTTTGAGCAGGCGCGCGACGATGCGGATATCGTGTTCACCTGGAATGGTACGACCTCAGGCGTTCGTATTCTCAACGCCGACTGGATCAAGCCAAACCCAGACCGTGTCGTGATTTGCGACGCAACTTCAGCGGTATTTGCCCAAGATATGGAGTGGGAAAAGCTCGATGTCGTGACCTATTCTTGGCAAAAGATGCTCGGCGGGGAAGCGGCCCATGGCATGCTCATTCTATCGCCGAACGCGGTTCGCCGTCTGGAGAGCTACAAGCCTGACCGCCCCCTTCCGAAACTGTTCCGGATGACCAAAGGCGGCAAGCTCAATGAAGCGCTATTTGAAGGCAATACGATCAATACGCCGTCAATGCTGTGCACCGAAGACTATCTCCAAGCGCTCGATTGGGCGGAGGAGTGCGGTGGTTATCAAGGTTTGAAGGCCAGGTCTGACCGGTCGTTGGCCATCCTCACCGACTGGGTTGAAAAGACCGATTGGGTAGAATTCCTGTGTGCTGATGAGGCTGTTCGCTCGAATTCTGGTGTCACCTTCTCTTTGGTTCACCCAACTTACGCGAAACTAGACGAAGCCGGTCAGCGCGCCTTCCTCAAACGAATGATGAAGCGATTGGAAGACGAAGACGCTTGCTTCGATGCCAATGGCTATGCCAAAGCACCTCCCGGATTACGCATCTGGTGCGGGGCAACCGTAGAGCCGGATGATGTCGCCAAACTCACGCCTTGGCTCGATTGGGCCTTCGCGGAAGAATTGGCAGCGCTTTAAGCGACGCGGGCCAAGCCCATGACAGTCCAGCTTCGACCAGCCACGCCAGCAGACGTGCCTCATCTCGAAAGATGGGATCGCGAACCTCATGTCATCGCTGCGACCAGTGATGATCCGAATGCTGATGTGGCTTTCGAAGATGCCGAATGGCTCGAAGAGATTAGCAATGACGACCCGGCCAGCGCCTATTTCATCGCCGAACTCGACGGACGTCCATTTGGCGCCATGCAAATCATCGATCCAGCCCTGGAGCGTACGCATTATTGGGGCAAGGACTGCCCTCCTAATCTGCGCGCAATGGATATCTGGATTGGTGAGAAAGACTGTCTGAACAAAGGGCTTGGTACGCAGATGATGAAGATGGCGATTAACCAGGCTTTCGCCGACACCAACGTCGAAGCCATTATCATTGACCCTCTGACCTCAAATACGGATGCCCACCGCTTTTACCGGCGCTTGGGCTTTCGCCCACTCGAACGTCGTCTGTTTGAAGACGATGATTGCCTTGTTCACAGATTAGATCGCGCCGACTGGCGCTTTGGAGAAGCAGATGCCTAAAGTTCTGATAGCAGATAAACTTGCACCCGCGGCCGTGGAGATTTTTCACAATCGCGGCCTCGAAACCGAAACCGCCGTGGGGCTCAGTAAAGACGAGCTGATTGCTAAAATTCCTGAATTTGACGGCCTAGTTGTTCGTTCAGCCTGTAAGCCTGACGCGGATGTCATCGCTGCGGCAGACAATCTGAAAGTGATTGGCCGTGCGGGGATTGGCGTCGACAATATCGACATTAAAGCCGCCACAGGCAAAGGCGTTGTGGTGATGAACACGCCGTTCGGAAATGCGGTCACGACGGCGGAGCATGCCATTGCCATGATGTTCGCGGCGGCCCGCCAGATCCCAGCTGCCAATGCAGGCACGCAGGCTGGCGAATGGCCAAAGAAAGCCTTTATGGGCACCGAGCTTTCCTACAAAACGCTCGGTTTGATCGGCTGCGGCAATATTGGTGCGCGCGTTGCTGAGCGCGCCAAGGGTCTGCAAATGAAAGTCCTCGCCTATGATCCCTTCTTAACCGAAGAGCGTGCCGTGGAACTTGGCGTTGAGAAAGCGGAGGATTTGGATGCGATGCTGGCACGCGCAGATGCGATCACTTTGCACACGCCACTAACGGATCAAACGCGCAATATTCTATCTGCCGAAGCCTTGGCGAAAACCAAAAAGGGCCTGATCCTCGTCAACTGTGCGCGGGGCGGACTGGTTGACGAAGCGGCTGTTGCCGAAGGCTTAAAGTCTGGCCACATTGCTGCGGCGGCGTTCGATGTCTTTGCCGAAGAGCCAGCCAAGGAAAACGTTCTGTTCGGCGCTCCTAACTTCATTGCGACGCCGCATCTCGGCGCGGCGACGAGCGAAGCGCAAGAGAATGTTGCGCTGCAAGTGGCGGAACAAATGAGTGACTATTTGCTCTCCGGCGCCGTCACCAATGCGCTCAATATGCCATCGATCTCAGCGGATGAAGCCCCGCGGATCAAACCCTTCGCGAGCTTGGCCGAGAAGCTGGGCTTATTCGCCGGGCAGATCAGCGATTACGGCTTTGAAGAAGTCGTTATTGAGTATGAAGGTGAAGTGTCAGAGCTAAACCGCAAGCCGCTCACCGCGGCGGCTTTGGCGGGTTTGTTGCGCGCCTCGCGCGGCGATGTGAATATGGTTTCCGCACCGGCTATCCTAAATGAGAGCGGGGTCAAACTGTCTGAGACGAAGACGGATGACAGTCCGGTCTATGACAGCCTGATCCGGATCAAAGTTCTCACCAAACGAACTGAGAACGATCCAGAGCCAGGCTGGCGCTCGCTGGCCGGGACGCTGATTGCCGGTCAGCCCCGAATTGTTGAAGTTAAAGGCATGGCGCTGGAAGGCGATTTTTCTGAGACCGTGCTCTACGTCAACAATCTCGATAAGCCGGGTTTCATCGGGTCGCTCGGCGCTTTGCTCGGAAAGGAAGAGATCAATATCGCAACTTTCCATCTCGGACGTACAGATGCAGGCGGGGAAGCGATTGCATTAATCGGAATTGATAGCGAACCAACGACCGACTTGGTTAAACAGCTAAAATCGCTACCACATGTGCGGTACGCCAAGGTGCTCAGCTTCTAGAATCTAGCGCGCCGGACTGATCCACAAGATCGGTCCGGCGGGTGAGTAAAAAAATTCACTGGACTCTTTACGCGAGTCGCAAATCGGATTCTGATTCGCTTATCAAACGAATTTCGGGGTGAGCGATATGGCGATGACACAAAGACAGGCACTGGACCTCTGGCGCTGTGCTCTAACGGCCTATGTCCGGTCTGATGAGTCTGACATGACCGCGCGCCAACAAGCGGTTTTGATGACCGTCGCGCTGACACCTGGCCCGCACACCGTTCGTGGTTTGTCGAACCATTTGAACATCGCCAAGCCCGCTGTGACCCGTGCATTGGATGTGCTTGAACGCAATCTACTAATCAAACGCATCCCGGACGAAAACGACTTGCGCAGCGTCCATATTGAACGCACGACGCAAGGGATGGATTGGTTACGCGCTTTTGGCGGGCGGATCCAAGCGGCGGAAGCGGGCGAAATTGACGGTGACATCGGATCATCAGGTAGCCGTGCCGTCGCCTAAACTTTTCCTTGTTTTTCCGTCTATATCTGTGACCTGATTCACGTGAGGGTGACTGATGCTGACTTATCAAGACGACCGTCTAACGCTCCCCGAAGGGGGCGATCGTGCGTTGATGCAAGTCACTGCAGGGGTCGTGGCTCTCCGCAAAACACCCGCACCAGATGCAACGCAGATAAGCCAGATCCTATTCGGCGAGACCGTCATTCTCCACCATGAGGAAGGGGAGTTCGGTCTCGTTCAAGGCTTGCAAGATGGCTATGTCGGCTGGGCATTGATGGATGCTTTGTCGGCGCCGGTTTTGAAGGCGACGCACCGAGTAACAGTTCCACGTCTGCACACATATGCCGAGCCGAGCATCACCGCGGCCGCAAACTTCGTGATCGGGATTGGCGCTCAATTGACCGCGACTGGCGAACGCGAGGGGCGCTATTTAAGGTTTGAGCGCGCGGGATGGATTGTCGATCATCTGGTCGCGCCAGCAAATGAGTTTGAGACGGATCCAGCGGCAGTTGCCGAGCGCTATCTAACAACCCCATACCTTTGGGGTGGCCGCGATTGTCTGGGACTAGATTGCTCAGGCTTGGTCCAGATCGCCTTTGGCGCTTGCGGGATTGCCGCGCCGCGCGATAGCGACATGCAGCGTGAATGGTTCGGAACCCCGATTGAAGACTGGCGCGCGCCAGGAGTGCTGCAACGCAATGACCTGATCTGCTGGAAGGGTCATATCGGTATTATGCTCGATGCCCAGACGCTCTTGCATGCCAATGGGACTTTCATGACCACGCTGAAAGAACCGCTCTGGCCAGCGATTGAGCGGATCGCAACGGAATACGGCGAGCCTTTAGGGGCTCGCCGTATTGTTGTGTCTAAATTGCAGGGTGTGCAACCACCCTGGCTTACTCTTCAGGTGTAGTTTCTTCTTCGACGATATCGGTCACTGTTTCGACAGCTTCCGTGACTTCATCAGCGGCTTCGTCTGTTGCGTCCGTGACAGTCTCTACGACAGAGACAGCGGCTTCCGTGGCCTCAGCAATCGCGCCAGCACCCGCATCGGCTGCCTCTTCAATCGCCTGGTCTGCGGCAGCTTCAGCTTCAATAGCAGCGTCTTCGGCAGCACTTGCTTCACCACCATCGATGACCGTTTCGTCGGTTTCAGAAAGATCGCCAGCGGCTTCTTCTGCGTCACCCTCTTCGGTCACTTCTGGAAGGGGCTCTGGTTGAGCCGGTGCGTCTGGGCTGTAAGAGGCCAAGTAGGCCAGAACGCTGGCACGCTCATCATCCCGCTTCAAGCCGGCAAATGCCATGCTGGTGCCACGGGCATAGCTGCCCGGGTTTTCCAGCCATGCGTCCATATTCTCCCAGCTCCAGTCGCCATCTGTATTGTTGAGGGCGCCGGAATAGCTGAAGCTCGAATGGCTTTGTTTTGCAGCACCCATGGTCGCATAGAGATTTGGGCCTGTGCCGTTAGAGCCGCCTTGCTCAATTGTGTGGCAAGAGGCGCATTTGGCCTTAAAGCTGCGCTCACCGCGGGCTAGATCCGCACCGAGCAACAAAGCACCAAGGTCATAAATTTCTTCGATCACTTCGCCAGCGCCGCCAACTTCAGCAATGTTGACGCGATAACCTTTGAAGTTCGATTCCGCCCAAGCGTTGAGTGATTCGTATTCTTTATGGTGGTGGTGCCCACCGCCAAACACGATCATTGAAACTTCCCGAAGCCCCATAACAACCAGCGCTAACGCTAGAAGGGCGCCAAAAATCTTGTTCAGTCCGAGTTCGCCCATAGGTGATCCCTCAATTTCCAATCTTGCCGCGCCTTCTGGCACGCTATGCATTAGCAATCAATATACATAGATGTGGCAGATCGCGCGTTAAGCTTTTCAGCGGCGAAAGCGCGCAGGTGGCAAGTGATTCTTCAAGTTCTGCCCCGGGCTTTGTAAGAGATCGGTTAAATTGGGAGGCCGCAGACATGGCTCAGGCAAAAATCGCTTATCAAGGAGAGCGCGGCGCGAATTCGCACATCGCCTGCAAAGACGTCTATCCGGACTATGAACCCATTGCCTGCCGGACCTTTGAGGACGTGATTTCCTCCGTCGAAAGCGGTGAAGCCCAACTCGCCATGATTCCGGTCGAGAACACGATTGCCGGCCGCGTCGGTGACATTCACCATCTCTTACCCGCGACCAGTCTGCACATGATTGGCGAGCACTTAATGCGCATTCGCTTTCAATTGATGGCGCTCCCGGGCGTCCCTTTGGCAGATATTGAACGTGCGTATAGCCATGTCATGGCGCTTGGGCAGTGTCGAAACTTCCTGCGCGAGCATGGCATTCAGGCCCGTACAGCGGCAGATACAGCGGGTGCGGCGCGACAAGTGGCGGAGCGCGCCGATAAGAGCGCGGCGGCCATCGCACCTGGATTGGCTGCGGAAGAATACGGCTTGGAAATTCTGGCGCGCGATATTGAAGACGCGGCGCATAACACAACCCGCTTTGTGATTATGGCGCCTGAGCCACTCGACCTCTCGCCAGAAGACGGGCCGAGCATGACGGCGTTTCTGTTCCAAGTGCGCAACATTCCCTCCTCGCTCTATAAAGCACTGGGCGGGTTTGCCACTAATGGCGTCAACATGACCAAGCTGGAGAGCTATCAAATCGAGGGCTCGTTCAGCGCCTCGCAATTCTATGCTGAAATTGAAGGCCATCCAGACGAACGTCCTGTTCAGTTGGCTTTGGAAGAACTTGGTTTCTTTTCGAATTCGCTCAAAATCCTGGGTGTCTACCCACGGCATCCCGCGAGAGAGGCAACGAAAGGCGTCTAACGCACGCGCCGTTCTCCCCGCGTGACCCTTGCTTTGCACGCCTGATACGCCATCCTGTTGTCAAAATAATAAGACGACGGAGGAGTACGAGCCATGGCGGGAAAACACGTCATCATCATTGGGGCGGGCCTCGGCGGCCTGTGCGCAGCGATCAAACTTCAAGAAGCTGGGCACACATACTCAATTGTTGAGAAAATGGACCGGGTTGGCGGCACATGGGCGCAGAACACGTATCCTGGTGTGGCCTGTGACGTGCCCGTTGCGCTTTACCAGTTCAGCTTTGCGCAAAGCGTAAATTGGAGCCGCGCCTATCCGCAAGGCGGAGAGATCCAAGCCTATGCCGAAGAGATTACCGATCGTTACCAACTCCGCCCTAATGTTCATCTTGGCGATGAAGCGACCGAAGCGGTTTGGGATGAGGCGTCGAAAACATGGACCGTCACCACGGTAAGTGGCGCCACCTATACAGGCGATGCGGTGATCGGGGCATTGGGCCAGCTGAACCGCCCAAATTGGCCAGCGATTCCGGGCAAAGATGACTTTCAAGGGGCGATCACGCACTCCGCAGGTTGGGATCATTCAATTGAGACCAAAGGCAAACGTGTCGGAATCATTGGCAGCGCCGCGAGTGCGGTGCAGATCATTCCTGAAATCGCCAAGGAGGCTTCAGAACTGGTCGTCTTCCAGCGTAGCCCAAACTGGGTCATTCCGCGCCGCGATGTTCAATTGAGTATGGAAGAGGGTGCGCTGCTCGGAACGGATCCTGAGTCGGCCATGAAGCTTGGCGCGATGAACCGCGAAATCATCTATCAGAATGCCGACACGTATTTCTGGCAGGCCTTTAAGTGGACGCCAGAAGGCCGCGCCGCATATCACACGATCGCGATCAATCATATGAACAAGCAAGTGGCGGATCCGGACCTGCGGGCCAAGCTGACCCCAGATTATCCGGTGGGTTGTCGCCGGATCCTGATTTCGGACGACTACTTCCCGGCTTTGACCCAGGAGAATGTGACGCTGGAGACGGATGGGATTGAGACGATCGATGCCACAGGTGTCCAAACCGCATCCGGCACGCATCACGATCTGGACGTGATCGCCTTTGCAACCGGGTTTGAGACCACGGGTTGGCGCTGGTCGGTCGATGTTCAGGGCCGGGGTGGGGCGCACCTCAATGATGTTTGGAAAGACTATCCTGAAGCCTATCTCGGGATCACCGTCGCAGATTTCCCGAACCTGTTCGTACTCTACGGCCCGAACACCAATCTGGGGCACAACTCGATCACGTTCATGCTTGAGCGACAGGTTGAGTATGCTGTGAAAGCGCTCGATGGTCTGACGGAGAGCGGCAATGCCGCCATGGTCCCGACCAAAGCCGCGCAAGACCGTTTCAACGCGCAAGTCCAAGCCGATTTAGACAAGACCGTCTGGGCCGATCCTGCCTGCAATAGCTGGTACAAGAATGAGCATGGCAAGATCACGCAAAACTGGTCTTCCCACACGCGCGACTATGCGGCTGCGGTCGCAGAAGTGAAACTGGAAGACTATGAGCTGATTTAGACATCGCTCATCCGTCCGGGGCACGGCCTTGGACGTTTGAGGCCGCGGGTACACGCTCCTCCGGCGATCCCTGTGCATACAGGGATCCATGGACGATAAGAACCTCATGACCAGGTGGAGATTATCGCCCTTGGATACCCACCTGCGCGGGTATCCACGGGGAGGGAATGACAGGCATTCAAAGCATTGCCGCTCTTCCCTTCGTCGGGAAGAGCGAATTTCGTTCGACTATAGTTAGCTAAGACTTGCGTGAAATCTCCGTAATATTTGTTGGATTTCACCTTTGTTTCACCTGGCGCTCCGACACTGCTGGCTATGAAAGCTAGGAGACGGATTATGCGACTTCACACTAAACTTGCTTTACTGGTCTTGGCCGCCACTGGGATGACCGGCATGGCCAGCGCGCAAGGCGATTTCGCCGTTACAGGTGGCATTGGCACGATGGGCGGAAGCGTTGAAGGCCAGTTCCAAGTGAACGAGTATTTTCAGCTCCGCGCGGGCGCCAATTATCTGACCTTCGATGTCGATATTGATGTCGATGACATCACATATGAAGGTGAACCCGACTTTTCCGGCTTTGGCGCGTTTGTCGATGTGCACCCGTTCGGCAATAGTTTCTTCCTCACCGGCGGGGCCTATGCGGGGGGCAAAGAGATTGACCTGGTTGCGTCCTCAACCGTGGCGGTTGACATTGGTGGCGTCACTTTCACCCCAGCAGAGTATGGTCGATTGGAAGGCGATGTCGCCTTTGATGATGTCGCGCCCTTCTTGGGGCTTGGCTTCGACACGACCTTCACCGGCAGCGGCCATTGGGGCTTCAACATCATGGCCGGGGCTGCCGTGTTTGGCTCAGGTGATGTCACGCTGGATGCGGTTGGCGGAACCTTATCCAATGATCCAATCCTGCAAGCCGAACTGGCGCGCGAGATTCAAGACATTGAGAATGAGATCGAAGACTATGAGCTATGGCCCGTGGTTCAGCTCGGGCTCAGCTATCGGTTCTAATCCCGCTCCGTAGACCCCTGCGCAGGCAGGGGTCCAGGGACTTAAGTTGACTCAAGTGCAACAGGATGAGACCGTCCATGGATACCTGCCTCCGCAGGTATCTTCGGACATAAGGAGAGGCTCTAGTCCACTGCGTTCATATACGTCGGCAGCCAACCTTCGTGGGCTTCGCGGAGGCGGGACAGGGATATTGATCCTTTCACCGAACCACTATCGTTCCAAGCAATCTTATCTCCTGAGAAGCTACCTTGAACAAACGCTCTTGGGATTCCACTTGCGTTCGGTCCGGCGCGTTTAAGGACCAAATCCAGGTGTTCGGGCGAGACGGCCAAGACGTACTCAGATTGGCGCTCGTTAAACAGAAATTCGACGGCGGTCAGGTCTTGAGCGTTCCAGTTGAGCTGCGCGCCCACGCCAGATGCCATCGCTGCTTCGGTCACCGCACACAAAATTCCACCATCGCTGATATCGTGCACGGCATTGACCAAACCGTCGACGATCAGTGAGCGAACGAAATCAGCATTAGATTGTTCCATCCCGAGATCCACACGAGG